>JAIUOE010000001.1:335165-670331 GCA_020161395.1 Bacteroidota bacterium
AAAATTTTCAACATGGATGTACAGAATAGCTCTTAATGTCGCCATTTCACATTACAGGAAAAACCGGACGAAGGGAAATTTCTTCACACAATACGATGAAAATCTTCACAATATCCCGGCTTCCGGAGAAGAAAACCGCGAAAACAAACTGGCTCTGCTCGAAAAGTTTATTTCCGAACTAAAGGAACTCGACAAGGCTTTGATGCTGCTTTACCTTGAAAAAAAGAAGCACGAGGAGATTGCCGATATACTTGGTATTTCTGTCTCAAATGCCGGCACAAAAATCGGCAGAATAAAACAACTATTAAAACAAAAATTCGACAGCTATAAAGGAGAATAATATGGAAGACAAGGCACTCAACGAACTGATGGCGGAATTCGACAAACAACTTGATTCGGGTGGAAATCCTGCAATAACCGGGAAAGTTAAAGGAATAAATCGAAAAAACGGCATGCGTTACTACTTCATTCGCACATGCTTCGAACTTTTTATCGGACTGATTACCCTGAACTTCCTGGTGAGCTTTCTGTTAAACAATCTGTCTTCTCCTTCTATCGTAATATCAGCCTCATTGATTGCGGTTTTTTCCGTAGCGATTATTTTCGCATCAGTGCGACAGTTGCTCCTCATTCTGAAATTTGATTTCAACAGGGATGTTGTAACCAATCAGAGCATTCTCACGGAACTGCAGACCCGCTTTCTCTTTTGGCTGAGAATTTCAATTCTGCAGATCCCCTTTTTCCTGGTTTACATCATTCTCGGATTTGCTCTCTTTTTTAATGTGGACATCTGGGTACACGGCGACAAAACCTGGCTTTACTGCAATATCATTCTCGGAGCAGTCCTTCTAATACCTGTAGTCTGGCTCTTCACAAAACTCACACCGGAAAATGTCGAAGTGCCATGGGTAAGAAAAGTGGTTATGCTGGCAGGCGGAGACCACCTGATTCAGTCGATGGAATACCTGGAACAGTTGAAATCGTTCAAAAACAGCTAACCGTCCGTCCCCGGTATCCATCAAGTCCGGGTTATAATGCTCAGTTGTTCGCGGGATTATCCGATCATCAACGACGACATCGATATGGAGCCGAGAACCAGTTTGTCGTTAAACCATGAGATTTTTTCTTCCTCTTCCTTTAAGCCAAGAGTGTAGAGGAGAGGAAGGAAATGCTCCGGTGTCGGAACTGCGAGATTCATCTCTCTCCCAAATTTTGAATAATCGAAGAGGCTTTTGTAATCACCGTTTCCGATTGTTTTTTTCAACTGAGAATCAGCTTCATATGCCCAGTCGTAGCCATACTCACTTTCGTTCATCCTGTCCCATGCAATTACACGAAGATTGTGAACCATGTTGCCGCTCCCGACAATCAGAACCCCTTTACGACGCAGAAATGAGAGCTCCTTTGCAAGTTCATAATGATATTCGGGACCCTGCCGCCGGTCGAGACTGAGCTGAACCACCGGCACATCCGCATTCGGGTACATATGTTTTATCACGCTCCACGCACCATGATCCAGACCCCACTTCTCATCGAGCCCCACTTCCGTGGATTTTACCCCGTCTTTTATTTCATTTGCCAGCTCGGGACTTCCCGGAGCCGGATACTGAACCGCAAACAGCTCCTTCGGGAATCCGTAAAAATCATGGATTGTTTCCGGCTTCGGTACCGCAGTCACATATGTGCCGTAAGTCTCCCAGTGCGCCGACACACAAAGGATCATCGAGGGTTTCGGAAGTGTCTCTCCCGCCTTTCTCCACCCTGCTGAAAACTCATTCTCCTCTATCGCATTCATCGGGCTCCCGTGTCCCACAAACAATACAGGCATCTTATCCGTCGACTTGTGCGTGTTTTGGATGTTCTTGATGTCATTCAGGTTCATTTTTCTCTCCGTGTTAGTAATTATATGTTATAACATATATTTTTGGAGGATGGTTCAATTTGGGGGGGAGGATTGAAAATGGTAAGGAAGTTAATCTCAGTGTTTTCCAAATTTCACTCTGATCAGACAACATAATTCACTTTCCGACATTAATGTCGGGAACATGCCTGTTTTTCGGACTAACTGATTAAAATTCAATTAAATGCAGGTAGAACATCTTCGCAACAACTTTATTAACTCGTTTTGTATAAACAAAAACTAGGATCTATAATAAATCGTAGTGAAACTTACAGGCCAAAATAAATATCTTATCATCCACGACTTTATATACAAGTCTGTGTTCTTGAGTAATCCTTCGCGACCACAAACCCGCCAATTCATAACGAAGAGCCTCAGGTTTTCCGGTTCCCTCATAAGGTGTTCGTTGAATTTCTCTAATCAGATCATTTATTTTTTTGAGTACTTTTCTATCTTCTGTCTGCCAATCGGTGTAATCTTCCCAGGCTTTTTTAGAAAAGACTATTTCCATTAATCAATTAACTCCGTTACAGTCACAACATCACCAGATTCAATTTGAGCCAAAGACTCCAGAATTCGAGCAGTAGTCTTTCTCGATTTTAATAAATGGAGCGTTTCCATAATTGAATTATATTCCTCTATGGACATGACAACCGATCCTTTACCTGTTGCTCTCTTAAGGAATAAAATTTCGTTGTCGTTCTCAACACTGTCCAGGTAGTTTTTCAGGTTGGACCTGAACTCACTAAAATTTGCAAGTATCATTGTTTTCTCATTTATTTACATTAATAAGTACAAATATAAGTACTTTTTTGAGAATATCAAATGTATTTTTAACGACTATGTTTGCCAAAAAAATCGCTCATTTCTGCCAAATACGGGATTGCACCATATCGCCCTTCCAGATACTCCTTTTCGAACCTGTCGTTCTTGCGAACCTGTATATCTGAAAGCGAATACAATTTTGCCGCTCCGAAAAGATCTTTTTCTATGAACCAAACCTGATCCCGTCTTAAAAGTTTTGAACTGAGAATGTTACTGCCATGAGTATTAAATATTAATTGTGCTCCGGTGACATTTCCAATCGAATTAAATAGTTCAACGATTTTTTCAGTTAAATTGGGGTGTAAACCGGAGTCAAGTTCATCCACCACCAGAGTGTTTCCGTCTGCCAATGCCTCAACAATCGGATAGGCGAGAGAGAAAAATTTCCTGGTACCACCCGACTCGTCATTTATCATTGAGAATTCTATCTCCTCTGCAGAACCATTCTTCTCATCGAACTTCAGGTGAGTTGTAGTTACCCCTTCCAAAACTGAAGGAAGGCTATTCACTTTTACAAAACCGGACGGCTCAATTGTCGGGTCGAAATCATCAGTTTTATCCAGCGACAAATTCTTTATATTGAAATTCACGATACCGATGTCTGCTGATATCAGAAATTGAAGTATCTTCTTTTTAACTTCGGGATTCATTGAATTAGAAACAGTCATTTTCTCCTGGAAACTTGAATCAATACCGGACAGAATCCTCAACTTTCTAAACCACTGCATTATTTTTTCGACATTAACATCATTCGCTTGCGCAGCGCTGGAAAGCAGAAGACAATTTGAACGGATTAATGGCTTAAAAAATTCATTCCTGAATATCTTAAACAAGGCCGGATGAGCATTAACCTCTTCACCATCACGGTTAAATATCATAACCTCTTTCCGATTCTCTCTTTTCCACAACCATTCTTTAACAACTCTAACCGTATCGACTTCAAATCCATATCGATAAATCGTATCATCCTGGAGGAAAACCAACTCAAATCCGGATGGCTTTTTTGAGGTCTCCTTACTAAGCAGATGCTGATTTACTTGTATCGGGTCACCATTCTTTAGCGACTGGAACGAATTCAAAGCAAACCAACGAACAAACGACAGTGCTTCAACAAACTTGCTCTTACCAGAGGCATTAGCACCAAATATCGCTGCACTCTTTAGTATCCTAAGTTTGAACTTGTCGTCATATCGGACATTCTCCGATTCTCTTTCTGACTTATCGTAATTGGAGGCTATCATACTAAAAACAACCTCATCCTTAAAAGTACGATAGTTCCTGACTCTAAACTCAAGCAACATAAATAATAAAACCTGTTTTTGTAAGTAATATGCAAAAATGTATTTTATTTTTGAAAAACCAAATTATTTTTTACATTTTTTGGGAATTGTTTGCAATAGAGTGATGTTTTAGGTATTTAGAGGTAACTTTGGTGTCTGGACAAGAAGCTCTAAGTGTTGAAGTAAATTAGAAGATAAAACCGATAGATTAGTTGAATGTTGTTTCGGCGACATAATTTTGAAGGTATGCAATTGCTTTGCCCAGGTCATCAAATGATTGGCATAGAGCTAAAATTCGGCGATTATTTTTTTTAATTTGTACTGTATATTGACACCCAGTCTGAATTACTTCCGCAGTGATTAATCCTTTTTCAGGAAGTTCACCTGTCCATTTATCAATGGTGATTCTATGCCATTCGATATCGGGTTTAAGCGATTCAAGAGCATTTCTGAATTGAGAGGCAGATAAAAATCTCTTATTCACCTCAAGATTTGTTGCCTTTCGAATAATGGCCTTCATTTTCTTTGGAATGTAACTTTCGTATCCCAATGTTTCTAATAGAGTTCCGCTTTTTAACCTTTCTCCTATATCACCAATTTGATTTATTCTTTCTCTCCAATTCGCAATATTATTCAGCGCTCGAAATAATGATACTCCCACAGCATAAATATCTGACTGAAGAGTCGTTGTTCCATTAACTATTATTTCAGGAGCTAGATGGGTGGTGTAACCAACTATTGAATTTAAAGTTTTAGTAGCTAGAATAGTTGCTAATCCAAAATCCGATAGCTTGGCGTAGTTCTTATCTATCATTATATTGGCAGGTTTAACATCGCGGTGCAATATACTTTTTGAATGAGCGAACTCAAGGCCGAATAGTATATCTATGAATATTTTCCTGACCTCTTTAATCGAAACAAACGTATTTGCTAATTGACATTCTAAGGAACCACCCCCTATGAATTCCATATCAATAATTACTACCTTTCGACCTTCCGATTCATATACATCTGCTTCATTTATCTTAACAATATGTTTATGTTTGCACTTGTTCAGCAATCTTGCTTCATTCAAGACCGATGTTATTTGTTCATCAGAATCGATGTTTATCACTTTTATTGCTTTTTCTTGCTCGATTGCACGATCGAATGCTTTGAATACTTGGCCGAACTGCCCTTCTCCAAGCGAACAGATTATCTGATACTTACCAATTTCCATTTAATCAACCCTCAATTTTATAGGCACAACCATGCAGATAGTAAAGCGTTTTTTTGATTATCGTCCCAATACGGTGGATGACATCCAAAATGATCATCGCAATAATCGAACATATTTAGTCCCTTTGGTAACCCAAATTTCGTTGAGGTGAAATTCTGTTTTACATACTCTATACAACTGATCCCTTCCTGATAGCTGATGTTATTAAGAAGTGCTGCAGGAAAAATTAGATTGTGAATTTGCTCTTTGTTTGGTCCTAACGAAAGGCGATATCCAATCTTTGAAGGTGAGTGAGCCTTTATTATCTGTCTAAATATCGAATCAAATCTGTCCATGTATTCAGGAATACAAGGAGTTGGATTTATTATCACTCTTTCTTTTAAGACAAGTTTTGGACTTGATTTAGAACCTTCAAGAAGACAAAACCTAATGTTGCCTTTTTGAAAATCGAATCCTAATGATCTCACAAATACCTCCATAATAGTGTTTTTGATGTAAGTTTTTTGTCTGCTATTTTTTCCGTTTGTAAATAGCTGGTTTAAGTACCCTCTAAGTTTTGTTGTTTAGGCATATTATCATATAATTTTAATAATCCCAATTCATTCAGAGCTGAATGGAAAATATTCTTTGGTGGAAAAGAAATTGAATTATAATCATCACAGTCACTATTGCAGTCTGGATAAGTATATATATCTAAAAAATTCTTATCACGTTTGGCGATTCTTTCCACATCCAGACTCTCCAAAATTTCATATGTTGCCAATAGTAAACAGGTAAATTCTAATGAATTACTCTTTCGATTAAAATCTGAAAGTGATTTATTCATTAATATTATTGGAAGAGGAAATTTTTCAAGGATATCAAAAAAAGACTTGTTAAAATTATCGATATCTATATGATTTTGAGAATTCGTTTCAAGAAATGGACGAATAAAATAGAAAGGGTCTGTTTGTCTCAATAAAAGTGCCTTCTCGAAAATGTCACAAAAGTAACCCGTAGCCTCCACGATTTTAGACCTCCCTTGTGATTTTGCTTCATTCTTAAATCTTTTAATATAGTTCACTATTTCGATACTGACAAGTTTCAAGCTTGCATCTTTTCTTAAAAAAATTTCTGGGTCTTTCCTGAACACATTCTCTCCAACCGTTTTTATTCCTTCAAGTATACTTATAAAAGAATCTGCGGGATTCTTAGAATTTAGTGCAGTATATGTTATTAATATTTTTTCTATTATAGTGGGTCGGAATTCGAGATAATAATTTAGGAAAGCTTCAAGACATCTATACGGATAGTATGGTCGATTTAAAAGGAATTCAGAGGTAAGAGTTGATAGATCTTGACTAAAAAAATACTCATCAATTGCAGTACAAAAGAATTCATCTAATGCTCCAAATGTCAAATAAAATGAATCACGCTCGTAACAATCAGAAATGTGAACTTTTATCCTAGTTGTTGTCCCAATTCTCTTTATGCCATTTATTTTGAATTTGTTATCTTTTCGAATTCGCTCGATTTTTGTTATTTTAAAGCTTGGAAAGTTTTTCCCGAATCTTTTCGCAAGATCCCTATCAATATCATCCTCTTTCAAAAATTTACAAACATCTTTCCAATAGCGAACATCATCGTAGGTTAATTTATGTTTGTTGCTATTTATTGGGAAAGCGTTAATACCCAGAACTGAGGCCATTCGAGTAATTATTCTAAACCTGTCAAAAAAGTTAATGCTAAATTGTCGAACTCCGGCACAAGTTGAAAGATTAATCAAATAATGATAATACTCATGAAAGATTGGGGCATGTTTCTTCTTGAATCCAATATCCCGATTTAATGATCGAATATCTTTTGTTTTCACCCCATCAAGACCTGCGTAAAACCGATCAGGAAAATATCTAATTTCATTGTAATTCATAAAACTTCCTTTTTTTATAAATAATACCTAATCATATCTGAAAATACTATTAAACTTCATCCTTTTAGCTAAAGAGCATGCAAAGTCTAGCATTCCGTGTGAATCTACTTTACAATCTTAATACAAAAACAATATCGCAAATAAAGTCAAAGTTTCTAAACCTCAAACACTTCATCTATCTCCTTCATAAGTCTGTCTGTCTCTGTCAAGGCGACTATAATTTTCTGATAGTGAAAGATATCTTCAAAGTTTAGAATTCTGCTCTTCCGGTCTTTTAGCCATTTTTGAGCAGGCTGATATCCACCGATATAAAATTCCCAGGCTGTTTGTGGCACACCCTCAAAATATTGAGTTTTATTAATAAAAACCTTTTGATCCTGATAAGTTATCTTTTCGACTTCGTTGTCTCCCTCAATAGGATAACGGGTGATATATTGACTGACTGTTGGACTCTCAAGCAGATGAATCTGTCTCAGTTCGCCGCCAAGTTTAACCATTTCCCAAAATGATTCCGCATCGGTCGGATAGGGCACTCTTGGGAAATCTATTCTTAAAAATTCTTTGTATTTTGTTCTGTATTTTGGAGAGTGCAAAACTGCGTATATATAATCAAGTATGTCGATCGGGGCAAAGGTACCTTCGGTTTCCTCTTTCTCCGGAGTGAAGGTTAGTCTAAGTTTGTCCGCAATTTGTGAAACGATTACCAAATTTAGATTCGGTTGTCTATAGCACCTCTCTGTTTCATTGAATTTAATTTTTGTAGTTGAATCGGTATGGTTATCATAAATGTAAAGTGGGAAAACATATCCCGTCTCTTTAGTCTGAAGGGAAACTGTACATCTTTCCGTAATTGTATTACTAACCAGAATATGTTGAAAATCAAAAGTGCTTTGCTGCCTACATGAAGTCAGAGCCAAATTATTCTCTTCAAAATGTTTCATAGTCGCAAAACTGGGACGCCTTAGAACAGTAGGATTATAGTACAGACTCCTCAAGTCGAATGGCCGATAGAGTACCCTTTTAATGTGTTCTTTCCCAAAATTTGTTTTTTTTATATTTTCAATCATTGGGAAATTACTATTGTTCTTTATATCATATTTTTGTATCAATTTTGGGTCGTCCAGATTTCGATAAACAAATTCCACTCTTTCAGCTAATTCCTTTTTGTCAAAATCAATAAAAAGGGAATCCCTGCCGGACTCAATCCCGGTATTGTAATTTTCAAATATCTTGTTTAAGGGAAAAAATAACTGGTAATCTGACATCTCCATATAGTTTACTGGCGTGAAAAAATGGTTACTATCACCTATTGGGATGAGTTGCCAATTTAGCTCAGGAAGACTGATACCCAATAGTTGAGCATATTTAATATCCCTAATACCGAAAATTTCAGAATGCAAAATTTGCCCATATTTCCCTATTTTCTTACCTGTTTTAATAAAAAGATTGATGCTAACGCCCTGCATAATATCAAAAACATTTTCATCCTTTGAACCGTCAGGAGCTTTTTCTTTTTTCTTGGCATTGCCGTGAAGATCGAGAATGTAAATCTTGTCAAAACTTTGAAGTAGCGATTCTCTCATTTTTCTGTGGATTAGTCCATCTATAAAACTGTTGTTGGTGATGAACGCTAAAATCCCTTCCCCGTTCTTGTCGATCAGATGTTGACCAAATCTAATGAACTTGATATAATCATCGGAAAGCGGTTGAATATTTCTTTCATTCAGTTCTCTTTTGTAATCAGCAACGAGCCGTTCTATCCATGCTCCCTTGTTACTACTGCTTACGGAATATGGAGGATTTCCGATAACCACCATAACGGGAGTGTCTCTTTTGATGAAGTTTGCTTCATTTGCTTCACTGCTCAACCATTTTGCAAAAAGAGTCCCTGTGTCGGGGTGATACTCCTCGAGGCTGTTCGTGAGATAGACACGATACCTTTGCTCTTTTGTTGGCTTGAAACCTGTTTCCTTTAGTAGAATATCCAGTTTCAGATGTGCCATGGCATAACTTGCCATCAAAATTTCGAAGCCGTTTAATCTGGGAATAAGATGATTCTCGACATAGTTGCTCCATACTCCCTTTTGCCCTTCAAATTTTTTATGAATGTGCTTAATCACTTCAGCGAGAAATGTAACCGTGCCGGCAGCAGGATCGAGAATTTGAACTTTGTGAACCTCCTGTTCAACTTTTTTCCCTTGAAAATCCACTTTAATCTTTGTTTTGGATGTATCTGAAAGCCCTTCATTAAGTCCAAATTCTGTTTTAAGGATATCATCAACCGCACGAACAATAAAGTTGACCACGGGAGCAGGTGTGTACCAGACTCCTCTGGCTTTCCGAAGTGAGGGATCATATTCCGCAAGAAAATTCTCGTAAAAATGGATAACGGGGTCTTCTTTTTTATCAACTTTACCAAAATCTTTCATGAGCTCCTGTACATCGGTGGCTCGAAAAACATCGGCGAGAGATTCCACTATCCATTTAATTCTGTCATCTATATCAGGTCCCGCAATATAATTGAACAGTTTTCTAAGAAACGGGTTGGTTTTAGGGATAAGTTCAGCAGCTTCCTGCCGTGAAAAATTTTCAAGGGTGGGGTCGTGATATCGTGCAGCAAACATACCATACGCAATGGTCTGAGCATAAATATCGGCAAATTCCTTGTTCCCAATATCATGAATCAACACTTCCTTAAAACCGTTCATTTGATCTTTGAGGGATGAGTCCTCATTTTCCAGATCATCATTTTCAAGAGACCTTTCCAGAACATCTGATAACATCCTTGCTTTTGATGCCATCATTTCAGCAAGTTGTTTGGAACTGGTGATTGTCTGGCCTGTTTTCAGGCAGAAATTGGTGATCAAGTCGGTAAACCGGGAGAAGTTTTCTCTCAGAACAACAATTTTCCCGTCGTGCAAATCGGCAAGTTTAACCGAACTGACAAATTTTCCATTTATATAATAATGAAAGTCGAGGTAGTCAGTGAAAATGAGATTATTGAGTGAGTTGCGATATCTGTCGAATTGTTCTTTAAGATTTTTGTGGGAGAGATCAATACCAATATCCTTTGCTTCAATGAAACCAACAGGGATATTTTCTCTTGTGATGATGTAATCAGGTGCACCACATTTAATTCTTGCAGGTTCATTTGTCACGAGTACATCAGGCACCATGCTCTCAAGAAGCAGTTGAAGATCACCACGATAGGCATGCTCTCGTGAGATACCGGTTTTATAACGCTTTGAGATGTTTTCCAGATACTCTTTAATCGTCATTTTGTATAATTTTTCAGTATTAAACATTGAAAAGAAAAAAATAAGGAAATCATCATTTTAATGATTTTTCCCTCCGGTAAATTTACAAAAGATATTCGTTTTAACAAAAAACGGTTGCTTTACCTGCCCATATGTCGCCCGGAGGGCTTTCTTGGGATTTGGTCGCTGTTTTTCTACCCATATGTCGCCCGAAGGGCTTTCTTGGGAGTAGTCGCTGTTGTTTCTACCAACATTCATCCCTCTTCGAGGGAAGCGGTGTGGGGGGGTATGCATTATTTCTACCAACATTCATCCCTCTTCGAGGGAAGCGGTATGGAGGGCATGGATTATATCTACCAACATTCATCCCTCTTCGAGGGAAGCGGTGGTGGTGTGGGATGTTTCATCTATTTTACGAACATGGCACTCGCCCGGGCGAGTTTTCCCATTTTATAAATTTGTCGGCAGGACAATCGAGACGATTGTCGCTCCTTTTCCGAAATCATAATATCTTATCTGCGAAAATCCGTCTAATCCGCGTGTATCTGCGTCCCCTGCCCATATGTCGCCCGAAGGGCTTTCTTGGGATTTGGTCGCTGTGTTCTACCCATATGTCGCCCGGAGGGCTATTTGGGGAATTTGCGCTCCGTTTCTCTACCAACATTCATCCCTCTTCGAGGGAAGCGGTGTGTGGGGGGGTATGCATTATTTCTACCAACATTCATCCCTCTTCGAGGGAAAAGGTGTGGGGGTATGCATTATTTCTACAAACATTTATCCCTCTTCGAGGGAAGCGGTGGTAGTGTGGGATGTTTCATCTATTTAACGAACATGGCACTTGAGCGGGCGAGTTTTCCCATATTATAAATTTGTCGGCAGGACAATCGAGACGATTGTCGCTCCTTTTCCGAAATCATAATATCTCATCTGCGAAAATCCGTCCATTCCGCGCGTATCTGCGTCCCCTGCCCATATGTCGCCCGAAGGGCTATTTGGGGAATTTGCGCTCCGTTTCTCTACCAACATTCATCCCTCTTCGAGGGAAGCGGTGTGGGGGGGGTATGCATTATTTCTACAAACATTTATCCCTCTTCGAGGGAAGCGGTGTGGGGGGGGATGTTTCATCTATTTTACGAACATGGCACTTGACCGGGCGAGTTTTCCCATATTATAAATTTGTTGGCAGGACAATCGGGACGATTGTCGCTCCTTTTCCGAAACTGGAGGTTTCAACCAGCTCATAGATCATAGATAGTAGTTCATAACTATTTCTCCGCTCCTCCTGAAAATTATTACAATTCATAAAAATTTTGTTATTTAGAGGTTCCATTAATATATTTTTTAAAGGAGTTATACGAAATGGCGGTCATAAGACCATTCAGGGCATTGAGACCCGAAAAAGGAGTAGCCGAGCAGGTAGCAAGCGTACCTTACGATGTAGTAAGCACTGACGAAGCAAGGAACCTTGCGGAAGGAAATCCACTCAGTTTTTTGAGAATTACACGGTCGGAACTTGAATTCCCGAATTCACAGGATCCGTATGCAACAGAGATATACACAAAAGCAAAAGAAAATCTTGCAAACATAACAGCTTCCGCCCCTCTGATTGAGGAGAAGGACGCTTCGTTTTATCTCTATCGCCTGACGATGGATGGACGGAGCCAGACGGGAATTGCAGCTACATTTTCTGTTGATGACTATGACAACGACATAATCCTGAAGCATGAAAAAACACGCAAGGTTAAAGAAGACGACAGAACGAACCACATTATTACCACCGGTGCCCAAACCGGAGTGGTTTTCCTTACCTGCAAAGGTGTGCAAAGCGTCAATTCACTTGTGGCTGATATCATCAGATTGACCGCACCGCTGTATGATTTTACCGCTCCCGATGGAATCCGTCATGAAGTGTGGCAGATACCCCTTGAAAACAACGGAAAGATCGTCGAAGAGATAAGAAAAGTAAAAAATCTCTACATTGCCGACGGTCACCACAGAGCCGCGTCAGCTTCGAGAGCAAGAGCGGTTGCGAAAGAGAACAATCCCGCTCACAGAGGTTCGGAAGATTATAACTTCTTTATTGCCGTCCTTTTCCCTGCTGAGGAATTGAAAATACTCCCTTACAACCGTGTCGTGATTGATTTGAATGGCAACTCCGTTTCAGATTTCTTCACAAAAATCCAGCAGAATTTTGAAGTGACGGATAACGGTATCCCTTCACCTGCGAAAAAAGGTGAATTCAGCATGTACCTCGACGGAAAGTGGTACGGACTCAAACTTACCGGTGACCATTATGCTGATGGAGTGCTGAAGGGCGCAACTTCAGTGGGTGATACACTCGATGTAAGCATCCTGCAAAACTTTCTTCTCGAACCCGTGCTTGGAGTGGATGACCCGAGAACGAGCAAAAGAATCGATTTTATCGGCGGCATCCGTGGAACTGCAGAACTTGAAAAATTAGTGGACTCGGGTAAATTCGGCGTGGCTTTCTCTCTCTACCCTGTAACCGTTGAAGATTTGATGAAAATCTCCGATGCAGGCGAAGTGATGCCCCCTAAATCAACCTGGTTCGAACCAAAATTGAGAGACGGACTCCTTACCCACCTCATCGAAGTGGAATAGGAACGGATTAAAAAAACAACAAAGGAATACGGATATGGAAAAAAGAATATATAACTTCAGTGCAGGTCCCGCAATTCTGCCAGAGCCTGTAATTAAAAAAGCCCAGGAAGACCTCTTTATGCTTCCCGGAGTTGGCATGTCCATTCTCGAGATCAGCCACAGATCAAAAACTTTTGAAGCCATTCTTGCATCTGCAAAGGACGGTTTGCGAAAACTACTCGATATACCCGAAAATTATGATATTCTCTTCCTCCAAGGGGGTGCAAGCCTTCAGTTTTCGATGGTACCAATGAACTTAATGCCCCCTGTAAACAAGGCTGATTACATTGTGACCGGTGTTTGGGCTAAAAAAGCCGTGAAAGAAGCCAAAAGAGTGGGAACCGTTAATATATCCTATACTGCCGAGGCTTCAAACTTTAATCATGTCCCGAAACAATCCGACATCGTGCTCGATCCTGAGGCAGCTTTCGTTCACTACACTTCCAACAATACCATTTACGGTACCCAGTTCGATTATATCCCCGAAACCGGGGGTGTACCTCTGGTTTGCGACATGTCTTCGGATATCCTGTATAAAAAAATCGATGTAAGTAAATTCGCTCTCATTTATGCGGGTGCACAGAAAAATATCGGACCTTCGGGCGTTACCCTGGTAATCATCAGAAAAGACCTGCTCGAAAGATCACAGGACTCTCTGCCAACCATGCTGAATTATAAGACACACACCGAAAACGACTCGATGTTTAACACTCCGAACACCTTCGGAATTTACATTATCGACCTGGTTGCAAAATATCTCCTGGAAAATGGCGGACTCGATGCAATGTATGAGACCAACAAGAAAAAAGCTGCATTGCTTTATGATTGTTTCGACAGCAGCAATGGGTTTTACAGGGCTCACGCTCTCCCCGGCAGCAGATCGTTAATGAATGTCACCTTTAATCTTCCGACCCCCGAACTCGAGAAACAGCTTATCGCTGAGGCTACTGCTGCGGGATTCGACGGACTTAAAGGTCACCGTTCGGTTGGCGGTTTAAGAGCTTCCATTTACAACGCATTCCCGTTACAGGGTGTTGTGGATCTGGTCGCTTTCCTCAACGATTACAAGAAAAAAAACGCATAAAAAGCCGTTTTAATCATTTTAATGAACGGAATGTGAGAAACTTTATTTTTCTCCATTCCGTTTGTTTATAAAAAAGGATGTGTCAGAATGAAAAAACTTCATTTTATTATTCCGTTGTTTGCCTCTTTAATTCTGATTTCAGGGTGCAAAAGTGAAGAAAGGGTTTTTGCCATTGTAAAAACCGAAGTGTATCCGATGCTTATTGACAGCACTGCCCAGCAATGGGAGATCAATATCCCCGTGATAGTGAAGGGACATACAGAAAATCCCGATGGAGAGAAATTCAAACGGGAAGTTCTGTTCTCGGTTGACCTTATCGCTCCCGATGGTAAAAAACTGGATACCTTCGAAGAACTCGATTTCGGTACCGAGGACGAAAGCAAACCCGACACCAAAATGGATGTGCAGTTTTACATTCAACCTGCTGATTCGGGTGAGTACACGGCAAAAATCAGAATAACAGACAAATTCACTAAGAAGACAATTACAAAAGACCAGAAATTTAAACTTAAATAAAGAAATATGACATCTCAAGAGATCAGACAGCAGTTTTTAGACTTTTTCGCTTCAAAACAACACAGAATCGTTTCGGGCGCCCCAGTGGTTCCTTACGATGACCCGACACTTCTTTTCGCCAACGCAGGTATGAACCAGTTTAAGGATGTTTTCCTCGGAACAGGTAAAAGGGAATATACCCGTGCTGCTGATACTCAGAAGTGTATCCGCGTTTCGGGCAAGCACAACGACCTCGAAGAAGTGGGGCACGACACCTATCACCACACCCTCTTTGAAATGCTCGGCAACTGGTCATTTGGCGACTATTACAAAAAAGAAGCGATCGCCTGGGCTTGGGAACTTCTGACCGATGTCTGGAAACTCCCGAAAGAAAGACTTTATGCGACAGTTTACAGAACTGATGACGAGGCTCTTGAGATATGGAAAACAGTGACTGACATTAACCCCTCCCACATCCTGAAATTTGACGAAAAAGACAATTTCTGGGAGATGGGTGAAACGGGTCCGTGCGGTCCCTGTTCCGAAATCCACATTAACCTGAGTGACAACTATGAAGATGCCTCCCTGGTTAATGCGGGTTCACCGGAATGTATTGAAATCTGGAACCTCGTGTTTATTCAGTTTAACAGGGATGAAAACGGTGTCCTGCACGAACTCCCCGCAAAACATGTGGATACAGGTATGGGTTTTGAGCGACTTGTAGCTGTAATTCAGGGGAAGAGATCAAACTACGACTCCGATGTTTTCCAGCCACTCATTAAAGAGATCGAAAATATTTCCGGCGCAAGCTATGCGTCCAAAGATGACATTGTACCGATCAGAGTAATAGCTGACCACATCAGAACCCTTTCATTTGCGATAGCAGACGGCGCCGTCCCCAGCAACGAGGGAAGAGGTTATGTTCTTAGGAGGATCCTCAGAAGAGCCGCAAGGTATGGAAGAAAAATTAATCTTAACAACCCCTTCCTTTTCAAACTTGTGGATACACTTGCCGCACAGATGGGGCACCAGTTTCCTGAAATCGTGGAAAACAAAGAGTTTGTTAAGAAAATCATAAAAAGCGAAGAGGAAAGTTTCAACAAAACCCTCGACAGAGGCATCCATCACTTTGAGGAAATCGCTGCACATCTTTCGAAACAGGGAATCAAAGAGATCCCCGGTGCTGATGCCTTCAAACTTTATGACACTTACGGCTTCCCAGTCGATCTCACAAGAGTAATCGCTTCGGAGCAGGGTTTTACGGTAGATGAAGCAGGTTTCGAGAAGCACATGGCTGAGCAGAGGGAAAGAGCCCGTGAAGCAACAAAAACCAAAATCGGCACTGTAAACATCATCGCAGGCGGACTCGACAACTTCGAGACCATCAGTAACGACAACACAGCTTTTACAGGTTACGAATCGCTGTCGGATATTGCTACCATTACGGGATTAAAACGGGAAGGCGATGCTGAACTGGTAATCCTCGACAAAACACCGTTTTATGTGGAAGCCGGTGGTCAGATTGATGACACGGGTATCATTCGCATTGGAGAGAACAGCCTTGCAGTGGAGGATGTCCTCAAAAACGAAGGAAAAGTTATTCATGTGGTTGACAACAAATCGGGTGTTCTCGTTGATACAGGAATGGAAGTAATCGCTGAAGTTGACCGCAAAAGAAGATGGGATATCATGCGTAATCACTCTGCAACCCACTTCATGCACTCGGCTCTCAGGAAAACGCTCGGCTCACATGTCCAGCAGGCGGGTTCCTATGTGGGTCCCGACAGACTAAGATTCGATTTCTCCCATTTTGGGAAGGTAACCAAAGAAGAGCTCGCCGACATCGAAGCACAGGTAAATGAAGTTTTGAGGGAGAACATCCCTCTGACACACCACAGAAACATGCCTATAGAGAAAGCAAAAGGAATGGGTGCTCTCATGTTCTTCGGCGACAAATATGGCGATCTGGTGAATGTGGTTCAGTTTGGTGACAAATCAATTGAATTCTGCGGCGGAACACATGTTCGGAATTCATCCGAAATTGGAATTTTCAAAATCATCTCCGAGTCCTCCATATCAAGCGGTGTAAGAAGAATCGAAGCTGTAACCGGTGCGGGAGTTGAACGGTTCATCAACTCGCAATTCGAGAAAATTCACGAGGCAAACGATTCGATCGCCAAACTTCTTGATGAGAAACGAAAACTTGAAAAAGAAATAGCTGATTTCAAACTCTCACTCAAGAAACAGCAGATTTCAAAAGTTGTTGCCAATCCTGTAAGTTTTGAGGGAATAAGCCTTTACAGTGCGAAGATAGAAGCTGAGAGCAACGAGGAATTGAAGCAGCTCGGTGACGATCTGAGAGACCATATGAAATCGGGTGTCGGGCTACTCCTCTCGGTGTTCGATGGTAAAGTCGGACTCGTTTGTGTGGTTACCGATGACCTTGTGAAAGGAAAAAACCTCTCCGCCGGTAAGATTGTCGGCGATGTAGCGCGGATTCTCGGTGGCGGAGGAGGCGGAAGACCCCAGTCAGCCACAGCAGGCGGAAAGGATATCGAAAAAGTGGATGAGGCTCTGAAAGAGTTCAGGAACATCACCGGCAAATATCTGTCGAACTGATAAATCGCTTGGTTTATAGCCGGTATTCAGAATTAAAAATGAAAATTTCACAATTATTTAATTTTTTTCTTTGAAATAAGAACAGATTTCGTATTTTGCAGGGAGGAAAATCGATAAACTTAATTACATTATTTTATATTAATGCGGCATGGTTTATCGGTTGTTAAATGTGTCTTGAGAGAGTGTTCGAATCGAGGAACATCCGTGAAACGGGGACAGTTCTTTTGCCGCATACATCTCCGGGTATTTATCAAGTTATCAAGGAAGAAGTGCAATGAAAATAACAAGGTTTTCACTGACAAACGGATCAACCAACACCAAAGCTCATTTTGACATTGAGACTTCTGATGGCATCATACTAAAAGGTTTTCAGGTTGTTGAAGGAAGAGAAAGTCTTTTTGTAAGGCCTCCAAAAGAAAGAGGAAAAGACAATCAGTGGTATGACAGAGTTATTCTGCCTGAACCCATGAAAAGTGACCTGGAAGAGATGGCTGTCAACGAGTATAACAACAGACGCGATCAATAACTAAATTCAAACAGGTTTTTTTGCCCCTCAGGGCAACTCTTGAGGGGTTTTACTTTCAAAACCCGATTCAAATCACTTTCGTGATTTTACATGGTTGGCGCTTTGCACACGCTGCCAGAAAATAAAAATGACGCAACCGGAGAATTCTGCATTATTGTTGCAAGTTAAGCGTTCGAGCTTTCGGACTGCGTTGACTATTGTCCTCGCCGGATTGGTGATCACCACGGCAATTGCCCTCTATATAAATCACTCCAACAATTTGAGTCTTGCAACCCGGTTCCATGATGCTGCTCGTGACAGGGTGGAGAGAATCACCGAAAAACTTCTGATTGACATCGATGAACTGAACGATATCAGGAAATTTTTTGAGGCAAGTGATAAAATTACGCAGTCGGAATTCACTAAATATACCTCTTCCATAATACAAAACAATCACTTTTGGATCATCTCATGGGCGGATATGCTCAACCAGGATGAACTTGGAAATGCCGCTCCTAAAAGATTTCAGAAAGATTCCCTTGTTACTTCCAACGAAAAGAAAAAGTCTTATTTCCTTATAAAAACCATTGAGCCTTATTCTCAGTTTCTCCACTTTATCGACTGGGATGTTTCAACCGACAATTTTATTAAAAGTTCAATCGACAGTTCCCTCTCCGATCAGTCGCTTTACATCTCCGAACCACCTTCGACACATTTCAGTGATACCACTGCCAATTTCCGGCTTATTCTCACACCTGTATTCAAAAATAAGTCGGGCAGGAACGAGCTCGATGGAGTACTCGTGGCTGTTTACCCGATCGATTCAATTGTTCGCGCTCTTTCAATTGCCGAGCAACCGAAAGGACTAAGTTTCACCCTTTTCGAAGGGGATACAACGGGAAAAATGAGGAAAATATACCATCTCCCTCCAAGGGTTGGAGCAGAGGAAGTGGTGAATGACCCCGACCTTCTCTACACTTCATATTTCTCAATCGCCGGCAAGAGTTTTATGGTTGAAGTCAAACCTAATGATTATTTTATCAGGAATAACCATGTTGCGAGTCTCTTCGGAGTTTTATTTTCCGGGTATTTGTTAACATTTTCCCTCGGTTTTTTCATTTACCGGTATTTGACAGGCAGACGGTTTAAGAAACTGGTAGCGGGAATAGCCGAAGAAGCCCGAAAGAAAAATTTCTCCATTATAACAGAGTTCCTGAACAGTTCTGTCGACATGATTGGATTGAAAACGACGAGAGGCACTCCGGTTTCGTTCAACAAAGTTTTTGCCGAGTTTGCCTCGGGTCAGAAATTCGACAAACTCCCGGCAGCAGGTGATTTGAATATCATTCCCGAATTGAATGTACATTTGAGCACTCTTGACGATAAAATTCTGCCTGACTCCGAAGTAGTGCTCTATCAATTTGAATTCAAGGATTTTGTATATGATGTACGGAAATTCCCCGTCATACTGGATGATGACGAGTATTATATCGGTTTCATAATCCGGGATATAACCACGGAGATAAACCAGCTAAACGAGATTCTAGGTTATTCAAAAAAACTCGAAGACAACAACAGAACCAAAAATAAGTTCTTCTCAATCATTGCTCACGATCTTAGAAGTCCATTTCAGGGAATACTCGGTTTTTTGGAAGTCATTCTGGATGAATTTGAGGAGATCGATGATTCTGAGAAGAAGAAACTGCTCACACAGATTTTTGCCAGTACACAAAACATCTACGACCTGCTCGACAACCTGCTGGAATGGTCACGAACACAAACCGACCGCATCCCCTGCCAGCCGGAAAAAGTCGTGATAACTGATGTATTGGATGTGATTACCGGATTGTACGGCACCGCCGCAGAGAAAAAGAAAATTAAATTAGAAAACAAAATTACTGAACCTGTGTCGGTTTTTGCAGACAGAAACATGGTTCGTACCATTTTCCGTAATCTGGTTTCAAACGCGATAAAATTCACACCCGCAGGTGGAAAGATAACACTTGATGCCCGTTTCGTTCCCGCGGCAGCACATTCACTGCCTCATATCGTCTTTAGTGTCTCGGATACAGGAGTGGGTATCGACGCCGGGACGATTGACAAGATTTTCAGGCTTGATGAAAAAACCGTGACCCGCGGGACCGACAACGAAAAAGGGACAGGTCTGGGCTTGATCCTATGCAAGGAATTCGTCGAGAAGAACGGGGGCGAAATCTGGATAGAAAGCACCCCCGGCAAAGGCAGTTCGTTCTACTTTACATTGCCGGTCGGCGAATGTGAACTTGTAGTTTCCTAAATCCTCCTCCTGAAGCCATCTCCGAGAATCTCATGTACATTATTGATAATCATAAATGCCGTTGGATCGACTTTATGCACTATTTCGGTCAGGACGGGCAATTCCTTGTTTGTTACCACGGTATAAATGACTTCCCGATCCACATTTCTGTAGAGACCCCTCGACTTTAGAGCTGTTGCGCCACGGCTCAGTTCATTCATTATCGCTTCACCCACTTCATTGTGTTTATCGGTTATTATCAAAGCGGCTTTTGCATAATCAAACCCGTCGATGATAAAATCGATCAACTGTGACGAAACGAACAGAAGAAAAATTGCATAAAGTGTGAGAGAAAGAGCAGGTTTTTCGGGACTGAGACCCTTCTGGTCGATGATAAACCCCGCAAGAAGTATCACAAAAATGTCGATCATTATGATGGCGGTTCCGGGCTTGATTCCGTATTTCTTTTTCAGAATTGCAGCCACTATATCAGATCCCGCTGTTGTTCCTCCAAACTTAAAGATTATCCCGAGCCCCGTTCCAAGAAGAACTGAACCGATTAGTATCAGAAAGAGGAAGTCGTTTTGGAGCAGATCCTTCACTGTTTGCGTATCCTGAAGTCTGATAAACGGGACTCCGGGGAAATCGCCCCGTAACAGATCGATAAAGAATGAGTTTAGTGTAAATCCATAAAAAGTCCTGATTCCGAACGATTTTCCAAGTTCTTTCAGTCCCCATATGTAAAGCGGCACATTCAATATCCAGATAGCCACACCAACTGGCAATGCCCCGTTCGTAAAATAGTAAAGCGCCATCGAAAGTCCGCTGACTCCACCCGGCACCACCTTTGCATCTATAAGGAAGATGCTGATTCCGAGTGCCATCACAAAAGCACCAAAAGCAATCAGTATATATTCAAGAATTATTTTTTTCTTCGATTTAAGTATTTCCATGGTTTCTCTTTTTTCAAAAATTCAAACCGTAAAAATACCCAATATATGGATGGGAATAAAATTGATTTAAATGGAAACCGGCAGACCCCCGTGAGAGCAGTCTGCCGGAACAACCCAAAAACGCCGGTCGTTATTTTAGAAGTGTAAGTTTTTTTGAAGCTGAAATGTTTTTGCCGTCAGCGCCCGTATAGTTCAGTCTGTACAGATAAACTCCGGAACTGAGACCCATTTTGGTAAAATCGACAATTCTGGAGTGATTTCCTGCTGTGAGGTACTCAGAGATGAGTGTGGCGATCTTTTCTCCCTGCATGTTGTAGAGCACCAGTTCGGTTTGACCGTCACTCTGCAGAGTAAATGAAAAGGTTGTCGAGGGGTTGAAGGGATTGGGGAAGTTCTGATTCAGAGCAAAATCAACCGGGATTCCGTTTTCTTCCTCTACCGAAGTTGTGCCCGATAATTTGTAGATCGCGCTTTTATCGCCAACTGCCCAGCCGGTTCCGTTTGGAGTGAACATAACCGATCGGAAGTTTTCAAACATCGGTACAGGGTTTGTTGTCTGAGCAGTCCAGGTTGTGCCACCATCTGTTGTCTTGTAAATTCCATGATTACCGAGAAAAAACATCGTTCTGCCAACAACATAACCCGTGTTAACATCGGTAAAATGAACGCCATGGAAGTAGTAGGGCCCCGTTGTAATTGTGGTTGTGGCTTGCCAGGTTGCACCCCCGTCGGTGGTTTTATGAACGAGATTGTCCTGTCCCCAGGTATCCGAGACAAATCCTGTATTGGCATCAAGAAAATGGATGTCGCGAACCTCTGCAAAATGGTTTACCTGTGTCCAGGTTGTGCCACCATCTGTCGTCCTTAAGAATTTGGAACCACCACCAATCCAGCCGATATTGCTGTTATAAAATTTAATTGATTCAAAACCCGAAGTTACATTCGTGGGTACTGTCTGCCAGTTCGTTCCTCCGTTGGTGGTCTTCAACAAGAGTCCGTCAGTTCCGGCAGCCCAACCGTTATTTTGATCATGGAAAAATACGGCGTCAATGCTCGAGAGGTTTGGTGCCCCGGTGGTCTGGGCAACCCATGTAGTCCCGCCGTCTGTTGTCTTACTTATCTTTCCGAAGGTGCCGCAAATCCAGGCGGTAGTGGTTGAGATTGCATAAAATCCCCTGGTATCGTTAATATTGGTGTTTGCCTGACTCCATGTATTGCCTGCGTCAGAGGTACGAAGCACTTTTGATTCAGCAGCGATCCATCCATTTGAGTCGTCGAGGAACTGCACCTTTACGAATTTCATATCAGAAACAGGTGAAGAGACCGCTGTCCATTGGGCTGAAACAGTGAGGGTAATAAAGAAGCCGAGCAGCGTTATATTAAATAGAATTTTTATCATTTCGATTACCTTAAATTGTTAATTGTTTAATCGCAATTTAAGGTGGGCCCACATCAGGGTCAATAACGCAAATGCGTCATTTTACAAGGTTTTCCCGCAATGCTTTTGCAACTGCCTGAGCTTTGGAGGTGACCTGAAGTTTGCCGTAAATGTTACGGAGGTGGTTCCTCACAGTTTCGTAACTGATGAAAAGATTGTTCGCTATCGTATGAGAATCCGTGCCGTCAACCAGACAGACAAGAATTTCATTCTCTCTTTGGGTCAGTTTATAATCATTGTTTGCAGGACTTCCCGTTTTGAAGAAATCCACAACCTTCCGTGCGATGTAAGGTGACATCGGGGCACCACCTGATACCACTTCTTCTATAGACGATATTATCCTGCCCGGTGGGGTATTTTTCAGAAGATATCCATCGGCTCCTGCCTGCATTGCATTAAATATGTTTTCGGAATCGTCGAAAATCGTCATCATGATTATTTTCAGGTCGGGATTCAGGTCTTTCAGAAGTGGAATTGCCTCGATACCCGATTTCCCGGGGAGGTTAATATCCAGCAGCACCACTTCAAACCCTGTCGGCGACTCAAGTGCACTTTCGACAGAGGGAAATGCAGCAACACACCTGAAGCCGGGTGAAAAACCGAGAAAACTCACTAATCCTTCGCGGAAGTCACGGTGGTCTTCGACTATGGCGATTTTTATTTCGTGCTTTTCCATGTGCTAAAATCGTGAAATTTTGCCGTTGATGAAATAGTCCAAACGGGTCATTTCTTCATCTCCCGATGGATCTCGATTATAGTGCCTTTTCCCTCCCCGGTTGAAATTTTTACTTCCGCACCGATCTCTTCACACCGCTTTCGGATATTTTTAATACCGTTTCCGCCGAGTTTTTCAGCCTGCGACTCCATCCTGAAACCCCTGCCGTTGTCACAAATTACAATCGAAATACCGGTTGCCTCACCACTGATCGAAATCGAGATGAGGTCAGCCCCCGAGTGTTTTACTGAATTGATCACTGCCTCTTTTACTGACAGGTACATGTTTCGTCTGATTTCGTCCTGCAGTATCATGGATGTGTTGCCCATTTTTGAAAATTCGAATCTTATTCCGGCTGCCTCACACAATTCACCCGCCAGCAACCTTATTCTAAGCACAAGATTATCGACCGAATCGTTCTCGGGAGAAACCGACCATACAATATCCCTCATTGCCTGCTCTGCCTCCTGAATAAGAGAAGCCGACTTCCCGATCATTGTTTTTGCTGCCTCTTTATTCTCTCCCAGTATGCCGTTTGCCGACTGAATGTAGAGCCCGGCACTGCTAACAGTGGAAGCGAGATCGTCATGAAGATCACGGGCGATTCTGTCGCGTGTCTTTGCCCTCTCCTCCATTATCAGATTCTGCTTCTCCAGAGTTTCAATCTTTTTTCTCATTTTTCTTCTGACGATCGAGACCGGAATCGATACGGCAATCGAAAGTGCAATGATTGATGCGAGAACCGTAAACCAGACTGTTTTCCAGAACGGCGGGACTACAACAATCTTTGCAAGAAGGGTTTCCTCGCTCCACACCCCTTCCCGGTTTGAAGCTTTTACTTTTAACCTGTACTTGCCGGGAGGAATGTTTGAGAGATCAACTGTCCTCCTGTTTCCTGAACTCACCCACTCATCCGTCAGGCCTTCAAGTTTCCACATATATCCGTTGTAAGCGGGATTCTCAAAATTCAGTGCCGCCATTTCAAAAGAAAAGAAGTTCTCGTCATAATTTAACTCCACTTCACCGTTGATTATTCGGTCAAGAGAAGGTTTATTAAATATTCTGAAATCGGTCAATGCCACCTTTGGTTTTAGAGTGTCGGGAATCATCTCCCCGGGATTGAATACGGTGATGCCATCTGTCCCGCCAAAATAGAATTTCCCGTCACTTCCCATTAAATATGAATTCTGATTGAAACCGCTTGAAGCCAGTCCGTCACTTTTTGTGTAATTTCTTGATTTGAGAGTAAGGGGGTTTATTTTGGAGATTCCATTGTTTGACGAAACCCAAATGTTGCCTGAAGAGTCTTCGAGAATCCCGTAAATTGTGTTATTGGCGAGCCCGCCGGCGGTCGTAATTGTTCTTACAGATTTCAGGTCAGCCCCAAGGATATTCACACCACCCCCCATTGTGGCTAACCAGATGTTTCCATTTATGTCTTTATGAATCGCCATTATCTTGTCATTGTTCAGCTTGAGAGGGCTGGGTGCCTGTGTGCTGTAGCGGGTGTGGGTCATGTCCCGGGTATTTATTCTGAGCAACCCTTCGGAATTTGTACCCGCCCAAAGATATCCATTGTCATGGGACAGTGAAAGGATGTAGGTGTCTCCCTCCTGTCCAAAGTCAGCATGGTAATTGAATATTTTGTAGTCGCCTGAAACTGGGCTGTATCTGATTATCCCGTGGGTACTCCCGATCCAGAGATGTCCTTCTGTGTCTCCGGTTATTGAAATAATTTTGTTGATCCACTCATCGACCGACGGATTTGACTTGAAAAGAATTGTGGATGAACTCAAGTAGTCACCTGTAAACCGCAGTTTCAGCAGTCCCTTTTTGGTACCAGCCCAAATATCCTCCTTACTGTCTCTGAACAACCGGTACACCGGCACATTCTCAAAACCGTCAGGTAAATTTTGATTTTTAGTGAATTTCCCTGTTTTCAGGTCCAGTGTGTAAAGTCCACCGGTGGTACCTGTCAGGATTTTGGAACCGGGTAGCTCAATCATTGAAGTTATCCGGTCAGCCTGCGGGTTGATTCCTGAATTACCATCCCCGGGGTAATTCATAAACCTGCCACCCCGTTTCTCCAACTTGATCAATCCTGAGTGGGTACCCGTCCAGATATTGCCCGCGTAATCTTCCGAGATGGTATAAACACGCCCGTCAATCTTTATTTTCTCTTCATTTTCTCCCGGTATAAGCTCTCTGGAAACCCTCCTTTCTTTATCCAGACTGAAAAATCCTTCCGAAGTGGCAATTCTGATCACACCCTTGCCATCGATGTGAAGTTTGTACCCGTCAAAGGATGCCGGAGAGGCTACATTCAACAGTCTGACCACTTTCTTAAACTCTCCCTTGAGAACATTGTATTCGTGCAATTCTCCATATTTCGAGAGAAGCAGCATTGCGCCGTCTTTCATTTCAGAAATCATAACCACATCGAAACCCGCCGATACTCTTGTTACCCTTTGTAACCTGTCCACTAGAAGAAGGTCTTTTCCGGAATAAAAAACAGCCGCCACTTCAGCCTTTTGAGACTTTGGCTCATTATTCCTTACCTCCACCGGCTTTACAGAATTGAGATCGGAAATCCGGGTCAGAATTATCCCGTCCGGAGAAAGGAAGACCATGTGGTCACGATCGAATTTAACAGGGAACCCGTTGTAAACAGCGGTAAGAGGCTTCCCTTTGCTGTCCCTGAGCAACGAAAATTTATTTGTCCTCCTGTCCAGAAGATTGATTTCACCACTCACCGCAGTAACCCAGGGTCTGTCATTACCGTCAATTGCAACATTCACAAGGTTGTTGTTGGAGAGGGAATTTTTGTCACCGGGAGAGTGATTGAAGTTTCTGAATTCGTGTCCGTCATACCGGTAAAGACCGTCCCAGGTCGCAATCCACAGGAAACCTGCCGGGTCCTGTTGAATTGATCTGACAGCAGACGACGACAGACCCTGCTCAACTCCGATGAAAACAGGTCTGTACTGGCAGAAAATGTTTTGCCAAAGAATAAAGGTCAGGATCAGATAAAGAAACCGCATCTTTTCTCCTTGTCTTTACGGTAATTTCCATGGTTAATTCCGGGAACTGTGGATTCCTTCATGTCTGTTTGGTGATTTTTCAAATTTTTGAACGGGAAACTGCAAAGATACCCAATAGTAAAATTCTATAAAATCGATAAAAAACATCATTTATGAGTCAAAATTCATTTTAAATTTTGTTTTTAACTTTTAAACTGTATATTAGTATTCGTTCACTGTCATCTTTTTTATTAACTATACGCATAGGTACATGTTTGGATGAAATTTTTACCCGGGACGAGCTTGCTGAAAAGCTCGACATCTCGAAAAGAATTCTGGCAGAGTGGGAAAAAGAAGAGCTTGTAAAGCATTCCGGTATCTCCGACGACGGCACTGAACTCTATTTCCTCTATCAGCTTGAAAGATGCCGCCACCTTAAAAAACTGCACGATGTCGGCTATGGTATCGAGGCGATCAAAAAGATCATCAAGAAAGTCGGGCTTCCCAAATTGCCCGTTGACAGCGAGAGATACGGACTGAATGTCACTTTTCTGACCGTTGGTCAACTCGCTGAAAATGTAAAAGTGAGCCCCAGAACAATTAAACACTGGGAGGAGATGGGAATAATAGAGCCCGAGATGCGAAGTGAAGGAGGATACAGACTGTATGCCCCCAATTATATTTTCATTTGCAATCTCATAAAGGATCTGCAGTTGTTCGGTTACTCACTTGAGGAGATAAAAAGGGTGGCTGACAAATTCAAGGTTTTTCTTGGCTTGAATCAAAATCTCGAATCCCGTCCCTTTGAAGAAGCAGAGGAACAACTTGAAGACCTGCTTTCCGCTGTCGATGGACTTTTTGCAAAAATGGAACTCTTCAAAGAAGGCATTACCCGCTGGGAGGACATTTTACGCAAAAAAAGAAAAGAGATAGTCGCATTGAAGCAAAGAAATTCAAAAAGAGCAGCAGGATCAAAAGGGAAAACACCATGAGATACTCAAAATTGTACCCTGTCATCAAAGAGAAATATTCGCTGGATTATGATTCGCTGACCGTCGACGAACTTGATATTAAAATCTCCAATCTTGAGTTCAACAGTGATATAACAGGTCTTTATCCCGAGGGTGATGAATATTCTGAAATCAATCCTTTGGTGAAGGCTCTTATGAAATATTATCTGTCGCAGAATCAGTTTTCCGACCGTTACCTCCTCAAAATGCTCGATGTTCCTGACAGTGAAGTAGAGGAAAACAACCGATTTCGTTATTCGATCCTGTCGGATTCAAAATCTGCAAATGCCGGTTCCGCCATAATTCTTTTGCACGGACTCAATGAAAGAGGCTGGGAAAAATACCTGACATGGGCATCGTCCCTGCTGAAAAAGACAGGGAAACCTGTGATACTCTTTCCCAATGCCTTCCACATGAACAGGGCTCCAAAAAACTGGTCCAACTTCCGTCTGATGAACGAGATTTCGAGCGAACGAAAAAATCTGCTTCCGGGAGTTGCACTCTCAAGTCCGGTAAATGCCGCCATTTCCACACGACTTCAATTCGTTCCACAAAGATTCGTCTATTCAGGTATTCAGACTATTCGAGATATAATATCCCTTGCAACAGAAATTAGAGAAGGATTAGTCAGCGGACTTGCAAAAGGCACAACAGTCGATTTCTTTGGTTACTCAATCGGGGCGTTTATATCTGAGATTTTAATGATGAGTAATCCCTACGGGCTTTTCAACAATTCGAGATGTGTACTTTTTTGCGGCGGGACAACCCTGAACAAAATGGCACCCGTCAATAAATATATCCTCGACAGTGAAGCTGCCGATGCCATACAAAATTTTTATGTCCATAAATTTGAACAAAACCTTACTGTGGACGACAGGCTCCGGTCCCTCTTCGGTTCGGAATCGGAGGAGGCATTTTTGTTCAAGGCAATGCTCGGACACGATGAAAACCTTCCCGTCAGAAAACGCTATCTTGCAAAAATCAGAGACAGGGTATTTGCCATGGGTATGGCGAAGGATACAGTCATTCCTGCCGCATCGATTCAAGAGGCTTTGATTTCGGATCACCCTAAAAAAATCAGATTCGAACTGATCGATCCGGGTTACAATTATACACATGAGAATCCATTCCCCCTCCTCTTAAAAACAGAAAATGAGGTTGAAGAGTGTTTCGACCGGGTTTTTTCGAAAGCAGCAACCTTTTTGAATTAACCGGGGAAGAACAGTTTTGTAATCCCGGTCTCAAGGTGACGCCTTCGGAATGCACCTTTGGACGGGTGGTGCCGACCCGGTTTTGGATTATTACAATAATTTGGAATAATTATCGAATTACATTATTATACGAAACTATTTTATAAATATTGACATTTTTTCTTGTTTGTAATTCAGAAGAAATTTATTTTAGGGTATAAAGTAATTTTAAATTCTGAATTAGAACAAGATACTCAAAATGAAAAAAATAGTCATAATTCTGCTGGTGTTTTTTCTGACAATCGTGAGTGTGATACTTTTCCTTCGTCCCAAGGAAGTGGCACAGGACATGACTGTCAAACTGAAGGAAAAATACTCCAAGAAGCATGTCCCGTCGGTGGATCACTCAAAGTTTGCAGTACTTCAAAAGAAATTCAACCGCCCTCAGGAAATAACTGAAGCCTGCATTTCATGCCACACCGAAAGACATAAAGAGGTGATGAAATCGAGTCACTGGAACTGGGAGCGGGAAGAGTATGTGAGGGGTCGCGGTATCATTCACATCGGAAAACACAATGCGATAAACAACTTCTGTATCGGTGTCGAAGGGAACGAACAAAGTTGTGCAAAATGCCATATCGGATTTGGCATGACGGATGCACTGAAGGGGTACACGGATTCCACAAACATCGATTGCCTTATCTGCCATGACAATTCGGAGACCTACGCAAAAGGTTCTGAAATGGGTGGAGCCCCCGATCCAAAACTTGATCTGAACAAGGTGGCTCAAAGTGTGGGTCAACCCAAAAGAACGAACTGTGGAGTATGCCATTTCTTTGGCGGTGGAGGAAACAATGTAAAACATGGCGACCTCGATAAAGCTATGTTTGACGGTTCAAAAGATATCGATGTTCACATGGGTACCGATGGTGCCAACATGTCGTGCGTCGATTGTCACACCTCACAGAACCACCTGATGAAGGGAAAGGTTTATTCACTTTCTTCGATGAACCGTGACAGATCAACATGCGAACAGTGCCATACTGAGAACCCGCATGAAGCCGCAATTCTAAACGAACACACCCTGAAAGTTGCATGCCAGACCTGCCACATCCCTGTCTATGCCAAAGTAAACGCTACAAAAATGGAGTGGGACTGGTCGACAGCAGGCAAGCTAAAAGACGGCAAACCTTTTGAAATTGACGATAAAGACGGAAACCACACTTACCTTTCAATTAAAGGCAGCTTCACCTGGGGAACCAATGTAAAGCCTGATTATGTCTGGTTTAACGGTACTGCCGACCACTATTTGATAGGAGATACAGTATCCGACACAACAAAACCGCTTCAGGTAAACACACTTAACGGCTCCTATTCCGATCCCGAGTCGAAAATTACCCCCGTTAAAATTCACAAGGCAAGACAACCATATGATCCTGTCAATAAAATGCTGATCCAGCCTAAACTTTTCGCCGACAAAAAAGGTGAAGGAGCTCTCTGGAAAGATTTTGACTGGGTGCGCGCCTCGAGGATTGGAATGGAGGAAGTGGGCTTGCCATTCAGCGGTCAGCTCTCATTTATAAGAACCGAGATGACATGGCCCGTTAATCACATGGTTTCCACTAAAGAGAAGACGGTTTCGTGCTCAGAGTGCCACAGCCGCAATGAGAGCAGACTCGCCGGGTTGAACGACTTTTACATGCCTGCCAGAGACCATTCACCCGTGATCGACACAGCCGGTAAATGGATTATTTTCCTGAGCATCCTCGGTATCTTTGCTCACGGCTCCCTGAGAATATTCTCGAACCGTAAACAGAGAAAGGAAGGCTCAAAATGAAAAAACAGGTTTATATCTACAGATCATTCGAAAGATTCTGGCACTGGACTCAGGCTTTCCTCATATTTTTCCTCGCAGCAACAGGATTTGAGGTGCATGGATCATTCAAGTTCTTCGGGTATCAAAATGCGGTAGAATACCACAACATTGCAGCTTATGCTTTCATAATCCTTATTGTCTTCGCTATTTTCTGGCATTTCTCTACAGGTGAGTGGAAACAGTATCTCCCCACCTTCACAAACATGAAGGCACAGATCAATTTCTATCTGACCGGTATTTTCAAAAATGCACCGCATCCTACAAAGAAAACGGTTCTCAGCAAACTGAATCCACTCCAGCGACTGGTTTATCTGGGACTTAAACTTCTCGTCATTCCTGTCATGGTGGCTTCAGGGCTGCTCTATATGTTCTACCGTTACCCGCAAAAAGGGACGATTGTCGGATTGAACATCGACACCATTGAGCCAATCGCCCTCTTCCATACAGCCGGAGCTTTCGCTCTGATCGCTTTTATTGTGGTTCACCTTTATCTGATTACCACGGGTCATAAACCGACTACAAATCTGAAAGCAATGATTACCGGGTATGAAGAACTTGATGACGAAGCCGGGGAAGAAAACAGAAAAAAAGAGGTTGAGCCTGTCGAAGATTCAGCCGTAAAAATTGAGAATTGAGGTTTGACATGAACGAAACAAAATATATGAATCCCTATCTTGCAGGCTTTTTCCTTGGTCTGCTGTTGCTCGTAACAATTTTTGTGACCGGAAGGGGTCTGGGTGCAAGTGGTGCAGTCAAGAGCGGAGTGGTCGCAACTGTAAGCAGTGTGGCACCCACACATGCTCAGGAATCGAAATTCTATAAGGAATATCTCGATGAACACGAGAACAACCCTTTAAAAAACTGGCTCGTTTTCGAAGTGCTTGGAGTAATTGTCGGTGCCTTTATTTCGGGGCTTGTATCCAACCGGCTAAATTTTACTCTTGAAAAAATCCCGACCGTTACCACCAAAACGAGGGTGATTACCGCATTTATTGGCGGGGCACTCTTCGGACTGGGCTCACAACTCGGAAGAGGCTGCACCAGTGGTTCCGCACTTAGCGGTATGGCGGTTATGTCAACAGGCGGGCTGATAACAATGTTCGCAATTTTTGGAGCTGCTTATGCCTTTGCATGGTTCTTCAGGAAATTGTGGCTTGTGGAAGGAGGTAAATAATGGGACCTTTAGTACCCGATTTTATCGGAAATGAACTGAATTTTGTTGTCGCAATCCTTATTGGCATCGCCTTTGGATATATCCTCGAACAGGCGGGCTTCTCGACTTCCAAGAAGCTGGTAGGCTTGTTTTATGGATACGATTTTACCGTCTTGCGTGTCTTTTTTACCGCCGGCATTACAGCGATGATTGGAGTTGTCATCCTTGGACATTACGGACTCCTCGACCTTAGCCTTATCTATGTTAATCCGACTTTTCTTTGGTCAGCGATTGTTGGCGGACTCATCATGGGACTCGGATTTGTTATCGGAGGTTTTTGCCCCGGCACGAGTGTTTGCGCTGCCGCAATCGGTAAAATTGATGCAATGATCTTTGTGGTCGGCGGTGCCTTTGGTGTACTCTTTTTTGCCGAGGGATACCCCTGGTTTGAAGAGCTGTACAAAGCCGAAAACTGGGGAAATGTAACCATGTTTGATACACTGGGAATATCTCAGGGCATCTTTGCATTCGGCATGACTGCAATGGCGGTGGGCGCTTTCTGGTTCACAACATGGGTCGAAAAGAAAGTGAATAAATCTGAGAATCCCGAACTGCAGCCTAAAAAACTCTATCTCGGACTTGGACTCACCCTATTTGTTCTCGGAATTATTACCTTATTCATGCCGGAAAGAAGGACAGAGCTTCTCGCAGATGCAGCGACAGCCGCCACCTCCGAAAAAATAAACACCGTATCAGTGGATGAACTCGCCTTCAGGTTGCTCGACAACGACAAAAAACTTCAGATAATCGACCTTCGTCCCGCAAAAATGTTCGGTCAGTTCAGCCTGCCCGGCTCCGTAAACATGACATTTGAAGAACTCTTCGGCAAGGATGCATTCAAAATTCTCGCTCTCAAAGAGAAAAAAATCCTCTTCATCGCCAACACCGAAGCCGATGAAAAGAAAGCAGCATTTATTGCCGATGAACTGGGATACAAAAACTTCTCGATCCTCGAAGGCGGTCTCGACGCATTCAAAAAGGAAATCCTTGAATACGCTCCAAAATCCGAACCCGTCACCCGTCAGGAAAAAGACACCCACAGATTTCGCACCAGAGCAGTAAAAGAACTTCCCGTTCTCATCCAGAACGCCAAGAAAAGCGCCGCTCCGAAGAAGAAATCCACAAGAGTGATAGGGGGATGCTGATTAATCCAATAATGCAATAATCCAATAATGCAGTAATATCCTGTAAAAAAGTTCACTTACAATCAAAAACTGATGGTTGAATAATTATTGGATTATTGCATTACTGCATTATTGCATTATCTCTATCTTTCCATTCCTGATTTTTTATTTTTTTGAGAGAAATGAGCAAGCAAGAGATTAAAGAGAATGCTTTAAATATTGCCGGATTTATGCCGGCAACATTGAGACCTCCGCATTCGATCGAGATTGAGCAATTTGTTTTGGGTGCACTTCTGATCGACCCTGAATCGATAAACAAAGCGGTTGCTGTTATCGACAAGGATGCATTTTACAAACCCGCACACCAGATGATATTCACCGCAATGATTTCCCTCTACAACGAGCGGGAACCGGTGGATGTCTCCACCGTTTTTAACGAATTGATGAGGCTTAAAAAACTTGAAGATGTGGGTGGTCTCGGTTATCTCTCTGAACTCGGAAACAATATTTCATCCGCTGCAAATGTCGAATATCATCTCAAAATTCTTGTTGAGAAGAAGATTCTCCGCGACCTTATTTCAGTTTCACACGGAATTGCAGGCAAGGCATATCAGGCGGAAGATACGGCACTTAAAATTCTTGACGATGCAGAATCCAGGATTTTTCAAATATCTGAAACACGGTCGAGGAAAACCTACATCGACATGAAGCGGGCTGTTACGCAGACGATGGAATATATCGAGATTGTCCATACCCGAAATGCTGCCGGAGTTGTGGGCGTGCCAACAGGATTCTACGATCTTGATGAAATGCTCGGTGGCTTCCAGAATTCCGATCTCATCATCCTTGCGGCAAGACCCTCGATGGGAAAAACCGCTCTCGCCCTCTCATTTGCAAGAAATGCGGCTGTTGATTTCAAACTACCCGTGGCAGTATTCTCACTTGAGATGGCGACAACTCAGCTTGTTACCCGTTTGATCTGCGGTGAAGCAAAAATTTCAGGTCAGGCGATCAGAAAGGGAAGAATGAGTGCGGAAGAGAGTTCCAGACTTGCAAGATATGGTGCCAAACTCGCTGACGCTCCCATGTATATTGATGACATGCCGGGTCAAACAGTGCTTGAAATTAGAGCGAAATCGAGAAGGTTGAAGGCTGAATACGGAATTAAACTTATTGTGATCGATTATCTCCAGCTCATGCAGGGACACACAGACACCGAAAGCCGCGAACGGGAAATTTCGATGATCTCCCGCTCTCTTAAAGGACTGGCAAAAGACCTCGACATTCCCATTATTGCGCTCTCCCAGTTAAACCGTGAATCGGAAAAAAGAGTCGATAAAAAGCCGATGCTCTCCGATCTTCGTGAATCGGGTTCGATTGAACAGGATGCGGATGTGGTAATGTTTATCCACAGACCCGAATATTACGGCAAGGAAGTGGACAGCGATGGTAACTCTCTGAAAGGGATTGCGGAAGTGATCATCGCCAAACACAGAAACGGTCCCGTGGGAGATGTGAAATTGAAATTTTTACACGAATATACCAAGTTTGAAAACCTTGCACATTTCAATCCTTATGCAGCACTACCTGAGGATGGAAAAAGCCCGATGTAGATTGTTCTTAGGTATCAGGTTTTAGGTAGCAGGTATTATTTTTTGATATAAAATATCTTTCGCCACAAAAGTATCTCTGGTCGGCAGGACAATCGAGACGATTGTCGCTCCTTTTCCGAAATCAAATTATCCCCTCTGCGAAAATCCGTCAAACCTGCGTGTATCTGCGTCCCCTTCAGCCTTCAATCAAACTTCTGAGTCTGGCGAGGTTTTCCAGGTCTTCCAACTGTTCTTTCCCTTTTGGGGTTTCGAGGATTTTGGGGATGTGGAGCAGTCTTTTATCATTCAGCAGATTACGGAAGCCTTCGAGACCGATGAACCCGTCGCCGATGTTTTCGTGGCGGTCGACCCTGCTGCCGAGGGGTTTTTTGCTGTCGTTGAAGTGGAAAGCCTGCAGGCGGTCGAGTCCGATGATTCTGTCGAATTCTGCGATTACAGCTTCATAGTTTGCGGGATCTTTTATGTCGTAGCCTGCAGCGAAGATGTGTGCGGTATCGATGCAAACCGACATTCTGTCCTGTTCCTTAACGAGAGCAATGATATCACGGGCGTGTTCAAATTTATATCCGATGGCAGTCCCCTGTCCCGCAGTCAGTTCGATCATGCTTTTAACTTTGAAGCCGGGTGTCCGGTCGTGGATAATATCCAGAGCAGAGGCAATTCTTTTTACGCCGAAGTCCTCACCCTCACCGAGGTGTGCACCCGGATGGAAATTGAGCTGCGGGATACCGAGCATTTCACATCTTTCGAGTTCATCGACCATGGCGTCCACCGATTTATTAAACATTTCATCGGCAGGGGCACCGAGATTGATCAGATAGGAATCGTGTGCCATCACAAATTTGATGCTGCTTTTTGAGATTCCCGACTTAAAAACCTCGGCATCTTCCGGTTTTAGTGGCGGAGCGACCCATCTGTTGTTGTTTTTTGTGAAAATCTGCATTGCAGTAAATCCGAGATTTTCTGCGAGAGGTATGGCAGCGTTCACTCCACCCTGAATTGAAGTGTGGGCTCCGAGCAACTGATCATGTGGATTCATTTAATTTCCTTTTAAGTATCAAATATGGGAACAGCAAAAAGTTTTATTCTGACTCGTGAATGCGGAGAGCGGCTAAGGTAATTCTTTCACGATTTCATCTATTGAATCATCAACCGGCAAAGGGGTAATACCCAGAGACAGAAGCCTTGATATATCCAAAGAAACATCCACCACACGGGGAAGGTTCGGAAAATCATCGAGAGATTTGAAAACGAGAAATCTTCCATCCAGCCCCGCCTTTTTGGCAAAACGGCTAAAAAGATCAGCCCTTGATGTCCTTTCAGGCGCCCCAAAGTTGAGAAATTTCTCTTCGATTTCTTCATTCACAAGATCAGAAAGCATTCTTGCGCCGTCTATTACCGAGAGTGACGATCTGAACTGGTCATGAAACAGCACCACTTCCAGCCCTGACTTCACTTTATTGTAAGCTTCCTGAAAAAATGCCTTGAGCTTCCCTTTTGAAAATCCGTACATCAGTGCAACACGGAGAATCAGGAAATCTTCGGTGTTATCAATTACTGCCCTTTCCCCTTCCAGTTTTGCTGAGGCATAAAGAGAGAGTGGATTTAGCCTTCCCTCTTCTTTCACCATACCGCCCTCATCTCCCGAATAAACCAGATCGGTTGAGGTGTAGATAATCTTTGCCGAATACTCTTTTGCGAGTCGTGCGAGTGTGCCTGAAGCGGTTACATTTATCGCCTTCACATCCTCTTCGGTGATTGCAAGAGCGTGGGAGACTGCTGTTATTCCCGCAAGATGAACCACAAGTTCCGGTTGGAATTTCTTGAAAAGTGCCAAAAGGGCGTATTCATTCCTGATGTCTGCAATGGTAAAATCGCAGTCAGGGTTTTGATAAGGAGTGCTGTGAAAAAGGGAGTGTACCTGGTGTTCTCCTGCAAGCAAAGGTACAAGCCTTTGCCCGAGAAAACCACCGGCACCTGTTACTAAAATTTTGATTTGGCTACCAGCTTATTTTTACACCTGCAATTAAATAATTTACATCGTAACCATCAAATTTATTATACTGATAACTGATATTTATAACGGTTCGCCAGGTGGCATACCAGTCTATTCCCGCCGAGAGCATCATTTCCTGATTTTCATCCTGATTGTAAATGGTGTAGAGGTCGTTGTCATAGTAGTAAGCCCTCTTCCCGAAAGAACCGCCGAGTTTGCCAACCCATCCGGGAGTAAGGAGATAATTGAATTTTAACGCAACCGACAGGAGATTTCTCTTGTTTTTACTCCCCATGCTCGAAACGGAATTATCGGTTGTCAGCATCGTATAAACCGGTCTGACGGAGAGGTACCATGTGTATCCGCCGTAATAGTCAACCCTTGCAGTCACCTGATTAATATTCCTTTTCTCAAAACCGTTCAGGTACATATGGTTGATGCCGGCTCCGAAATAAAAAGATTTTTCTCTTAACAGAACTTCAGCACTGTAAATATTCAGGTAATCGTACGATATATAGCCGGTAGTATCGTCATATTTCCCGTTGATATGTCCGTACGAGAATTTTGCATAAAAGGGATCGAAATTCAGCGTGACTCCCGCAGTTCCGAACTGTTGTTTATATCCCCATATGCCGCCATCTTTGTAAAGATAATCATACCCGATGGTGAGGTGGTGCCTGTAGTTAAGACCTGTTGTAAGAAAAACGGAACCGCTTTTTGAATTGGTGCCATCTGAATAGGTGCCGTAACTGCCGAAAACTGAGGAGTAAACCTGCAAAGAATCCGCCATTACCCCCGTGGAAATGAGAATGACCAGTAACAGAATTTTTCTCATTTAATAAGTCTCAACCCTTTTATGGCGAGTGTGTCTCCCTTGCTGACTAAAAGCACATTGTTAAAGCTTTCTCTTGCTTTGTCGTTGTAGCCGAGGGCAAACATTGTATATCCATAGGCAAGCCCGGCTTCGTAGTCGCTTGGCCAGGGATTCAGCACTTTTTCGAGATATGCTTTCGACTTCTCCCAGTCAGGTTTGGCTTTTACGAATGATTCGTTGAATTTGGTGAGGCCCTTGTAGTAATAAATCTGTCCAAGACGAAGATTCGCTTCCTTGTTGTTGGGGTCAAGTTTAATTATCTGGTTGTAAAGTTCTTCAACTTTTGCCCACTCGTTGTTCTTTGCATAAGGCAGTCTGAGACCAAGCCTGGCTTCTATGCTTGCGGGTTTTAGTTTTACGGCTGTTTCGTAGTAAGCGGTTGATTTTGTGAAAGCCGAGTCATAATAATTCAAGTATCCCAACCGGAGATTCAGGAGATAACTGGATTTATTTGCGGCATAAAATTCGTCGAGAACAGCAATCGCCTCCTTTATTTTCCCCTCTTTTTCGAGGTCTATCGACTGGTTGAAAGCCCAGGTCAGGTCTTTGTTTACCTGAGATGCAATATCGACGGCAAAGAAACCGATAACAATAACAATTGCCGTGATGCTGAGAGCAGCGAATTTTTTCATTTATCTTCATCCTCATTTATAATACTTTTGACAAAAATCATATCTTTCCCCTGCTGATCGAAACTGAAAGACTCGATCTGCCCGTCATCATTAATCACCACCTCTGTTTTGTAATGACGGTTAAACCAGGCAAAAAGGAAATTACCCGCAAGTGATATTTCACCCTTTAGCCTCATCTCTTTTTCATCTTCATTTTTGTGATATTTGAAATTTCCTTTGGAATGGATATAAGTACCAAAAAAGATAAAAAACTCGGAAAGGAAGCGGACAAAACCGACAGGGAGTTCGGAAATGCTGTAGGAATCTTCCCAGATCAATCCTTCGTGATAACTTAACGGCGCCTGCATGGCAGCAAGATAGAACCAGTAGAGCGCAGAGTCGCGGTTACCCGAGAAACTGCTAAAATAGAAAACTTTTCCCGATGTGTAAATATAAGCAACCGCACCGGCAGATGATTCAATAAATTTGGTACTGGTGATGTCAATCCCGATTTTCCATTCCTCAACCTTTGTCTCACCTTTATGGTGAAATTCAAATTTAAAAGTTTCACCAAATCTGAAATCAAAGGCTTTTGCGAGGGTTTTGTGCTTTTCCAGATTCTGAACCATGGAATTAACCTTCGGATAATCGAATGATTTCAGAGCCAGCTCCCCTTCACTTTTTTCGAGATAAAATGCGAACGGGAACTTGTGCGTGTGTCCTCCGATGGTGTCATCAATCTGGAACTGAAAGTGAAGGTGCGGATAGGGTGATCTTCCGCTGTTTCCACATGCAGCGATTATATCCCCTTTATCGACGATTTGACCTTCCTCCACTTTTATCGACCCCGGTTTAAGGTGTGAGAGGGCTGAATAAAGGCCTTCGCTGTGGTCGATTACAATGGTGTTTCCCCAGTTTTTTGCAATGTTCGATTCACCAATTACATTATCAGGAATTCCGTCAACCACTTTTACAACCTTGCCGTGCAAGGGGGCACATACCGGAAGTCCGTAGCAAAAATAGTCTTCCACCACATCGCCCTCGTTCTCATACTGCTTGCCGTCCTCTGTGAGAATGAAATCCCATGCATATCTCCATTTGTCCTTGTGGGTATATTCACCAGCGAACGCCTGAGAGACGGTCCACTCACCCCAAACTGGGAGTTCAGGGAAGAAAAGCTTAAAATTGTCGAATCTTGCTTTTCTGTTCTGATGGTAATAGAGATTCTCTTCAGGTGAACCCGGTTTGAAGTAGAGCAACACAAGATCAGTCTGGTCTTTTCTGAATTTCAGACTGTAGATGGTGGCAAGTGTTACAAAATTAAAGGGGAGCACAAGCACAGGCAATCCGTAACCTGTCAGGAGAATCGAGAAAAAACCTGTCATAAGAACGATCACCGCAGTCGCAAAAAGAGTCAGCATAAAACTCTTCCCCGAGGGGAGGACGAGACTTCCGCCAAGGGCAAAAGAGGTAATAATGGCGTTAAATCCGACAATTATTGCAAGACTTTCAGACTGTCCCGGAAGGAGCAACTGAAGCACCAGACCGGAGAGGAAAAAGGAGGTGATACTGAGAACGAACAAAGCCCTGGAGAAAGCAAGAATCGCCAGTGCAATGATCACACCGGTAATGATGTTCGGTTGAAAGTAAATCAGGGCAAGCGACTTGAAATAATTTTTCACCAAAAGAGGTAAAAACGGGAAATAATTGGCATCCGTCCCGTTTTGAGCGAGTTGAATGTCTGAATAATTCCCCAGAAATATGATATAAATAAAAACCGTAATCACAAAAGGGAGACTTAGCCCCGGCAGATTAAAAGTAACCGCAAGATGATTCTCGAGTACAGCAGATATAAGAAACGAAATAACCACGAATAGCGGAATGAGGAGAAGGAACAAAGGGGTAAGTTCGTAATAGAATACGGTTGCTGCCCCGAAGAGAATTCCGTTGAACCCGTAGAATCCCGATTCTATCTTTGCCGGTTCAAACCGGAGCAGGTAAGCAGTATAATTGCTCAGAATCACCCCAAGGAGCGACATAAGAGCGATTTTGGGGGATGCGAAAGTTGCCATGAGCACAACAGCCCCCAGCCACCTCCTGTTGGAAAACAGAATCTGGCTGTAGCTGAAGAAAACTGAATTCAGAAAGAATTGCACAGAAAACCTTTACAGTTTGAAGTTCTTAAGTTTTTCAGGGATTCTTTCGTTTGTCATCAAATAGTCAATCGTCTCTGCTTCTCTGATCAGTTCGACTGTTTTATCTTCCATGATCATGACCACATTCGGTCTCATCTGGATAAACTGCATCCATTGGGTCATATCGTATGCACCGACATAATCTATAACCAGTTGATCACCTTTTTTCATTACAGGAAGTGTAATGCTCTCCGCAATGCAGTCGATATTCATACAAAGGGGTCCGTAGATGGCAGTATCCTCGGTCATCATTCCACTGTCCTGAGCGGGAGTAATCTGATGTTTATACCAGAATCGTGTGAAGAGGAGATTCACACCTGCATCAATGATCATGGCTCTTCTGCCGTCTGAAAGCCGTTTCATGGCAAGAACAGTGGAGAGAAGATGTGCTGTGTCGTCAATCAGGGCTCTGCCCGTTTCAAGAACGAGCATCGGCAATTCATCTTTTGCATAAGGGAGCTCCAACAGGGAAGTGGTGATTGCATCTGCAAACTGCTCGATCGAAGGCAAAATCTGTTCTGCGGGAAGATACTGGCCGTTCAGTGTGTTGTTCGAGGGGAATCCACCACCAAGATCGATGTAGTCGAGAAGATGGTTGTATTCCTTTTTGAGCCAGGAAGCAAGTTCAACCATTTTATCGCCTGCAATTTTGTAAGCGTCAGCGCTCATCATATAGGTGCCGATGTGGGTGTGCAGACCGACAAGATTCAATCCGGAGGATGTAATAATTCTCCGAAGAGCCTGTTTTGCTTCGCCGTTCTCATAGTTAAAGCCGAATCTGTCCCACTTTGGATAAATTCCGGTATCCATGTTTACCCTGATAGCCACCTGGGCTTTTTTCCCCGTTTCCTCTGCAAGCTCAATTATGTCATAAAGCTCGTCAAAGTGGTCGATATGTATCTTTGCACCTTCGTTAATGGCTCTTTTGAGTGATACTTTGTCCTTATCAGGACCGTTGAAGAGGATTCGTTCCCCTTTCACACCAAGACGGCGTGCTTTGTCATATTCAAATCCTGACACCACTTCCGCCCATGAGCCTTCCTGGTGGAAGACGGAGCAGACTGCATTCAGGTAGTTTGTTTTGTATGACCAGGCGAACTGCACTTTTGGGTAGCGGGTTTTAAAAATTCTGTTTGCCTTTTTTTGATTTTCCCTGATTTTCCTTTCAGAGATAACGAAAAGAGGAGAGCCGTATTTTGTTGTGAGCTCGCTTACAGCAACCCCATCAATATTTGTTTTTGGTGTGTTTACGGGTCTTGAACCAAATTTATTCATAAATCCCGAAAACTGTTTCAGCACTACGGGGCGTTCGTATCTTTTTTTATCTGCCATTTTAAATAACTCCTAAGGTGGAAATTTGAGCAAGTCTGGAGACATCTGCGAGCAGGTCCCAAGAGCATCTTACAAACATTTTGCCTACTGTGTAATTTGTGAAAGGGGTAACCTTCTCACCGTTTGCCATTCTAACCATGGCACCGGGAAGGTTCTGACCCGCTCCGGGTGCAAGATAAACCCATGCAGGGAATCTCGGGTTAATTTCAAGGAGATAATATTCTCCCGTTGTTTCTGATTTCATAAACTCGAGTTCCATGCCACTCTTCCATTTGATTTTCGAGATTACTTTCCTCGAAATTTCAAGAAGTGCCGGCTCGGTGATCGTAACTCCTGACCATCCCTTTCCTTTGTCGGTAATATAGAGTTTTTTCATCGGCACCGCTCCGGTCATTCCGCCTTCACCGTCACCGAGAGCAACCACATTATATTCAGAACCTTTTACAAACTCCTGAATGATAATCGGATAGCCCCATTTATTCGCAAGTTTTTTGAAGTGGGCGGTTGCCTCTTCAAAATTGTTTGCAATGTAAGCCTCGTAGAATATTCCCTTTATCACCACCGGATAGCTGAACTCGGAGGGGATCGAGTAGAGGTCCTGTATCGTTGTTGCGAGGGTGTTTTTTGGCACCGCAATACCGTTGGCTTTGCAAAAACCGAACAACTTGTCTTTCCCTCTTATGTTGAGCTGCTCCACAGTTGGCAGAAATGTCCTGATGCCGAGTGCGTTCAGTCTCGGTTCGAGTTTTACAAATCCGTAGAGCTCACTGTCGAGTGTGGGGATTATCATATCGATTTTTTCGATACTGTGGATATAAGCTATCCTGTCGTAAAGAGCATCCAATCCGGATGAAGGATATGGAATCTGGTAGCACTTGTCTGCAGCATTGTCCATATAAATTCCCGGTTCAAGGGAATCGTAGATGAAGCCTATTAACTTAAGGTCGGGAATACCGGCTTCCTGCAGGCTTCGCATTACCGGAATGCCGGGACCGGGATTATCTGTGGCGTTTAAGCCGGTTACTGCTATTTTCATATCTCTTTTACAAGTCCAAAAGATAATAATCGATTAATGTAATCTTCGAAATCCCTTTCAAAGGTTTGTTTGTCAACTTCATAATTTTGAAGAATGTAGGTGAATATCTCATCGGTATTGTGGTTCCGGTGGATCATTTCATATATCTCTTTCGCAATCTCATTCATATTAAAGGTTTCACCGGTATTTCCAAGGAACACAAAACCTGTATCACTTACAGCCGCATATCCGGGCACTTCAAACTGACGCATATATATTTCTCCTATTTAAGAATGATCATTTTTTTTGTTTGGGAAGTGTTGCCCGTCGTGAGTGTGTACATGTAAACGCCGGTAGGCACCCGTATGCCGGAATCGTTTGAACCGTCCCAATGAACACTCTGCAGACCTGCAGGCATTTCATTTTGGAGCAATGTTTTTACTTTGGCTCCGTTCAAATCATAAACCACGAGCGAAACGGGTGATGCCTTTTCGAGGCTGAATTCTATTTTTGTCTCGGGATTAAAGGGGTTTGGATAGTTTTGCATCAATTTGAAACCGTATTCCATTTTTCCGTCGGCACCAACTCCGGTTGCTCCCGTTGAATAGATTTCATAGAAAAAATTGGCAAAAAGAGGATATTCATACTTTACAACTATCAACTCGAGCAAGCCGTCGTTGTTTATGTCTGCAACACTGGGATAGTTGTAATAGTAGTTCGGGTCATTCTTTTCCATGAGCACATCACCTGATGCCAGATCGACTATTTTAAAGGACTGTCTGTAATTGGTGGAAACTCCGTTGTAAGCGAGAATGTATGCATCTACAAAGTTATTCCCGTTCAAATCCTGCTGGAGTGAATACAACTGTGCCCCTGCAAGTCTCTCGGGATTGCTAAAAATGTATGAGTACTGCACAGTGGTTGAAAAGCCGGTTTGCATTATATCGAACCGTGTGCTGTCTATGGTATAAATTCTTTTTAACCAGTTGTCTCCCTGTTTCTCAAAGTTCATCCAACCCGAAAGCTTTGAGTAGGGAAGCCCCGAAGAAGTCCATTGTAATTGAAACTGTGGCAGAAGTGTGAATGAAAAAAGTGCAAATGAAAGCAGCAAATATTTTTTCATTTTAATAGCCTTTTATTAAATCGTATTTTTGTTATTTAAAGTAGTTTTTTTAATGATGCAAAGTTATTACATCAAGTTGTTTAATTTTGTGTCTGTATGACAGAAAGTTACAGAACAAGGTTTAAACTGAATAAAGTCACCCATTTTTTTGGTACCAAATGAAAATTTTAACAGCGGTCTTTTTTTTGATGCTACTCTCAATTGAATCGTTTCCACAATCAGGTTTCAAAAATGTTGATGATCTGTTTAAAAACGGAGAGTTTAAGAAAGCTGCTTCAGAAATTTACAGCCTTCTTTCCGACAATAAACTCTCGCCCGCTCAGGTCTATGACCTGAGGTTCACGCTCGACCTTATGGAAAGGATAAAAAAAGATTTTACCAAATCGAGAGAGGAAGTTAAAGCTTTTCTCATTAAATATTATCCTGCCGTTACTGATGAACAGTTGGATGCATGGGAAGCAAAAAGGGCTCTCGAAGTGAAGCTGATTGATGGTGAGAAAAAATACTTCAAACTCGCAGCGAGAAACCTTTTCAGAATTGACAGGGATGCAAAAAAAAGGTGGGAGGAAGTTGAAGGGAAATCACCCGATCTGCTCGATGAGTTCCTGCTGGATCTGCTCCCCGATGTGATAAAAGAGAGCAAAAAAAGGGAGACCAGACTCGTTAATCCCGTAACGATAAAGGTAAAATATACCCTGACTGTTAAGCCAAATGCAGTGCCACCGGGTGAAATTGTGCGTTGCTGGCTCCCCTATCCCGCCGAGGTTCGTGACAGACAGACGGGTGTTGAATTTATCTCGGCAAATTATGAAAATTTTGTGATCGCCCCTTATACAGCGACACACCGGTCGATCTATCTGGAGGCTCCCGCTGAAAAAGACAGCCCTCTGGTTTTTGAAGTGGAGTATAAATTTAAGTCCTACTCGGAGTTTAACAACATCGATTTTACGAAAAAATACACAATCGACACCACTTCCGACCTTTATGACATTTATACTGCCGAAAGACTGCCGCATATCCCGTTCACGGATGAGTTGAAGGCTCTGTCCGGGAGGATTATCGGAACTGAAACCGAACCTGTAAAGAAATTTAAATTGATCTATGAGTGGATCAACGACAATATCCCGTGGGCAGGGGCTCTCGAATACTCGACTATTCCCGATATCGCGTCCTATTGCCACCAAAACATGCATGGCGACTGCGGAATTCAGTCCCTCCTCTTCATAACACTCTGCAGAATGAACGGAATTCCTGCGAAATGGCAGAGTGGCTGGATGCTCCACCCTCCGGAGGTGAACCTTCACGATTGGGCAGAGGTTTACTTTAATGAGACAGGATGGATTCCCGTTGATCAATCGTTCAAACTGAAACCTTCAGATGATCCTGTTGTCAGATATTACTATCTTGGAAATACTGATAACTACCATTTTATAGTGAATGACGATTTTTCGGGAGAATTCTTCCCGGCAAAAATCCACCCGCGAAGTGAAACAGTCGATTTCCAGCGGGGTGAAGTTGAATGGAGAGGTGGTAACCTCTACTTCGACAAGTGGAATTACAACATTTATTTAGATTATACATCAGAAAACTGAGGCATTTGTGTTAAAGAAATTATTACTCCTCCTTTTTATTTCACTTGGCGTTGTTTGGGCTCAAAATACGGATGATGACGACTACGAACCGATCGAGAGAGCCCCTGCATTCGATGCACCGTTCGGTGGAGGTGGTGGTTACTTCGGTGGTATAATGTTCACCGATCTCGCAAAACTGAACAGTGCACTCGCCGGATTTGGCACACCCGACCTCTCACAATCGTCATATTTTTCAGGCGGAGGCGGATTTGTCTATATCGGGGTCGTAAAACACCTTCGACTCGGTGGCATCGGAATGACCTCGGGCACCACTTCAAAAGGTACGGTAAACGGATTCGAAAAAGAAACCCGCTATTCAAATTCTTTTGCAGGTGTCACGCTCGAATATTCACTCCCATTCATAAGGAACTGGGCGCTTTCCATTGGCGGAATAGTTGGAATTGGTGGTCAGGAAATTGATATTTACAGACACAAGGGAGCTGTTGACTGGAACACCGACCTCACAACTTTCAAAGACGACCCCCTTGGCACCACCCAAAGCCTCGGGAGAAAATATACCAACACCTACATGGTTTTGGCTCCCACTCTAAACGCAGACATCCTTCTTCACCCGCTGATCTCGTTAAGAGTAGGGGCTGGTTACTCATTCTCCCTTTTTGGCGAGACATGGAAGGCTGACAATGGAGTGGCGGTTAATAATTTTCCCGCAAATGATGTGAAGGGCAATTCCTTCTTTATTCAGGTTGGTGTACTCGCCGGTCTTTTCTTTTATTGATTTTTTAATTATCTAAATTTCAAGGATTATTCTTAGTATGAAAAACATTCTGGTTACAGGAGCCGCAGGATTTATCGGCAGCAATTTTGTTAATGCACTTTTGAAAAAAAGAGATGACATTTTTATAGTAAATCTCGATAAACTGACTTACGCAGGCAACCTCGAAAATCTTAAAGCTTCTGAAAATCATAAAAATTACAGATTTGTCAAAGGTGACATTGCAAATCCAGAACTGGTTGAATATGTCTTTCAGAAGTATAACATAAAATTCGTCGTCAATTTCGCTGCAGAATCACATGTCGACAGAAGCATCCTCGGTTCAAAAGTGTTTTATGAAACCAATGTAATCGGAACCAATGTACTGCTCGAAACTGCCCGCAGATTTGAAGTGGAGAGATTCCTTCAGGTTTCCACCGATGAGGTGTACGGCTCACTTGGAGCTACCGGTTACTTCACCGAAACCACACCAATCTCACCAAACAGCCCTTATTCTTCGAGCAAAGCTGCCGCCGATATGATGGTTCAGGCATTTTACCACACTTACGGCATGCCCGTGCTCACAACCAGATGCTCCAACAACTACGGACCTTTCCAGTTCCCCGAAAAACTTATCCCCCTTATGATCATAAACACCCTCAACGGCAAGAAACTTCCCGTTTACGGCGACGGTCTGAATGTGAGAGACTGGATTTATGTTCTCGACCACAACTACGCAATTGAGACTGTCCTCGAAAAAGGCAAACCCGGCGAGGTCTATAATATCGGTGCAAAAAATGAAATGACCAACATAGAAATCGTTAAACTCATTCTTAATCATCTCGGCAAAGGCGAAGAGATGATCGAGTATGTGAAGGACAGACCCGGACACGACCGCCGTTATGCCATCGACAACACAAAAATTGAAACCGAACTCGGCTGGACTCCTGAATTTTCCTTTGAAACCGCCATCGGTGAAACTATTGACTGGTATCTGAACAACAAGGAATGGTGGCAACGGATCATCTCAGGCGAATATGAAAAATATTATTCACAACTCTATGGAAAGAGGTAGTTGATGAAGCAATTTCTGTTGTTGCTCTTCCTGCTGTCGCCTCTTCTAATGGCGCAAAAGGATAAAACCCCTATGGGAGTTAACGAGGGGAAGCTGAGCGTCAGCATCGTTGGGAATCCTCAGCTTGCAGGTTCTTTTCCCGCAGCGCCCGGTGAGAGAGTCGACCAGTTCCTCACCAGAGTAATGTATAATGCTGCTGTGGAAAAAGCCACCATCTGCCTCCGAAATATAAAATTGAAGAGGGAAACGGGTGAGATTCTCACAATTGACATTCAAAAATTCCGGATTAATGGTGATGTCAACCAGAACCCCTACCTTAAAAACGATGATGTGATCATCCTTCCGATTGCCGATTTTAAGGCAATCTATTACGAGATTGAGGGGGCTGTAAACAACGCGGGCAGGTACCACTTCGTTGAAGGTGACAATCTGCAGGATGCCATCTATTACGCACTCGGAAACAGCTCCGCTTTTCAGGGTTACGACTCCACTACCATCTACAGGTTGAGTTACGACAGAACCAAAATGGAAAAAATACGAGTTGCAACCAATTCAAACATTAAACTGCAAAACCGTGACCGAATTGTGGTTGGTGATGAACAACCATTTATGGATGACTTTAAAATCCTTGTTATTGGTGAGGTAAACCGACCCGGTTATGTCCCTTTTGGAAGAAAACAGCAGACCCTCAAGGATGCACTCGAACTCGCAGGGGGACTGACTCCAACGGCTTCTCTTAATAACATCCGTCTCCTTAAAAGCAAAAACCTCCCCTCAAGCGTTATCCGCGCATACTATGGTGTAGATGCTCCAAGAGAAAAGGTGGATATGCAGGAGGATAAAAATGTCGTGGATATTCAAAAATTTATGGCTGAGCTGAGTTCTCTCGATTTTCTCAATCTTTACAGACTCTCGGGTCTGAACGAGAGGGATACCTCATACCTCAAACTCGAAGCTCAATTGAATTTTTACAACAACAGCCAGTTGATAGATTTGACCGTCAAAAATGACACCCTGAGGACTTTCTATGAAAATTATCGTGTCCAGATGGGTGACATCATTGTGGTCTCCAGTCTTCCGATTGGAATAAACATGGTCGGGCAGGTTCCATATCCCGGTTGGATTCCATACTCCCCGGGAATGGATTTTCAGTATTACATCCGTCAGGCAGGGGGATTGAACGACTATGCGAATCCTGATGACATCATGGTAATCAAAGGGAACACCAAACAATGGCACGCTGCAAAAGATTTTAGAGGGACTCTGGAACCGGGTGACTATATCTATGTTCCAAAAGAGCCTCAGCGTTCCTTCTGGTCCTACCTTACTGATACGGCTCTCGTGCTGGGAATCATAGGAAACATTGCCACACTCGCCATTCTCTTCATCAATGTGATGAAATGATTTTTGTAAGGGGAGCGAAAAAAATTCCGTTCCCCTCTGCAACCTTTTTCAAGTTGTACTGGTCTAAAAACATGTAGTCAATAACAAGCATGAGACCACGGCAATGAAAACAGTATTACTCACAATCGCACTTATTTTAATAGCTATCATCCTCTTTTTTACAACCGTTAGCGCCGCCGGTTGATAAATTATTCCTTTCAACCGAAAATTTTTCAGATTTTTGTTTTAAAATCTTAATTTTGCAATTGTAATCATTTCCAAAAAGGACATAAAGTGAAAATATAACTCCCCGTCACCGCTAAACACAATTAACAATTCATGTTAGCAATGGAGTTATTATGTCCCGAATCTCATTATCAAACATTTCGCTTGTTTTCCCAAACGGTTTCACCCTTTTATCCGATATTTCCGTCTCCTTCAATCCCGGCGTAACGGGTCTTGTCGGCAGCAACGGCTCAGGGAAATCCACGCTTGCCAAAATTGCCACCGGTTCAATCGTTCCCACTTCGGGAAGTGTAACCCGTCCGGATAATCTCATATACCTTGAACAGGAGTTTTTCGAATCCTCAGGTGATACCATAGCCTCACTCCTGGGTGTCGAGCTCAAGTATCTTTCTTATCTCAGGATCACCGCGGGATACGGAACGGAGGCGGATTTTGTTGCACTTGACGATGACTGGGAAATTGAGGAAAAAATTCAAAAGGCACTTGCAAAGACCGGATTAACCGGTTTTTCGGGTGATTCTCCGGTCTCCACTCTTAGCGGAGGTGAGATCATAAAAGCCCGCCTCGCCTCCCTCTTCATGCATGATTACGATTTTATAATCCTCGATGAGCCGACAAATCACCTCGACAAAAATGGACGGAATGCCGTTTTCTCATTTATCGAAGAATTCCCCAAAAATAAAGGACTGATTGTTATTTCACACGACAGGGAATTGCTGAGAAGGGTCGACAGAATCGTTGAAATCTCGGAAGCAGGTATCACGATTTTTGGCGGGAATTACGACTTGTACAAGGAAATTACTGACACGGAAAAAGAAGCCGCAATCAGAATGTTTGAGGAGAAAAAGCGGAAATTGAACAATGACATTTCCAGGGCAGAGGCTGTAATTCACGACCAGGCGGCAAAAAGCAAACGGGCGGGAGATTCGAAAAAAAATTCGGGGATCCCTAAAATTATGCTCGGCAAAATGAAAGAGACCGGTGAAAAAACCCTTAAAAAGAAAATTGAGGCTCATACTGCCAAAATCGAGAGAGCGAAAGAAGATATTGCCGGAGCAGAAAAGAGAATAAGGAAAGAGAAAAAAACCGCCTTCGATTTTTCATCAGGTGGTAAAAAATCATCGGTTGTATTTGGCTGTACCGGGTTAAATATCAATTTTGGTGAGAAGGTACTTTGGAATTTTCCTCTGAACCTGACAATTTCCCGCGGTGAGAGAATCCGGATAACGGGATCGAACGGTTCGGGGAAATCCTCTTTTTGTAAAGTGCTCACCCGTGATATAACGAATGTCATCGGGGATATACACATTCTTCCCGCAAACACGGTTTATCTCGACCAGAAGCTTTCCTTCCTCGACAGGTCAAAAACGATACTCGAGAATGCAGCCTCGGGAAATAAAGGCAAATTTAACGAGACCGAAACGCGAATAAGACTCGGACGACTCGGATTTTATGGCGACGACTGTCACAAACTGACTGGTTCTCTAAGCGGGGGTGAGCTAATCAGGGCAGCAGTGGGGGTTCTTGTTTCTCTTAACGAACCCCCTGACCTTCTGATACTGGATGAACCGACAAACAATCTCGACCTGACCGGAATCGAAATGCTGCAGAGAGCCATCGGTTCATATCCCGGTACTCTTGCAGTTATCACTCACGATGATGATTTTGCCGTCGGGTGTGACCTTACAATGGTTGTCGATATGGACGAACTCTTATGAGTAGAGTTTTTCAGCTTTTTCTGCTGATATAACAATACCTTTAATAAGCGAGGAACTGAATCCCGAGTGTTCCATTTGGTTCAGTCCGGCTATGGTACAGCCACGGGGAGTGGTTACCTTATCCACTTCACCTTCGGGGTGGGTTCCCTTCTGAAGAAGAAGCGAGGCTGCTCCCTTGGCTGTCTGGGCTGCCATAAAGAGTGCATCCTCGGCGTGAAATCCGATCTCGATTCCACCCTGTGATGCCGCCCTAACCGCCCTTAGGAAAAATGCTATCCCGCAGGCACACAGGGCGGTTGCAGGTACCATAAGGTCTTCTCTGATTACAATGGCTGCTCCCAATGGTTCAAACAGTTTTACCGCCCTCTCCAGTGCATCCTTATCGTCGGCATCGCCGCACAGGCAGGTCATCGATTCCCTTATCGCAACTGCAGTGTTGGGCATGGCGCGAATAACGGGCACCCTTTTGGTCAGATGCGACTTCATATCCCTGACCGAGGCGCCGGAGACAATCGATATCACTTCGTGTTTCCCCTCGACGAGTGCAGAATCGATCTCTTCAAGAATTCCGTTCAACTCCTTGGGTGTAACCGCCACCACTACCAGATCAGCCATCGCAACAGCTTTTTTGTTGTCGATTGTTACCGTCATGCCAATCTCTTCAAACTTTTTCAAACCGTCAAGGCTCCGTCTGGTGACGATGATGTCTTCACTTTTTATCAGTTTCGACTCATTTATGCCCAATGCAATCGCGGAACCGATGTTCCCCGCTCCAATTATTGCGACTTTTCTGTTGTTCAATGTTTTGCCTTTTTGTTAATATTTTGACCGCAAATAAAAGAAATTATTGATTAACTGCTCCATTTTCTTTAAACTTTCATTTCCCTGTAACGGTCTAACTTTCATAAAAAAGATCGAGAGAATAATGTCAAAACCCAACATAACCGCCCTGATTTTCCACTCACTCATAATATTTTCAACATTCCTTTTTACCTCCTGTTCCTCTGCAGTCGAAGTGATGAGCAAACAAACCGACAGCCCTGTTCAGGTGAATGGTGAGCGAAGCGACTGGACCGGCAATCTGACTCAAGTGGATGACGGAAAAATGGCATTCGGATTCAAAAATGATGCACAGTCACTTTACATCCTTGTTGTTACTCCCGACCGCGCAAATGCGATGAAAATTTTAATGCAGGGACTTACACTTTGGATAAAGAGTGATGACGGCGAAGAACTTGGGATTAAATATCCGATGAAACCACTTACCGAGGACTTGAGGGAAATCCGCGGTGCCGGCAACAAAAAAGAACTACCCGAGCTCCCTGAATTTGTCTCAGCCCTGAAGAGAATCAACGACCAGATTCAGGTAATCACAAAAGATCAATATCCAATCTACACTTCAGAAGCATCAAAAGGAAAGTATTTGAGAGGCAGTTTTGGGATGAACCAGGGCCAGTTTGTTGTCGAAATGCAGATCCCTCTCGCGGGTGATGATATCTCACAAAGGCTCTTCTCCAAAACACCATCCAACATTTCCCTTAAATTTGAAACAGGAAAATTCGAAATGGAGGGCATTCGTCCCGGTGGCGGCATGGGAGGTGACGGCGGTGAAGGAAGACCCGGTGGCGGTGGCATGGGTCGCGGCGGCGGAAAAGGAAACCACGGCGGCACCCGTCCCGGTGGTGGTGAAAGACCGAACTTCGAACCGCTGAAATACTCGTTTAAGGTTGTGTTGGGCAAGTAGGGCAGATTTTTGTAATTTTGGGTGTCTTAATAAACAATTTCACGAGAGAAATAGAGATGCTTAAGCAGATCCGGTTACAAAATTTTTTAAGCTTTAAAGATTTGACTATTGATTTTAATTCCGGACTCAATATTTTGGTGGGAATTAACGGAGCCGGGAAATCAAATCTTTTCCGGGCTCTCGATCTGCTCAAAGAAGGGGTATCCGGCAAACGGTTAAAAGATTTTGTTTTTAACAAGATGGGAGGCATGGATAACATCTTATTCAAAGCTGCAAATGCGAATCTTCCTGATTACTCTACAACATTAAAATTTGTGTTCGATGGTAAAGTGGCTGGTGAAAAAGGATTTAAGTTCGTAGATGACATTGTTTACACAATTACACTCAAAAAACTCCCCTCTTCCTCCAATTATTATGTTCTTGAGAGGGTCGAATCTTCATCGGGGTTTGTTTGGTTGGATTTTGAGGCAGGAAGTGGTGTCTTAAGCGAAGGTGTGGAAAATAACGGGCAAAAGACAAAACCGGTCAAATATCACGATTTTGTTTCAGGTCAGGAACTGGCACTCTCATCAATTTTTGATACCGATAGATACTCAGCTCTCTCAACGATAAGAAGTGCCATTGCCGATATGGAGGTCTACCACTATTTTGATACCACCTCTACAAGTCTGATAAGGAAACCAACTCTTCCCACCTCGGAGGAAAGACTTCTTCCAACCGGTACGAATCTTCCTCAAATACTAAATACTTTGAAGATAAACAGCAAGAGTAGCTTCAACAGAATCATCAATTTGCTCAAAGATATAAACCCCGCTTTCACTGAAATTGACTTTAACTTTATTGGTGGAAACATTGAATTGATGCTCGGAGAGGAGAATCTTGAGGGCTCCATCCATGTAACCAACATCAGTGATGGTACACTTCATTATTTATGCCTGCTCGCAATTCTACTCAATAACAACAGGGGAAAAGTAGTATGTATTGACGAACCTGAACTGGGTTTACACCCTGATATGATCAGCGGCATTTCACGGTTATTGGAGGAAAAATCACCGGAGACACAGTTTATAATATCAACTCACTCCGAGAATTTACTTGACAACTTCGACCTCAGGGATATCTTGATATTTGAGAAGGACAAAGCGAATTCAACTACTGTAAAAAGATATTCCGACGATGACTTTAAAGGATGGTACCAACAGTTTTCACCAGGAAAGATGTGGCGAACAGGAGACCTTGGGGGGAACAGATGGTAGAAAGATTAATTATTGAGGGAACAGCAGACACTAAAAACGGTAACTTGAGAGAGGGCTTTAACAAATTACTAAGGAAGAAACTTGGCAGAAATATGCCCCGAATTGTGATGGGAGACGGGAAATCACAGGCAATTGACAAGTTCCTTAACAGCAGTAATTCAGTTTTGCTTTGTGATCTTGATGGACCGGATGAAACCCGGGAAAAAGACATTCAGATGCACAGGTTTGAAGAATATAGAGATAGCATTTATTATATGGTACAGGAAATGGAAGCCTGGTTTATTTCCCAACCCGATATTCTCGATAAATTCTATCAAGCCGATCTCACAAAAAAAATCCCAAAGAAACACGCAAGCGAATTTGAAAATCCCGATGAAAAATTACAGGAGTGGACACGGGACTCGAAAAAGGGCAAGTACCACAAAGTGAGACACGGGACAGCTCTCCTTGAAATGCTCGATGCTGATAAATTGACGGAAGATTTTCCCGATTTTAAGGGACTGATTAAAGCTCTGAGGGAGAGTGATTAAGTCCTTTCGGCTCCACATTGGATATATGTTCCTTTTTTTTGTGTATTAGCCCCAAACAAGTCGAAATTCGGTTTTTTTTGCAATAAACGCAATTTTTTCTTGCGTTTATCACCCGATATTATAGAAATGTAAAAACAACTTCGCTTGGTATGACGGGACATTTTGGGAAGGAGTATTGGAACAGTTGTGTTAGCTCTTTTTCCAAAGCCATGGTCGGAAGATGCTTAGTTCTTAAAAGATCAATAATTGAAAATTTACTATTCAGAAATTAATGATTTTCCCCGACTTTACCTCAACCAGGATGTTTTTTGTTTTGGCAAAGTAATTTATGCTTGATTAATTCCCACATCTGCGTTTTTCCCTCTAATCTGTGTGTATCGGCGTTCCTACACACATGTCGCCACAAGGGCTCAAAATCCTCTCTGCGTTCTTCCGTCCATTCCGCGTGTATCTGCGTCCTCTAAAAAAATCCTCCCGTTTCACCCTTTTTTCCGATAAATTTATTAAGTTACGGGCGACCTAACTTAAACTTGTTCGAGGAGTGAAACATGAAAAGGTTGTTACTGTTTTCGTTCATGATTCTGGTCGCGTTTAATAGTGTTTCAAGTGCCGGGTCAAAGGGTCCGACACTTACCACCGTCACAGAATCCATACTCAATTTTATGGATGACGGCAGATGGTATCCCAAGACTGTATGGAATATTCTCGGGATGCAGAGCGGGGAAGAACTAAAAACTACCATCAAAGATATGAATGGTAAGATCGTTGCAGATGCAACATGGCAGTTTACCGCCAACTATGACGGTGAATGGGCAAAAGTAACAGATTGTCTTAAATTCTCACCAACAGGTCACCCAACCACAGCTTTCGACAAGCTGCCCGTCTTCGCACCGGCAAACTATAAACTTGAAATCTACGCCGGCGGGAAACTGATCTGGGAAACTCCTTTCGAAATCACTAAAACCGTGAAAGCCGGAAAGGCAAGGTATGCCTGCACCGGTCCCTGGCAGGACATTGCATACATCTATGAAGATGACGGTTCAAACGGAGGTATTGTGTCATTCTGGTTTGCAGGTCCAACCGATGTGAAGTGGTTCTGGGAAAACAATGACGGATACGAGCGAACCATGGAGCTGAGATCGGAAGTGATCAAAAATGGTGAGGTACTGGTTACAAAAGGTCCTGAACAGTACGATCATTTTACCAGCTACCCGGGTCAAACAAGAAAATTCGGAAAATCGGTTGCCTACACAATGGATTTCAAACCGAAAGTAATGGCCAAGGACGGCGAGTACAGAATTGTGATCTATGCAAGCGACCAGTATAAAAACCAGTGGAATCCGATTGTCGATTTTACCTTCCCGGTTGTCAACGGTAAAATTCCGATAAACGAGGAGCTCTCGGGGGAGAAGTCAGACCCTCTCCACAGGTGCATTACATCGTCTGCTTATTATAAAAAAGGAGCCGTGAAGAACACCGTACCAAACTATCGTTAACAGGCTGAAAACTTGGAATAAGGGCGGTCTCTAAGGCGGCTGCCCTTTTCTGTTTTCTATTTGACAGGTCACCCGATTTAAGCAAGGGAACAGCATTAAACCGTTTGCGCATCTCCCGTCACAGCCAATATTTAATACTTTACATTTAAAATCTAATCTGTTATATTAAATTTAATTTAAAAACATTTTTGAGCCATATATGAAAAAATTCATTTTACTCGTTTTGATCGCATTTCCGGTTTATTCGCAAATGATAATATCCGGTGGTCCTGATTTCTTTTTCACCAAATCTTCGGGGCTTGATGGATTCGTTGAGAGGTACAACACCACCCGTTCTTCGATCCTGACAAAGAAGATGGAATCACTCGGAACAATGACTGGATGGAACATCAATCTTGGATTCGCCATGGGAATAGCGTTCGATATTGGTTACTCGTCCCACAAAGGTCAATTGAGGGCTGAAACTGATCCATTAAGGACCACAGGTGGTGGCACCTTTAGAGAAGTGGATATCAGTGTAGGCAATTTCATGATCGGCACGGGAGTAGTGGTCGCCTCTGAAAAGAATTTCGGGCTCATTTTTCCATATGTTGAGGCGAATCTTCAGACCATGAGTTTCGAGACACGCACCAACACTCAATCAAAATCGGGAGATGTGGGTATGATCGGCAATATGGGAATCGGAGGGAAGATTGCGATCGGCATTGGAAGTTCGTTTGCGCTGCTTATTCATCCGTCCTATAACTTCGGTCTTCTTGATGCCAATTTCAGCGATATCTATGATGCCACCAATACATCTTACGACTCTTTCTCTGACCAGACCAAGGGTTCTTTCGGCGGTTTTCATCTCAGAATCGGTCTGGCTCTTTTGATACAAGACTGAAAAAAAAGTGTTAAATCACCGGTTATTGATCATTTAAAGATTGGTAAAATCGGGCGACCAACTTTCCATTTTTCTTTTTGACAGAAAAGACATATATTTGTGGTCTAACTTTATCCTGTTTCCGGAGGGGTGGGAGAGTGGCTTAATCCAACGGTTTGCTAAACCGTCGTAGGGATTATACCTTACCGCGGGTTCGAATCCCGCCCCCTCCGCCAGTTTTGTCCCCTGAAACGGGGACTTTTTTATTTTAAAGAGCCTGCAGGAATCTGCTCACAAAGGTACGGCAAGAGTAAATTTGCTGCCTCTTCCCGGTTCCGATTCGACAGATATTTTGCATTTGTGAATATCAGCGAGTTCTTTAACCAGTTTTAAGCCAAGACCCGTTCCCTTTTCGTTTCCGGTCCCCGAGGTTGACTCGTTCAGACTGTTATCGAAAAGTGACTGTCGAACATTTTCGTCCATTCCTGTCCCGTGGTCAAGAACAGAGAGCTCCAGGGAGTCAGATTTTTTTGTCGCTTCCATTTGGATGGAACTGTCGGGATATGAAAATTTTATGGCATTATTGAGCAGATTACCCAGAATTGTCTCCAAAATATATCTGTCGCCTGTAAAACCAACATCCTCCGGCAATTTAATCATCACTTTAATATTCTTGGCACTTGCAGAAGATTCAAATGATTCCATAACAGTGGAAAATATATCAGAGACTTTCAACTCGACGGGGTTGACCACAAGCTCTCCCCTCTGAGCCCTTGCCCATGTAAGAAGGTTGTTCAGCAGTTGAGAAAGATGTCCCGATGTTTTGTTAATCGACTTTGCCATGTCCTTTCTTTCTTCATCGTCCATCTCCTCATAATCATCGTGCAAAATTTCGGCAAGATTTTTTACCGCAAAGAAGGGGTTTTTAAGATCGTGAGCCAGAATGGAAAAGAACCTGTCTTTTGAAGAGTTTAATTCCACCAAAAGAAGTTTGGCTTTTTTCTCCGATTTGTAACGAAGAATCATCAGGAGAATTCCGCCGATGACGAGGATGGAAACAATGATCAGGAAAGAGGTTGTCACCTTCTGGTATTCGACATCTTTTCTAAGCACTTCATTTTCCCGGTCTTTTCTTTCGGTCATGAAAGCAGTCTGGAGGTCTGCTATTTTGTTCAATGTAGTTTGACTGAATATTTTGTCCTTCAGAAGTGCATGTTCTCTCAGAGCGATATAAGCCTGTTTGTAGTCACCCTGCATCACAGCAAGGTCGGTCAGGTATTCGTAAACGACGAGCAGTTGATCCAGATGACCCGTTTTTTCAGATTCTGATTTTGCAAAATCGAGGGATTTTTGTGCGGCAACCAGATCTCCAAGCTCCATGTAAATTTTTGCCATTATGTTGGTGTTTATTATCTCCCCGTACTTGTTTTCAATTTTTATGTCGATTTCAATCGATTTCCGGGAATATTCAAGAGCGGTTTTGAGTTCTCTCTTTTTAAAGTATACCTCACTCATACCGCGGAGCGCCTGGCTGACGCCTTTTAGATAGTTTATCGCTTTGCTGTTTTCAATTGCCTTTAAAAAAGATTCTTTGGCTTTGTCGAGTTCTCCGAGCTGTGTATAGGCATTTGCGATGTTAATGAGGGATTTTGCATAACCTCTTTTGTCGTCTCTCTCGAGCCTGAGAGCTGCAGATCTTTTAAAGTAATCGAGAGCTTTTGCATAGTCCTGTTGTATCAGATACACCTCACCGATGTCGTTGAGGGCATAAGCCATTCCTTGCTTGTCACCGATATTTTCGAAAATATGAAAAGCATGCATCATGTTTTCGAGAGCGGCAGAGTAGAGTGCATTTTTGAAAAAATAGTCACCAAGATTGTTGTAGGAGTAGGCTATCTGAGTAGAGTCGCCGACCAGTTTTGCATACTTGAACGACTCATTGTAATAGTAGTAGGCAGAGTCCAGATTCCCAGTTTCCGAATGAATTACACCGAAATAGTCGAGTATCAAACCTTTGTTTTTCGAATCACCGAGCTTTTCGTAAATACCGAGAGCCTCCCAGCCGAATTTCAGGGCGAGTGAGGGGTTATTGGTTCTGTTGTCCCAGCAGATGCGGGAGAGAATACCTGCTTTGGAAGTGTCGTCGAGGGCCTGTATTGATTTAAGAACGCTGTCCAATTTGGGCTGGGCAAGAATCAGCGGAGTAAACAGCAGAAGAAGTAGAGCGGAAATTTTCAGCTTGCTCAATAAATCATATATTTTCATATAATTAACTTACAAAATTTTCAATCGATAATAAAACCGGATAAACAAAAATTATTAATCCTGTTCCACATTAATCGCAGGGAAAGTAACAGTAATTTTTGTTCCTTTGGGAGAATTGTCGGTAAGTGAAATATTGCCATCAAACCCGCTTATAATCGTTTTAGCGAGGGATAAGCCAAGTCCATACCCGTTAATGCCATATTTTTCAGCATTGGTAGCCCGATAGAAACTTGTGAAGACCTTTTCCCTCTCTTCTTCGGGGATTCCAATTCCGTTATCCTCGACAATAATGGATGCGGTACCGTTTACCCGCTTTAGAGCGAGTACAACTTTTTCATTTTCATCCGAATATTTCAGACCGTTCTCGACCAGATTCCCGACAACCATCGCAATGAGGTCTGCATCGCCTTTCACAAACACTGAGTGTTCGATTTCAGATAAAATTCTTTTATTGTCTTTTCCTGCGGAATCTTCAACGATTTTCGACAGATTGATAATCGAGCCGTTTTTCTCTCCCTCCATTTTAATTTTTGAGAGGGTGAGAAGTTTTTTAACAATGGCAATCATTTTTTCCGTTTGAGAATCGAGAACCCTGAAAGCATCCATGTATTCCTGTTTGGTTCTCTCCCGCCGCATTGCAAATTCAATTTCTGTTTTCATGGCAGTAAGGGGATTCATCAACTGATGCGAGGCATTGTTGTTGAAGCCGCTTATTTGTGAGAACTCAAATTCGAGCCGGTTGAACAACTGGTTCAGAGTGTCGCGGAGTCCGCCGATGGGGTCTTCGGGTTCAGCCTGGTTTTCGATTCTGCCGTTCAGATTGTTTGCAGAAATCGACTTTGCAACATTCACAATCTCCTTAACCGGACGAAAAGTTCTTCGCGAGATGTAAACAGAGACCGGAATTATAACCAGAATAGTGATAAAAATCAGGAGTGCATGGTACTTGATCGATTCGTCAAGCCTTCTAAAAAGTTCGTTGTTAAGTGTCGAGAGTTGCAGAATTGCTTTTTTGCCCTCCCTGGAATTGATTGCGGAGTAATATACCCGGAGATTGTTTTCACCGATTTCCACATCATCGTAGAGGGGAAGTTCCAACGGATCGGCAAGGGGCTTTTCGATTTGATTGAATTTACCGATGTTTTCGCTTAAAAGAAGGTTTTTACCGTTCAAATCATAAATTTGAAGCAGGAAGGGGTGCTGTGTGATTTCGTGAAAATCCCTTTCGGCAAGCTCTACATTGCTTACAATCCTGATGGAATCGTTTTCGTAAGAGAGGGTGTTCAGAAGTTTTTCAGTTTCGTGCCTTAAGCTGTTGTCCACCGAGTTTTGCAAAATTTTTCTGATCGAAAAAATCGAAAAGACGGAAAAAATCATGAAAAAGGAGATGAAAAGGAAGAGTATCCAAAAAAAGATGTTTCTGACAGAAAAAGTAAAGACGCTTCTGATTTTATTCATCAACCGAGAAAAAATAGCCTTCACCATAGACATTTTTTATAAATTTCTTTTCAGAAAACTCTGCGAGTCTTTTTCTGATGTTTTTTATTGAAGCTTCTACAAAGTTGGTTTGGGGAATGAAATCGAGCCCCCAGACCCCTTTGATAATGTTTTCTTTTGAAACGAGTTTGTTTCTGTTCTCGAGAAAGAATTTAAGGATATCAAATTCTTTTTCGGTGAGTTTTATATTCCCGGCACTACACTCAAGTGTGCGGGCAAGAAGATCGAGAGAGAAAACATCGAAATGGATCACCTCGTTTGTCTTGTCGTATCTTCTGCTGACAGCCATCACCCTTGCAATCAGTTCTTCAAATGAGAAGGGTTTTGTGATGTAGTCGTCTGCACCGTGGTTGAGGCCCTCGACAACATTTGAGACATTTCCCATTGCGGTCAGAAGAATAATGGGGGTCGAGATGCCTTCCTTCCGGATTCTGCGACAGAGATCGATGCCGTTCAGTTTTGGCATCACCCAGTCGAGAATAATGATATCAAACTTGAGGTTTTGCAGCAATTCCCACCCTCTTTCGCCGTCAAAAGCGATGGTTGCATTATGCCCTTCCTCCTGAAAAAGTTTCTTCAGGGAGAGGGTAAGTTGTTCTTCATCATCAACGATAAGGATGTTCATTTAATAATTTTCAGTTATTGACACAAAAACATATTTAATAACGATGAGAATAAAAAATGAATATTTTTTCATATTTGTTTATAATGCAGATATCTTAAAAAGAGTTAAGTTTGAATTGAAAGCGATCAATTTCTCATAAAGAGGTAAAAATAATGAAAAGAATCCTAACCCTGTTGCTGGTTGCACTCACTTTTGCAGCCAATGCACAAAATTATGTTGGAGTACAATCCTGCCAGATGTGTCATCAGGGAACGCTCCGTACTTTCCCCGGCTTCAATTCGTGGAAAGCGACATTACACTCTAAAATCCATCTTCTCCCTTCGACTGAGACCATGAAAGGTGACTATTCACAAACCGTCTCGATGGGTGCTGCATATGGAAACGCTACCGTTACTTTCCGCACCTCCGGAGCAGATTATTTTATACAATTAAATCCTGTTGGCGGCTCACAAGTTGAATACAAAGTTGACTACACTTACGGTGGTGGCTGGAAACAGAGATACCTCGTAAAAATTGGCTTAAGCTATTATATTCCACCCGTACAGTGGAACCTCAAGAAATATCTTGACAACTCCACCGGAAACTGGGCGGCTTACAATCCGCAGAACTGGTTTACATCAACCGGTGCCTTGAAACCTCAGGACAATGTATTCCGTGCAAAATCATGGGATAAAAACTGTGCCGGATGCCATGTCGTTCCGGGTAACAACACCAATACAGTTACTGTAAATGTAAGTGGCACCGACACATCATGGACTTACGGCTGGGCAAACAGCAGCAGCGCTGACAATATAGTTGTTGGTTGCGAATCATGCCACGGACATCCTTCTGCATTCGCAGGACCGGGCCATGTCAACAAACTTACCGACCTTTCATACGACAGAAAACTTGATGTTTGCGGTCAGTGCCATTTCAGAGGAACCAGCAAGGGTAAAGTCTTCGAATATCCGTATGATGAAGTAACCGGTAAAACCTATCCTGTTGGCGAAGATCTCGCTGGATATGTAACTTACAAAGGCGGCTTGTGGCCCGATGGAAAAACATCGAAACAACACCACCAGCAGTCGATGGATTTCAAATACGCCAAACACTTTAACTCCAATTTTGGAATTACCTGCGTTACCTGCCATGATCCTCATCAGGAAACAGCTCAGTCGCATCAGTTGAAACAGGATTTCAACTCCCTTACACCGGGTATCGGTTGCGTTTCATGCCACGCTGACAAAGCTGCTGAAACTGGCGGTATCAACAACCACACAAAACATTCACAGTCAATCAGCCAGTGCGTTAACTGCCACATGACTCAGAATGCCACCACTGCAAGAGCTTATGACATTTCAAACCACAGCTTCATGCCAATCAGACCAAACCTGACCATTACTTATGCTAATGTCACCGGCGGTCAGATTAACACCTGTGCGGTTTCATGCCATAGAAACGGTCAGGGAACAAGAGGTACAGGTTATGCTTTCGGTATCACTGATGCAACTCTTACAGACTGGTCAGAATCAACAGATATCGCTCTCGCAGATACACTCTGGAGATATTATCAGGCAATGTGGGGAATCGTTGGTCTTGAAAAAGAAGAATCAGGAGTTCCAACAGAGTTCGCTCTAAACCAGAACTTCCCGAATCCTTTTAACCCGACTACAACGATTTCATTCAATGTAGCAAAAACAGCCAACATGCGTCTTGAAATCTTCAACGCAGCAGGCGAACTCGTGAACATCCTTGTAAATCAGGAACTTGCTCCCGGAACATATAAATATCAGTGGGACAGCAGAGCCGCCGCCGGTTATACAGTACCAAGCGGAATCTACTTCTACAGACTCGTTTCCGACAATGTAAATCTTGCTACCAAGAAAATGATCTTAATGAAGTAATGCAATAATGCAGTAATCCAATAATGCAGTAATGCAGTAATATTTTGGAATTTGAGGCTGTTCATGAAAGTGGGCAGCCTCTTTTTTTATGGCTGAGGGTTGAAGGATGATAGCTGAATAATTTCAAACTTTCAGCCTTCTCTCTTCAGCCCTCTGCCTTCTCTCTTCAGCCCTCTGCCTTCTCTCTTCAGCCCTCTGCCTTCTCTCTTCAGCCTTCAAAAATTCATCTCACTCTGTAACCGAATGAGTCGACATAATCGAGGTCAAACAACAATATCTCTCTGGTAAGCATATAGGAACCGAAGACTCCCAGACCGCCTTTCACATTTGTAAAGACATTTTCATCGAGTCTGACTGAATAGGGATCGAGATATCCGTTTACACTTGAGTAGTATTTTGCCAAATTTGTATCATAAACCAGAAGTCTCAGTTCAGCCCTAAGAACCCTGAACATCCCTTTGAAATCGTAGCCCGCAGATATCTTCTCCATTGTCGAGTCGATTGCACGGTAATCAAACGAGATCCATCTGTTGGTGTTGAATGTTGGATAGACGATTTGAAGTTGTTTATTTACGGTAAGGTAGTCAGTCGGTACCTCGATTGAGAAAACCCCCGGCTTATCATCACGCATGTAAAATATCTCCATTTTGGGGACATACAAATAGAGGTCCTGAGTTCTCCATTGCAGTGTATATCTTCCCGCAATTGAATTCTTACGGTCGTAACCGATTGCAAAAACCGATTTTTCCACATACACCTGCGGCGGGACAACAGTGACAGCCTCCAGCACCTTCCCCTCAGGAGTGACAATTTTTGCGGTAACCGGTTTTTCCGCCTGCGGTTTAAATTCAGTGGATACATATGCGGGCATTTTCTTCCCGTAACGATTGGAATCCGACCTGTCAATGAGCGTATCGCGGAACCGGTATGTGGCTCCATCCTGTGTAACCTCCACAAGACACCCGGCTATCTCGGGGGATATTGTATTCGAGGAGGGATTAAAATTTGAAACATCGTAGCTTTTTGCGACTACAATTATCTGCTTTGTCGAGTCTCCCTTAAGCGAAGAATATACAAACAGCTTCTCTTCAAACGGGAGTTTAGGAGCAAACTCCTCATCACAGGAGAGGTTTAAGAGAGAAATCAGGACAATAAAGATCAGTCCGGTGATTTTCATATTTCAATCCTTATGCTAGCTGACGGGAGGAAGGGGAGCATATCCACTCTTTCACCCGTGTCACGAATAAAATAAAAGATGTTCCTTCTGTCATAGACATTCAGAAGACTTACATCAAGATCAATTTTTGCAAAGAACAATTTGAACGATTTTGACAGACTCAGGTCAAGTCTGTGATATGAAGGGAGCCTCTGTGCGTTTCTTGCACCATAGAGGTATGAAGGGTCGTAAATCCCCTGAGCATACCACGAACTCCACGGATCCATAATGTTCCACTTGTCGTAGAAACCTGCAATACCTGTATATGGAAGACCGGAGGAGAATCGCCAGACTGCATTAAACTGCCATCCTTCCCAGAATATCCAGCCGATTTGCAGATTAACAGTATGCCTTGTGTCATATCTTGGGTTGAACTCGATCCCGTTTTTCTTTTTAAAAGAATAGCCAAGCGAATAGGAGCCTTTAAAGAAAAAGGTCTGAAACGAAACATCGAAACTGAAATCGAGGCCGTATGATCTTCCGTCTGCCTGAACAAAATCGGGATCAAGATTTGTATATTTCAATTCATTTATATCGACGAGATTATCGATGTCCTTGTAATATCCCTCAACCGAGAGCTTGCACCACTCGGTCAGATAGTAGTCAATACCACCGATCAGGTGGGTTGCCTGAGCGGGTTTAAGATAGTCGGGCACAACCACCCACGGTTCAAAAATCGAGATGAGCTCTTCCTCGTTTGAGAGGGTCACGAGATTCTGCGAAAACCTGCCGACACCGAGTCGAAAGGCAAGAATTGGAAGTGGCACCCAGGTAACATTAAGCCTCGGCTCGAGAAAGAACGGACTCTTCTCCGATGCCGATACAACATTAAGCCGCATTCCGGCGTCCACTCTAAAAGTTTCATAGCGGAGAAGTTTGTATTTTACATACGCTACCATGTCAAGTCCGCGCTGCCTGAGTTCGGTCTTGCTGCCAAACAGATTGGTAAGTTTCAACTCGGTAGTGAGAATTTTATTGTGAAAACCTGCCCACAGCTCATCCCTGCTGTCAAAGATATAAGTAAAATCCCAGTTGCTTGTGAAATCGGCAATGATGTTTTTTCGCGGTTTCGAAGTTGTCAGATTCGGTACCACCTCCCCCTCGAAAGTGGTGTAAGTGAACGACATATTGGAGTAGAGAGGGGAAGCCCAAACCTGGTACCAGTTCAAACCAAAACTTGAATTGTTGAAGTAATAGTCCTCTTTTGCCAGATTTTTGTTCTCAATTTTGTCATCGCTGAAGAAGCCGTGCACTGTAAACCAGCCGTTTTCATAAAATTCGGGATTTGAATAGTTAACCTTAAAGGAGAGATCGTAAAACTCAAAAGGTGCAGCCCTGTTGTTCAGGAATTTCTGTACAGCTTCCGGTCTGTAACTTTTTCTGCCGGTAAAAAGGAATGAACCGCCCGGAATCGGGCCCTCAAATGACATTTTCCCCGACATGGTGCTCGCTGCCGCAGTGCCGACAAATCTGTTTTTATTCCCGTCACGGGTTACTACATTCAGAATCGAGGAGAGTCTGCCGCCATATTCGGAGGTGAAGCCCCCTTTGTAAAACTCGAGCATCTTGATCATCTCCGGATCGATTACAGAAAACAATCCAAGGGCATGAAACGGGTTATAAAGCACCGATCCGTTAATTACAACGGCATTTTGATCACTTCCACCTCCTCTGACATAGTACCGTGCAGTAATGTCCCCGGTGGATGTAACCCCGGGCGATACTTTTAGTGCCCTGAGCATGTCGGCTTCGACTCCTGCGGGAACCGACTTGATCTGCTGGAGCGGTATCTGCTCTATGCTTATGGAGGGGTCGTTAAGTTCGGGTCTTCGAGTCCCCGTGATCGAAACTTCATCAAGAGTGATTGCTGACGGCATCAGGGCGATGTTCAGTTGAGTAATCGTGTTTTTGATTATCCTCACTTCAACTTCACGGGTAATATATCCGATATTTGAAATTCTTATGGTATGCTTCCCTGTAGAGATACCGGGGATAAAATAATATCCCTGCAAATCGGTTGATGCCCCGCGGCTTGCGCCGACAAGAATTACATTTGCAGAAATAATGGAGTTACCGTTCGTTGAATCTGTTACAAAACCTCTTAGAGTACCTGTGCTTTGTGAGAAGAGGAGAGTCTGAAGAATCAAGGAGGCAAAAACCAGTTGCTTGAGTGAGATGTTCTTTGTCAAAAGGGAGACTTGTTTTGTTAATTTTAATAGTTTTGTTATCAAATTTAATCATTTTTACCCTTTTTTAAGAGAATGGTAAAAATTTAGTGTTAATCGTCCGATTTTATTTATTTTTGCCTGATACATTCTACGAGAGATTGAAATGAAGAGAATTCTGGTTGTTGATGATGAAGAATCGAATATTCTGATACTAAAAACAGTGCTTGCTGATTGCGGCTATCAGATTTTCAAGGCGAATAACGGGGAAGAGGCTCTCAGGCTTCATCAGGCAGAACCTTTTGATATGATAATTACCGACTGGATGATGCCCCTAATGGACGGGATTATTCTCACCTCGACCATCAGGCTTCATCGTATCGGGAGCCCGGTTATCATTCTGATTACTTCACTCGCGATTGAAGGAGCCCGGGAGAGGGCAATGATGTGTGGCGCCGACTTCTATCTTCAGAAGCCGCTGGTTCCTGATGTGGTAAGGAACATGGTCAGCAACGGATTCAAAAGACAGGAATCGGGAAATGTAAAAATCAGGATACCCGAAGCGACGGCGATCAGACAGTCTGTCCCTTTTTCTGCAGTCGGAATTGCAGCCAGTACCGGTGGTCCCGCTGTTCTCGTGGAGTTTATGAAAACCCTCACTCTGGACAGCAGATTAAGCTATTTCATTGTTCAGCACGGACCTGACTGGATGATTGAGACTTTTGCAAAAAGCCTTGCGAATCTTACGAAGCATGAAATAATTTTGCCCGATGAGAGACAACCGGTGAAGCCGGGGAAAATCTACCTCGCTCCCGGTGACTTCCACCTGACAATCGAAAGCAACAGCCTCACTTTCCGGCTCGAAGACACTCCACTGATAAATTTCGTAAGACCTTCGGCTGACCCTCTGTTTTATTCGATTGCCAATTCGTTCGGCATTAAATCGATGGGTGTGGTTTTGTCGGGTATGGGGTGCGACGGATCAGCAGGTGCAGCGAAAATAAAATCAGTCGGCGGACAGGTATTTGTGCAGGACCCTGCCGAGGCAGTCGTGCCATCGATGCCACAGGCAACTCTGGACCTGGAGGCAGGCATAAGGAGTTATAAAGCAGGCGAAATAAACGATCAGATTAGAAACAGGTTACGGCAAATCAGTTCGATCGCATATACTTGAGAGCCTTAAACAAGCTGTCAAATTTATGAATTTCACCGAACCTGATTTCATTCACACCCACTTCAGATGCAACAATTATAACATCTGCCAGGTTATGAAATATGCCATGACCTGCAATCCCGGCTCTTGAGTCAAGAAGTTTCGAGAGTTTGTTTGCATCCGGTATCTCACCAAAATTTGTATCCAGTATATAGTTGCCGTTATCGGTTATATAGGGGTCGCCGGAAGCGTCAAGTCTTAATTGTGATACAGCATTCAGGGTTTTAAGGTATTCAGCCTCTACTGCTGCTGCCATCGGGAAAACCTCAAGCGGCACAGCCCATCTTTCTCCAATTTTCTCGGAAAGTTTTGATTCGTCAACGATGATTACCCTGAGTCCTGAGTTCTGTGCAACAATTTTTTCCCTTATGAGTGCTCCGCCTCCTCCTTTTATCATGTCGAATGCACCGTCGACTTCGTCAGCACCGTCGATATAGATATCAAGAGTGGTAACCCGTGAAAAAGTAATCAGGGGAATTCCAAGTTCAGTAGCGATTTTTTCGGTAGCACTTGAGGTCGCAATGCCCTCAATATTCTTTAGTGTACCGTTTTTTAGGTTGTTTGCCAGGTGTTCAAGAGCGAATTTTACAGTGGAGCCTGTGCCCAAACCAACCTTGTAGCCGCTTTTCACATATTTCAGTGAAGCGAGGGCTGCCAGTTCTTTGAGAGTATCAGTTTTGGTCATAGTAACCGGTTACTTAAATTTTCAACAATGATTTCTAAAAATACGGAATTACCCGTTTACATATTTAAATTCTGTGAGTAAAAATGCAAAAAATTCTTAACTTTTCTACACTTCTTCTTATCGCTTTGTTCCTGTCGGGATCAAAGATAACTGACACCCCGAAACCGTGGGTTTTTAATCCGGTTCTGCCTTCCGAAATTACTGTTTTTGGTGAAAGAGTTCCCCTTGAAGACCCTGAGGTGAGGGAGAGAGTTGAGAACGAAATCATACTTATGAGCAGACAGGAGCACCTGATGCTTCGCTATTTTAAGAGATCGGGGAAGTGGTTCAAAAAATTTGATGAAATCCTCACCCGCGAGGGTGTCCCCACAGATTTTAAATATCTTGCTGTTGTCGAAAGCGGACTTGACAACCTTGTTTCATCAGCAAAAGCTGCAGGATTCTGGCAGTTCCTCGACGAGACTGGTCGTCAGTTTGGATTGAAAATAAATCAGGAGATCGACGAGAGATATGACCCTGAAAAATCTGCCATGGCAGCGGTAAGATACCTGAAAATGGCAAAGGGTAAATTTGGTACATGGGCAGCGGCTGCCGGTTCGTATAACTGTGGAATGGGTGGCATGGAGACGAGAATCGCTTCCCAAAAAACGAGGGGATATTACGATCTCCTCCTTCCCGATGAGACAATGAAGTATGTCCCCAGAATTGCCGCCATGAAACTGATTTTTGAAGATCCTGCAAAATATGGCTACATCGTGAACGAGAACGACTACTGGAAACCGAACGCAGGCAGGGAAATACAAATAACCGAGACCATCAGTGACCTCGCAGCATACGCAGTCCAGAATGGTACAACATACAAAACCTTGCGCTACCTGAATCCATGGATCAGAGGCACGAAACTGACCGCTGCAAAAGGTTCGCCGGTTACCATCAAACTCCCGTAGGTTGAAAAGGAGTCAAACTTCAAATATTCAATTCTGGTCGCCGGAATCGTGAGAAAAAACCGAATCGACAAACTCCTTTAGTTCTGCCTTGGAGAATGGCTTCGCGAGATAATGGGAAAACCCGTGTTTGATAAAGATGTCTTCCTGCCCCGACATGGCATAAGCAGTAATTGCCACTTTGGGGATTTTTGAATATTTGGGGTCGTCTTTTATTTTCTGAACGAAGTCGATCCCTGAGATTCCCCGTCCGAGATTGATATCCAGCAAAAACGCATCAAAATCCTTGTCTCCAAGCTGTTTAAGTGCCTTTTCAGCTGATCTATAAGTTTCGATATCATAGTCAGATTCGAGTACCTTGGTGGTAAACCAGATGGAGGCATCATCATCTTCAACGAAAAGAATTCTTTTCCTCCCTTCTGTGGTTGTTTTATTTTCGTTCTTGCCGGTATTTATTTCATCCACCTGCATAGTCTTTGATCTATTCTCAATCTCACACCATGGAAGGGTAATGGTGAAAACCGTTCCGAATCCAAGCCGGCTTTGTAATTCAATATTACCCCCAAGGAGATCAATATATTTTTTTACAATTGAGAGTCCTAAACCTGTCCCTTCAAACTGCCGGCCGTATCCTTCGCTCGCCTGACGAAACTCATCAAAAATCAGACTTTGTGCATCTTCCGGAATTCCGATACCGGTATCCGAAACTTTTATCAATGCCTTTTTGTCTCCATCAATCTCGAGAACCCCGGTTTCTATCTTCACTTCTCCCCGGTGAGTAAACTTGATTGCATTATTTACGAGGTTGTTTACTATACTGTCGAGCAGTCTTCTGTCCGCAATCACTCCGGCTTCCGGGTCTGAGTGTACAATCCTGAAAGCAAGCCCCTTCCCCTCCGCAAAAGCCCGGAAGGATTCGAAATCCTCTTCAACGACAGATGCGAGGCGCAATTTTTCCTCCTCGACCTCCTCCTTGCCTGATTCCACTCTAGCGAGGTCAAGAATAAGATTAAGGGTGCCCATCAATCTGACTCCGGATCGAAGTATCGACTCAACAACACTTAGAATTTCCTCATCCGTCACCATATCTTTGAGAACCTCTGTAAATCCCATCACCCCGTGGAGAGGAGTACGAAGTTCATGACTCATGTTCGCGAAGAAGCTCGATTTAGCCCTGTTTGCCTCTTCTGCCCTGTCTTTTGCTTCCATGAGTTCTTTTTCCAGATGGACACGGTCGGTGATGTCTCTTGTGATACTGATGAAATACTTCATTCCATTGAGTTCGATAACACTTGCCGACATCAAACCGTACTTTGTCCTACCATCTTTGTGCTTAAATTCAATCTGGATGTTCGTCGCACTGCCCTTCTGCATGATGTGCTCTGCGAGCCTGTTCCTGTATTCCGGTGTCGGTAGAAGCCTCAGATTTAACGCTGTATTACCCGTCACTTCCTCCTCAGCATGCCCGGTTATTTCAAGAAGACCCTGATTGTAGTCAACAATCCTGCTGGAGACCAGCTCTGTAATCATGATGGCATCTGGAGAGGTATAAAATGCCTTTGAAAATTTCTCTTCAGAAAGAGCGAGTTGTTTTTCCCGGTTTCTTATCTCGGTTCGGTCTTTGAAAACCAGAACCACACCTGTAACTTCGCCGGTTTCCAAATTATGAATTGGTGACGCACTGTGAGAGATGGGGATTTCCTCACCCGTTTTGGTGTTGAGCAGTGTATACTCAACCGATTTAACCACATCTCCTGTTTTTATTACTTCTTCAACGGGATTTTTGGCGTGATGACGGGTTGCATCATCCAAAATGTGAAAAACTGTTTCAATATTTTCTCCCCTGACTGAATCAAGACTCCACCCCGTCAACTGCTCTGCGTTTTGATTCATCTGTCTGATTTTACCGTCAGGGTCTGTCGTTATTACTCCATCTCCGATACTGTAAAAGATGGTTTTATACTCCTGACCAATTTTGTTAAGTTCCTGTTCCTTCTTTAGAATTGTGCTCAGGTACCGGCTGTTTTTTGATGAAAAATAGTAGCCAAGACTGATAAAAAGTGTCATCAGTGATAAACCAATTGTCGCAGAAAGGAGGATGGTGTCTTTTTCAATATTTGAAACAACTTCTTCTACATCCACTTTCGCTGTAAATATCCAGTTTGTCTCCCTGATTATTTTTATAACCGAAAGCACCTCTTTGCCCCGGTAATCTACCCCTTTAAAGCTGCCTTCAAAGCCTTTACTTCCTTTTACAACCGGACGATCCTCAATTTGATTACTGACTTTTAAATTTAATGGTGCATCCTCCATAAATTTTAAGGGACTTAGATAGGTCACTGAATCACCATGTGTGGTCGAAATTATGGATTCCCCGGTCGGAGAACTTACAGGCCATTTTGTGAGGATGGGGAAAAGGTGAATTGCCGGATTTGTCCTGAACACTAAAAACAATCTTTTGCTGTTCCCTCTTTTATCGAGAGGAACAATAAAATCAAAACGGTAATTTGAGTCCGAGCGGGATTTATAGATAGCTGTGAAGGAAATTATTTTGGAAGTATCAATATCCTTAATTTCATGTTGCAGTTCTGCTTCGCTGCTCCGGGATAAATCAGTCTTAACCATTATTTGACCGGATTCTTCAATTACAATAATGTCCTGATAACCAAAATTTGTTTTTACCCTGCCAAACCTCTCAACCAGTTTCGCCCTGATGGAGGAGTCCCCCGGAGTTTGCTGTAACTGATAGAGTTCGCTACCCATCAGAGGACTGCTCCTGAAGAACTTCGCATTATTCGTCCTCTCCTTCAACCAGGTCAAGATCATATCCATTTTGTAGTCGGTAATAGCCTGCAACTCTGAATATTTTCTCTTTATTACATCCTTTTTTTCATTGTTGTAGTGAAGAAACCCAAAAACAATGGAGATGCAAACAGCCACAGTTCCAAGGATAATTGCTATACGGTACTTCAACAATTTTTCTTTGAGAATATTCATATTAATGGTGTTCCGGTTTGGATGATTCAGCTTAAATCAGGTTTTGCATCCATCACAGCCGTCACGAAACAAATCACCGGTTGCGGATTGCAAATTTTACAAATGAAATATATGTAAAACTGTTCCAATTCGATTGCAATTTAGACGAAATACAGCTCCTGCACGATGAAACAGATAAAAAAAGGGCTGCTCTGAAAAACAAAGCAGCCCGGATAAGAGTTTTATTCCTGCAGATTTTTATTTGAGCAGGGTGAATTTCTTTGTTGCCTTAAAGCTGCCGGCTTCGATCTTGTAGAGATAAACACCGCTGGCGAGTTTTGAAGCATCGAATGAAACATTGTATGTTCCGCTCTGATGGAATCCGTTAACAATCGTTCCAACTTCTTTACCAAGTATGTTGTATACTTTTATCGAAACAACACCTGCTTCAGGAATTGTATAGCGAATGGTAGTTGTCGGGTTGAACGGGTTCGGGAAGTTTTGTGCAAGGTGGTAGCCAGTAACTGCAGAACCGTCGGTGACATCAGACGGAGTATCATTCATCAGTCTGACATTTACAAACGGATTGTAATTATTTGCACCAACTGTTGCAACTGCAGTAACAGCATTCATGAAATCAGGTCTGTCCGGTACGACAGTGTACTGACCCGGTAAAACGCCGTCGAGAACGAAGTTGCCGTTTTTATCGGTCATGGCGAAAGCCACAACTTCATTGTCGGAATCGATTGCATAAACAAACGATTCTGAAGCAGCTTCGGTCAATCCTGCCATCACCTTACCCGATATCCAAGCAAAACCACTGTCGGGTCTTGCACGAACCGTAAAGTTGATATTCGAAATGAGAGTTGTTTCGTCAACAACTACCGAATCAGCCTGACTTCTTCTGTAAGCCTGAGCTCCGTCATATCTGAAGTAGGTTGGTTTATAGTTGCCTTGTGGTTTTACAAAAAGAATATACTCACCGGGGACGAGATTTGCGAATGCATAACTACCGAGTGAATCGGTATGCACTGCATAATGCTTCTGTCCGAAGAGATTCCCTTCAACTCTGTAAGCGGAAACATATCCCGGTACAGGAGTACCGACTGTATCCACAACGGTTCCGCTGATGCCATTTGCATAGACAGGAAGAGGATCCATTACGAAATCGATGCCGGTAACATTTCCGCTGATTCCGATTTTATCCGCTTCAGTTATGACTCTTTTATTGTTGTAGAACTCGGGGAAATAGGCAAATCCGGGAGCCTTTGCATAAACAATAACGGTGTCATTTTCTTTAACAGGCACGGAGTAGTTGCCAAGACTGTCGGTGTGGGTTCTTTTCACCATGTAATGATAGTTGTTCAACCTCACTTTGTAAACATAAATCTCAGCCCTCTGAGCAGCACCCTGATCGTTGGTAACTGTACCGGTGAGGGTATATGTTGCCGGCGGAACGAAGGTTGCAAGATCAATGGCGAGATTAACGGAATCGCCCTCTGCCAGTACCACAGGTGTTGCATTTGCAAAAGAGGTAACATTGTCATAATATTCAGAGATATAGCCCGGCTTCGTGGTCTGTACAAAATATGTGCCGGTTAAGACGGTTAATGAGAATGTTCCATCTGTTTTGGTTTTTGCTGAACGCATGTAATTGGATGTTTGTGAAAACACCTTTACAAATGCATCTTTCAAAGGAGCACCTGTTGCATTAAGAACAGTTCCTGTGATTTTAGCATAAGCCGGTGGAGGTGGCGGTGGTGCCAGAGTGATTTCTACTGTGTTTGAAGGATCACTTGTTGCTGCATTTGTATAAGCCACAACGAAATACTGATATGTAGCTCCGGGGAGTACCCGTGTGTCACTAAACCTTTTATCCCAAAGGTTGGAAGCGATAACTACAAAATTAGTACTGTCCGCATGTTTCTTGAATACTTTAAAACGGACATAGTTGCCGGGTGTTGGGGGTGCATATTTCCAGACAAGACTTACGAACTTGCCATGATGACTTGCGCCACCCTCGGTTGCCTTTAAACTATCCGGTGGTGCCAGTTGCGAGAACACCGGAATTGTCGCGAACACAAATACTGCAAGCATGAAAGTTGCAAGTTTTTGACGCATAAGACTCCTTATAAGTTGGTTAAAAAAAATAAACTGCCAATCCTTAAACTTGGACATCTTAAACCGGACAAGGGTTTAAAAAATTATCAAACTTTTTTGGGGAGGTAAAATTACACATTTATTTCTTTTTTTGCCGTGATTCAGCAGAAAAACCTTTCTTAAATCTGCTTCAATCTCCCCTTTTTTCGATAAAATGCCCTTTTTTGTCGGTGAATTTACCATTATTATATTCACTTTTCCCGATCATACTGAAAATGCTGACTTCTAAAGGTTAATTTCATATTTTTGCCATTGGCTTTAGCCTTATTTTTTCTTTTTTTAATCAATCAGAGACTGAAATGGAAAACGAATTTGAACGGGAAGACGAATTTCAACCCGAAGAACTTTCTTTTGGCGACAAAATAACAGGCGTAATAACAAGCCCTGCTTCAACTTTTGAGTCGATCGCAAAATTTGAAATAAAAACATCCGACTGGCTTGTCCCCTTGTTAATCCTGCTCGCAGGAGCCGTACTCTTCACCATACTGAAATTTACTGATCCTCAGGTAAAGGCTGATCTGTGGGCGAAGCAGAAGGCACAAACTCTTGAACAACTTAAAAAAGAAAACAAGAGTGCGGATGAAATAAGGAAAATGGATGAACTCATGGAACAGCAAAAGAACATGATGAGCGGACCGCTTGGTTATGTCTTCATGGGAATACCGATTTTTATCGGTGGTTTCATTATGTTTTTTATTGCTGCCGCGATCTACCTGGCACTCGCAAAACTGATCCTTCATTCACCCATTAATTACAAAGGGATGATGGTGGCATACTCTCTGCCGGCTTTAATACCTCTTGCGGGAATGGTGATCACGACAATTCTTACACTCCTTCTCTCGACCATGTATGCAGATACCTCCCTTGCTACATTTCTCGGTATTGAGAAAGGACCCGAAAAAAGCTTCCTGGCGATACTCGATCCATTCAAGCTTTTCAGTTGCTATCTCACGGGAATTGGAATGGCAAAGCTCTCCAATTCGCAAGAGACAAACAAATATGTGATTTTTTCAATCGGGGTACTTGTTGCTTTCTATCTGATTCTTGGTTCATTAAGCATGGCTTTCCCAGGATTGCAAAGTTTCGGGTTGTGACATGGAACAGGTGGCTTCACTTATCCAGGCGATGCTGGCACCGGGAATCATGATTTCCGCCTGCGGTTTGCTTATCCTCGGTATGAACAACAAATATTCGCTCGTGGTCAACAGGATCAGAGCGCTAAATGAAGAAAAGAGGAGATACGCAAAAGCGGCAGACACGAAGGAATTCGAGTATTTTGATGAGATTCGACTGAAAAGCATTTCGGTGCAACTCAACTCACTCATTATCCGGCTATCACTCGTAAAAAATGCCGTGGTATGCTATTCAGTCGGAGTGGGTTGCTTTGTAATCACTTCGATCTGGATCGGAATCGGTATGGTTGTCACCAAAACAGAACTGCTGAATTTCGGTATTATCTCGATAGTTTTCTTTGTTCTCGGGATGACCATTGTGCTTGCTGGAATTACCTTCGCTGCCAGAGAATCGATTAAAGGATATGAAATAGTCAGTTTTGAATTGAAGGCGGACGAATAAACGGATGACAGAGGAAGAATACCTTTCCCCGGAGAATATGATCAGGCTTTATTCGATGGGGGCTTTTCCCATGGCAGAAAGCAAGGACTCTCCGGAGGTAAACTGGTATATTCCGAAATCGAGAGCGATAATTCCTCTGGATAACTTCAACATACCAAGATCGCTGAAAAAAACAGTTAGAACGGGAACATTTGAGATCAGGATCAACGATGATTTCGACCGGGTTATCGACGGCTGTGCCGACAGGGAAGAAACCTGGATAAACGCTCCGTTAAAAGACGCATACAGAAATCTTTTCGAGATGGGCTATCTCTATACTTACGAGGTGTTTCAGTCTGATGACCTGCTCGGAGGCCTTTACGGCATCTGCCTTGGGGGTGCTTTTTTTGGTGAGTCGATGTTTACAAAGAAAAGTCAGGGCTCGAAAATAGCCCTGACTTTTCTAATAAACCGTTTGATCAAAAGGGGTTTTGTTCTGCTGGATGTGCAACTGATGAATCCGCATCTGAAAATGTTCGGGGCTGTAGAGGTACCTGAAGATGACTATAACCACCTCCTTCACAAGGCACTCGCGACCCGTACCGGATTTCTTTAGTCTGCGGTTATCCTGCCGTGTTTTTTCATAATCCTTTCCCACTCCTCCACTTCAAGCACTTCCGACTCGTCAATCAGCATAACGGGGATGTCGTTCTCTATTCTGTACCTGCGACGGGTATTTTTATCGGTTGAAACCAGAAAGTCACCCTCGAGAACGAGGTCGGCTTTTGTTTCGGGACAGCACATAATACTTAACAGTTCTTCTGAAATCATTTTATTTCCTTGTATTCCTTTAATCTGCCTAACGATTCCGCCCAGTAAAAGAGTTCCGTTGCGGCTTCCCGTTCAAGTTTTGTAACTTCCGGATTTGTAAGAGCGGTTACAAGCTTCTCAATCATGAGTTTGTAATGCTCTCTGAAATTCTCCTTTAAAAACAGGCCGTCTTCAATTTTGTTTTGTGAATATGCAAAAGCAAAAGCTTCCGTGAAGGAATTGTAGTCCTTCACATCACCCGGACGGGTCTGTGGAACTGAAGCACATCCAGCTAAAAAGAGAATGAGTAAAACTGATATGACGGTTTGGTGTCGGCGGTTCATAACCTTAAATAATTAATATTCAAAATTAGAGAACCGCCGTCAATTATAAAAATCAGAAAATCCAGGTGAGAGTTACTCTGTATGCATCAGAGAAGAAGGGGGCTTCTGTATCGAAGGGCCAGTTCATCTTCTCTTGTCTGAGCTCATATGCACCGTATGAGAGTGCATTTTTCAAAAGAAAATAAACTATTGGGGTGGCTCCGGGAGAAGACTTGTGTATTCTTGCCACAAATTCATCAATCAAACCGTGTCCTATCTCTTCGATAATGGAACTGCCTGCCCAGTACCAGAACATGGTTCTCGGATAAACAATCGATCTCTGCCAGCCGGCTCCAAGCTCCAAAGTCTCGTTGACTCTAAACTTTAGACCGCCTTCAAATCTGTTCCCAAATCTTATAGCTTCATTATAGAGGTCCATTGTTTCCCGGGCTTTCCCGGTAATATTAAAAGTGTCGACTGTCATATACGACCACTGCATGCCGCGGGAGTTATATGGAATTATCTTAAGACTTCCCGCATCGTATGCAATTCCCGATGATGCATCAAATCCGAACTTCCAGGCGGTAGTCTGTATTTTGCTTCCATCTGTCGAGCTACCGATATTGTAGGCATGTTTTCCGAAAAATAATCCGGATTGTTTTTCAAAAGGGGCTCTCCATGGATTGGATGTAGTGCTTGAATAACCGAGCTTTGCCTCTATCGAGCCGGTATTTGCAATCGACCCGGGTAATCCGAAGTATGTGTTCTCTGCCATTCCGTATGACAGGGAGATGTATGGCTTTTTATGACTCCAGCCAAAATCAAATGTCCAGTCGTCAAATTCCCACCAGTCGTCATTTTGGGCAAAAGCCATGGAACTTGTTAAAACTGTAAAAAGAAGTACTAATCTGTATTTCATTGTTGTTATTCTCCAAATTTAAAATCTGCACTGCAAAATTATCAATATTAAGTGGTTAATTCGAAATATTGTGATGCCCGATTTTATTTTTTGACAAGCGGTAGTTATTATTGCCTGACATTTTTTGAGGAGTTTTATGAAGCATGTAAGTTTTCTTCTTTTGGCTGTTTTGGTGTTGCCGGCATACCCCCAGTCTGTTTTTCACCAGGTGATGAAAACAGAACTCGCCTTTTCCGCACTTAGTGTGAAATCCGGTATAAAAACATCATTTCTTGCATTTCTTTCCGATTCGTGCAAGATGTATGACGAAGATACGCTCGTTGATGGTAAACCCCTCTATGAAAAGAGAAGCGGTGAGGAGAAGAACACTCTGGTTTGGTATCCGGATCATATAATTGCCCCAGAAGACGGGGAGATTGCTTTTTCGACGGGTGTATATAACCTGAAAAGGAGAAGTGACAGTTCAGTCATTTCCAGCGGAAGGTTTTACACCGTCTGGAAAAAAGAAGGAACTGATTACAAGGCAATATTTGACGGAGGCAATGAGACCGATGATAAATTTCAACCGTTCGATGAAAAAAATGTAAGGCACATTGCAGTTTCGCAAAAGGAAAAATCAACTCCCGGTTTCGACGGCTTTTACAAAGACTTTATAAACCGCCTCTACGGAGGAAAACTCGATGGAAAAGATATTTCAGATGGTTTCGTTGGAATAATTAACGGGAAAAGTCATAAGGAAGCAGAAGGGCTGCTAAATGCACTTAAAGAGTTTCGAAATGTCTCCAAAGTCAAGGAATTGAAAGATTTTTCTTCAAAATCAGGAAATCTTGCCGTCAAAGTGGGGAGCTTTGTATCGGTCAAATTTGCCAGACCGGTAATGTTTCTTGCGGTTTTTACGCTTCAAAAAAACGAATGGAAGCTTGATACAATTTCAATATCTCTCTGATTTTTCCGTTTTTGAAACCCGCAATTTAATTGAAGGATGACAGGGCGGTATTCCCGTCATCCTTCAACCTTCTATTCAAACTGATTACCATGAAAGACTACAAAGTTTTTGAGGTTCCGAGTTTATTGTTTTTATAGTCAAATTCCGAACCCATGGCACTGTGAGGAATGTAATACATCGCCAGAAGTACGATCAAAGCTACAATTCCCAGCCAGTAACGGGGTTTTTTAATACTGAAAACCCACGCTCCCAGCCAGAACAGGAAGGAAAAGAGCAGTTTGTTGTCGGTCAAATCCCATCCAAAGGGGATTCCCGACCAAAAGACTCCGAATGCATATTTTTGCACAACAGGACCCAGTATCAGCCCGCCGATGAAGAGAACCATCGTGGTAATCAGGGCAAATTTTGTAAATGACGGGTGCTTCAGATAAGCATAAAATCCCGTTATATTCGACATGAACATCCCGGCAAACATAAAGAGAACATGAACCAGCACTATCCAAAGTGGCACATGCCCCTTGAAGCGGATTACAACTGTTTCATGCCCCGTGATATCCTGGGGTTCCTTCCCCTTTGTCTGCAGCACAATTGAATATTCAAGCTTTCCAGCAGGCGGTTGTTTAGGGAGGAATGCCAGAAGTGTCGTGTCTTTTCTTTCAAAATTTACTTCCTTGTACTCCTCATTCATATTGAATCTCCGGTAGAGAAGTTTCGCCGTGATTGAAGTATCGGAAACCGGGAGGATGACAGGGCAGTCGGTGTCATCTCCGTGAGAACGGGGAAGCTTTACCTTGTATTCCTGTCCCTCAAATGTGAAGGTAATTTTTTTATCGTAGGTTGGTCCCGTTACCCTTTGGTAGTAACCGGTAACCAGCATAAGAACTGCCGCAACCACCCACCAAATCCACAATTTTCTTTTTTTGTCTGTCATATTTCACAAATAGATAAAGTAAATATCAGTTTTGATTTTGATTTATACCTGTTCCTTAAAACCGGAACTGATTTCACTTGCAAAAATAAGCAATTAACGAGGTATAAGGGCTTTTTTGCGGCTTTTATTTTCAACAAATCGCGCCATACCATTCAAATCAGATGCGTAATCACACCATAATATCCAAATATTTTCATAATTTAAGCAACCACTTCAGAAAGAATAATTATGTCGACCGATAATGTTTCCAAATTCCTCGGCAACTACAAATTCAAGAGAGCTGGCCTCTTCCTCGGCATCATCGCTTTTTTATTGTTTGTTCTTTTTTCAGGATTGCCGCACAACGCCAGATTCTGTGCAGGTATTGCTATTCTTATGTCGATATGGTGGGTAACAGAAGCAGTTCCTCTGGCAGTCACTTCACTCGTCCCCCTTGTACTTTTCCCTCTTTCAGGTGTAATCAGTGGAAAGGATGCGGCAGCGGCATATACCAACTCGACAATCTTCCTCTTTCTGGGTGGATTCATCATTGCCCTTGCAATGGAGAAGTGGAACCTGCACAAAAGAATTGCTCTGGGACTGGTCTCCCGTTTCGGGAAAAGCCCTTCCACAATAGTTCTCTCATTCATGATCGCAGGCGGTTTCTTATCGATGTGGATCTCGAACACCGCCACTGCTGTGATGCTCCTTCCGATCGGTATGGCAATAGTCTCCAAAATGGAGGAGGAGCATGGAATTGGTGCCACTTCCAATTTTTCCAAATCGCTGATGCTCTCCATCGCTTATGCAGCATCCATTGGGGGAATCGGGACTTACATTGGCACACCACCGAATCTTGTTTTTCAAAGAATTTATACTCAGACATTTCCCGACAATCCCACCGTGGGATTTGGACAGTGGATCCTCTGGTTCTTCCCTCTTGCGATCATTTTAACTGTTTTTGTCTGGTGGCTGCTTACAAAAGTGATGTTCAAAAGTGATGACAAGTTCGAAATCGATCGCACAGTTATGAAAAAAGAGTATGCGGACCTGGGGAAAATGAAGTATGAAGAGAAGACAATCCTTACCCTGTTCGCGTCAACAGCGCTGCTTTGGATTTTCAGGGAAGACATCAAGGCAGGATTTGTAACCGTACCGGGATGGTCGAATCTTTTCCCGTCAGCCGGTTTTATCGATGACGGCACAGTCTCAATCTTTGCCGCGCTTCTTCTTTTTATTCTGCCATCAAAAAAGGAAGCCGAAGAGAAGGGAGCAATAATAGACGCCTGGATAATTCGTGATATTCCGTGGGATGTAATCCTTCTTTTTGGTGGCGGGTTTGCTCTTGCGGAGGGTTTTGTAAAAAGCGGACTTTCAGAACAAATAGGTAAAAGTTTCGATTTTGCCTCCGGAATGCCTGTAATCGTGATAATATTTGCAATTTCTTTGATTGTAACATTCCTCACCGAACTTACATCCAATACCGCCACAGCTCAAATTTTTCTGCCAATCCTCGCTGCCTTCGCGATAGAGTGGCATATAGATCCCCTGCTTCTTATGCTTCCGGCAACGATCTCCGCCTCCATGGCATTCATGATGCCTGTTGCCACTCCCCCAAATGCAATAGTCTTCGGCTCCCGTCGCCTCCAAATAGCCGATATGGCGAAGACCGGATTTATAATCAACATTTTCGGAGCGGTGGTGATTACGGCGTTAATCTACCTGGTAGTTGGGTAGAACCTCGGAACCTCAGAACAGAGTATAGATGAAAGGCGCTAGCGGGCTGCCTTTGGCGAAAACGAGGAGAAGACCGATAAATATTACAATGATGGCGATTGGCATCAGCCACCACTTTTTGTTTTCCTTCAGGAAGGAGAGGTACTGGGAAATTATTTTGATTTTGCTCATTTAAATTCCTAATGCATTTTTTCGTAATCGATTGTGTGATTTTGTTTTTTGATCCAGTAGGATTCCTTCTTTTTCCTGAAATCAAGATCGAGGAATTCCTTCCCGAAAAGTTTTGCAACAACTCCCACCGGAGCAACCACAAGATAGAAAATTATTGTGAAGATTATTTTTGAAACAAACCACCCGAGGGTGAATGCGAATGTCATCCACACTTTGTAGATATCCACTGTTTTCGAAGGAGCTGTGAAAGCTACCAGTGTGAGAAATGCTCCGAAAGCAGCTACAAGGATACCCGTTGTCTGGTATGAGGTAAAAGACTGAAGCAGAACACCCGCCAGCACCAGCGTAATCCCAAGTGTGGCACTCCCCTTTCTCAGGGCACGAGGGGATAAGTCCAGTTCATTTACTTCTTTTTTTATCTCTTTAATCAAGCTCATATACTTCCTGCCATTTTATATCATCGTGAAAAGCCGGTTGATTTTCTTTATATAGAATAAAGTTTTCGAGTACAAGTACATCTATTTCTGTACGCATAAAACATTTATATGCATCGAGTGGAGATTCGACAATCGGTTCCCCGCGCACATTGAAACTTGTGTTTACAATAACCGGACAGCCTGTTTTTCCATAAAACGAATTGATCAGGTCATAATATCTTTTGTTGTCATCGGGATGAACGGTCTGAATTCTTGCGGAATAATCCACATGAGTGACGGCAGGGATATCCGACCGTAAAATATTGAGAAGATCAATACCCCACAGTTTCGACTCTTCTTCTGTCATTTTTCTTTGCTTTTCCTTCACCACATCAGCAACCAGAAGCATGTAAGGACTTTCACAGTCGAGATCGAACCATTCATGAACCTTGTCATACATCACTGAAGGTGCAAACGGTCGAAAACTTTCCCTGTATTTGATTTTCAGATTCATTTTTTTCTGCATCTCTGGATTTCGTGCATCTCCAATTATGGAACGGTTGCCAAGTGCACGGGGACCATATTCCATTCTTCCATGGAACCAGCCGAGAATTTTTCCGTCTTTCATTAGATCGGTTGCTTTGTCCAGCAGTTCGTCATCATTCAGTTTTGTTGCAGGAAGATTGTATTTTTTCAGGAACTCTTCGATCTGCTCGTTTTTGTAAGCAGGTCCGAGTGAAGACCCCTTCTGAAGGTCTCTCTCCCCTTTTTTAGGGGCTGCATTTCCGAAGTGGTGGTAATGGGCAATCAGTGCTGCACCGAGGGCACCACCTGCATCACCGGCAGCGGGTTGAATCCATAGATTATCGAATATCTTTTCACTGAGAAGAATACCATTCGCCACACAGTTTAGTGCAACACCCCCCGCAAGGCAGAGATTCTTCTTCCCCGTCTCTTTTCTGATATGACGAGCCATCCTCAAAACAATCTCTTCCGTCACTTCCTGAACCGAACGGGCAAGATCCATCTCTCTTTGTGTAAGATTTGTTTCGGGCTCACGGGCTGGTCCGCCGAATAATTCAGAAAACCTGTCGTTGGTCATTTTCAGACCCGTATTGTAGTCGAAATAGTCCATGTTCATTTTGAATGAACCGTCTTCCTTCAGGTCAATCAGGTATTTGTAGATGTTTTCGACATACTTGGGTGTGCCATAAGGAGCAAGACCCATCACCTTGTACTCACCCGAATTCACTTTGAATCCTGTATGGTATGTGAATGCCGAATAGAGAAGTCCGAGGGAGTGGGGGAAATTGATCTCGCCAAGTATTTTAACAGAATTTCCCTTGCCAACTCCATATGAAGCAGTTGCATACTCACCCACACCGTCAATAGTAAGAAATGCTGCCTCATCAAATTTTGAAGGGAAAAATGCACTCGCTGCGTGTGATTCATGGTGCTCGGGATAGAGAATTTTGCCTGTGAATCCGGTCTCTTTTTCGATTATGTCGGGAATCCAAAGTTTTTGCTTGATCCACAAAGGAATAGCCATCATGAACGATTTCAATCCCCTCCCGGGATAGCTCAAATATGTTTCGAGCAGGCGGTTGAACTTCAAAAACGGTTTATCATAAAAGGCGATTGCATCAATCTTCGAAATATCAATCCCCGCTTCCCTCAGGCAGTATTTCACCGCATTGGAAGGGAAATTGTGATCGTGTTTCTTCCTTGTAAACCGCTCTTCCTGCGCAGCGGTTATTATCTCGCCGTCTTTGATTAAAGCAGCCGCTGAGTCATGGTAAAAAGCCGATATTCCAAGTATGTACATATTTTTTGTCTTCATAAAAGTTCATGGTTACACGGATTGCTCATGACAACCGGTCAATCACATCGCTCAATATTTTGTCTGCTAATGAGGTTGCATCCGATGTGAGGGCTTTACATTCGGTTTTCATGGCTGTTATATAATCCTGGTCTTTGATATCTTTGAGGTTAATCAGGACATTCAAGACTCCGCCCTGAACGCCGGTCAGTGCCATGCGTGCACCGACGGTGACATCGGTGATTGAGTTGGGATTTCCATGCTGTTTCACTACTTCGCAGATTTTTATCGCTTCATAGCTCAGTTTTGCAGTAGTCAAAGGAACCTGAACTGCTTTTTTCAATCCAGCTTGCATTGCAGCAAAGCGGGTATTTTTCTCTTCAGGAGTGTTTTGAGGAAGCCTCATTGCTTCCATATATTCATTGAATGCATTAGAGTCGTCATCTATGTTTTTTATCAGTTTGTCTTTGATTTCAATTGCCTTGACAGAAAGTTCATTCAGCATAATATCGATATCTCCTGCCCCTTTTTTGTAAGCAGTAAGGTTTACCACCATTGAAGCAAGGGAGGCGCCGATTGCTCCTGCCATTGCGGCAACCGAACCTCCACCGGGTGCGGGAGATTCTCTCGAAACTTCATCTGCAAATCCGGCTACAGTGAGAGAGGAGAGTGCTTTTTCATCAATTTTTGGGAGACCAAGTACCCGCTCTTCAATTTTGAACGGTGACACATCATTCAGTCCAAGAGATTGTGCTGCAGTTTTGAGGACATCCATCACCGGAATACCAGTTGGTCTCTCCTGTCTCCTGAGGTAGAAAATCCCGCTTTCATAAAGCGCCCTAAACGGAACCATCCCGACAATTTCACTACCTGTAACAGTTATACCGCGGGCTTCTGCGAGTTTCTTTGCCTCTTCATAAACGAGATGCATCGGTGTGGTTTTGTAGTCCGTCAGGTTGATTGAAATCTGTGCTCTGTCATACTCGGGTACCATCCAGCCGATTGCTTTGCAATTTTTGAATTTACCGGGAATCTTGACCGATTCCCCTTCCGGTTTTTGTGTATTAACTCCATTCAGTTCGAGCAGTTCAAAAAGGTCAAAACCATATTTTTCATTGCAATATGCGGCTGTTTCTTCAATGGTTTTGCCGGTGAAGTCATCCAGTCCCGAAGGATAGCTCCCCTCGCGATACTTCAAAATAGTCGGTCGTTTATAATAAAAAACTCCGCTTCCACCTGTTCTTGCAGATCTTCCCTTCTCTCTCAGTTCGAATGCGATATCAGTAGCCGCTTTTACTTCCCGGGTGTTCAGGTTGATGTTGTAAGCGATCAGAAACTCCCTTACACCCATCACGGTCGCACCTGCTTTGGCATTAAATTCAACAGGTCCATGGTCGGGCTTCCATTCCGGTTTTTTCATTTTTTCTTCGAGGGCTTCGTATTCACCCTGACGGATAATTGCAAGGTTTTTCCTTTTAGGATCGTTCTGTGAAAGTTCGTACATGTAGACAGGGATTCCGAGTTCTTTCCCGACCCGCTCAGCTACCCGGTGAGAAAGTTCGATTGCTTCCTCTGTAGTGATACCGCTGACAGGAATGAAAGGGCATACATCGGTGGCACCCATTCTTGGATGAGAACCTTTGTGTTTCGACATGTCTATCAGCTCGGACGCCTTTTTAATCGACCGAAATGCTGCTTCGGCAACAGCTTCGGGGTTCCCGATAAAAGTAACCACAGTTCTGTTCATCTCAAAACCGGGATCGACATTCAAAAGTTTTACACCTTCCACTGCCTCTATGACACCGGTGATTTGTTTTATAGTTTCAGGATTTTGTCCTTCAGAAAAGTTTGGTACGCATTCGATTATTCTGTCTTCCATGTAAGTATCCTCAAATTCAAAAAAAAGCAATTTTTAAATTTAACGAATTGCAGGGTATCTTGAGTCAGGAACGGTTTCCTTTAAGGAATCTCTTGAAATCTGTCCTTCATTTGTGAGATTTGATAATTAATTTACGATGCGGTTTTTCCCGAAGTGATTAGATTCAGGTTTGATTTTCCAAAAATTCCGACGAGAAAAAAATGACTGACAGAAGAAACTTCATCAAAAATTCACTCGGGATATCTGCCCTCTTTGTGGCAGAATCCGTCGCATCCCCGCTTCAAAACTTCATAGATCCTCCTAAAACTCAAGAAAAGGGTCTTCGAAAAATTTCCGGGAGGGTTACATCGGGCACCAAGCCATTAAAAGGAGTTGCTGTTTCCGATGGAGTTTCGGTTGTTACCACCTCGACAGATGGATATTTCGAACTGTCTGCCGGAAAAGATGAAAAATTCCTCTTTATCTCGAATCCCGCGGGTTACGCTGTAAACACAAATCCAACGGGTACGGCAAGGTTTTACGAAAAAATCACAGATAAAGCCGAGCAGGAGATAAATTTTGATCTGAAAACCACCGGGAACGACACCAGACATTCATTTTTCCTTCTCGCGGATCCCCAGCCGTTGGACATGGAGGATATCGGGCTCTTCAACGCCGAGACAATTCCTGATTTAATCGAAATGGCAAAAGGGAGAACCAGCCTTTTCGGTGTCGCATGCGGCGATATCGTCTTCAACGACCTGAAACTCTTCCCCGAGTACGAAAAGGCGATCAAAAAAACCGGGATTCCTTTTTTTCAGGTACTCGGAAACCACGATACCGATCATGGTGCCGGAACGGACGAACTTTCGGTTGCCACTTTCAACGAGTTTTTTGGACCCAGGTACTATTCCTTCAACAAAGGTGAAATTCACTATATAGTGCTTGATGACATCTTCTGGTTCGGAGATTACATCGGTTATCTCGACCAAAAGCAGCTCGACTGGATGGAGCAGGATCTTGCTCTTGTTCCAAAAGGAAGAACGGTTGTAGTCTTCTGTCACATCCCTCCATATAACACGGAACATATAAGATACAAATACGCAAAACCGAATAACAGTGTGGTAATAACCAACAGAAAAATGCTTTACAACCTCTTGAAACCTTATAAATCATTCGTACTTACGGGACACATGCATGAAAGCGAGTATATCGAAGAGGAAGGAATAGAGATTCATGTTTGTGGTGCTGTTTGTGGTGCCTGGTGGACTGCTCCCACATGTTTTGACGGTACTCCCAAGGGATATGGCATTTATGAAGTTGATGGAACTGAGATCAGATGGAAGTATAAATCGACAGGGAAGCCAATCGGTCACCAGATATCTCTCCACAAAATCACCGGGAAAGACGGGAAACCTCTTGAGGTCATGGCTAATGTCTGGTCATGGGACAAATATTGCAGGGTCAACTGGTATCAGGACGGAACCACCATGGGTGAAATGGAGAAAAGACGCGGCTCCGATCCCGAAACGGTACTTCTTTTCGAAGGTGACAAAAAACCAAAGAAACACACTTGGGTGGAGCCCGCAACCACTGATCATCTCTTTTATGCCAAGCCATCACCGGATGCAAAGGTTGTTGAAGTGGAGTATGTAAACAGATGGGGAGAAAAATTCAGAGATAAGATTACCCTGTAAGGATCATAAGGCGCAGAAATAAAAAAAGGCAGGACCCGTCTAAATGTTTCGAGGAGAAACTTTGGATCCTGCCTCTATTGATCTCCGCGGATATACCGGCGGATGGTAAAGGCTACAGGTTGAAATACATTTTGAATTCAAACGGATGAGGCATAGTGCCTATTGCAGATATCTCCTCGTGTTTGATTTTCATCCATTGTGCAATCAACTGATCAGTGAAAACACCACCTCTTTTGAGGAATTCGTTGTCCACCTCGAGAGCATCGAGTGCCTCATCAAGGTTTCTGGGGAGGAAGTGGAGCCTGTCCTTGCTTCTGTCGCTGAAATCAAGCTTTTCAGAAGGACCAAATCCTTCGGCTTCAGGATCGATTTTGTTGACCACTCCATCAATTCCTGCAAGAATGATTGCGCTTAAACAGAGGTATGGATTTGCAGTCGCATCAGGCGGACGGTATTCGAAACGGGTTTCATCGGGATTGTTAATATATTTTGGAATTCTGATGGCAGACGCCCTGTTTCCCTGACCATAAGTGAGCACCACGGGAGCTTCAAACCCGGGTACGAGTCTTTTATATGAGTTGGTCGAAGGATTTGTGAAAGCAGAAAGAGCCGGTCCGTGTTTCAGGATTCCGCCCATGAAATATCTTCCAAGATCGTTGATATTACCATATCTCCCCTTTTCATAAAAAGCGTTTTTACCGTTTTTCGTGAGATAAAGATGGAGGTGCATACCGTTACCCGCCTGCTGGTACATCGGTTTTGGCATGAAGGTAATGAACAGATTCTGCTGTCTTGCAAAATTCAAAAGAACATATTTTGAAGTGACGATATTGTCAGCGGTTGCAAGCAGATCGCTGAAATAAGTTTCGATTTCCTGCTGTCCTCTTTCACCAACTTCATGGTGGTGGTATTTTACATCAACACCCACCTGTTTGAGAAGGCTGCATGCCTTGTCCCTGAAATCATCATACACATCAAACGGATTTGCTGCGTGATATGCATTGCGATGAAATTCCTCTTCATGTTCAATTTCATAGTATGATGAGGCAGTTCTTGTATCGTATTTCACTTTTGAGAAGATGTAGAATTCGAATTCAGGTCCCCACATCGACTTGTCGGCTCCTGTATACTCCTTCAGTAGGGCTTCCACTCGCTTTGCCATGTGTCTTCCGTCCTGTGGGAACGGAGTTCTGTTTTCATCAGTGAGGTGAACAGTTGAATAGAAACTGAGAGTTGGGGCATCCCTGAACAGATCGACAACGGCAGTGGACAGATCCGGGATCTGAACCATGTCGCTGTTTTCCACTTTTGAAAACCCGTAACTCGATGCATCAAACCCGACACCCTCGGCGAGCAGTTTTTCGAGTATTCCACTTCTTACAGGGAGAGAGATATGGTGAAGTCTTCCGGTAAGATCTATGCTTTTAAGGTCTATCACTTCAATGGCATTCTCTTCAATGAGACGATTGCAGTGGTTTAATAAATTATTAATCATTTTTTGCTCTAATTTGTATGATCCGGTATGCAAAATTATAACATTTTTTATTCAGATAAAAACCGGTTCAGCCTTATTTATTAAGGTTTGTTACCGAATAACACTATTTCTCATCTCTTCCTGCCTAAATTTATAAAATATATAAGCATGTTCGCCTTATAATCTTAAATTATTAAGGTTTTGGAATAATTTTTTCAGGGCAGCTTTTTTTAGCTGTTATTGTCGTATTGAATTGTTAAATTGAACCGAATTAATTCAGTAATTTTACTGATTAATTTAAATTTTTGAACGCCGTGATATCTTCCTTTGTTAATTGAGGCATGAATGCTTAAACACATTTTATTTATCGGAATACTTATTCTTTTTGTAGCTGTTGCTGCAGCCGTGGCTATCAACAAACACAGCCAGTTGGAGCAGATGGAAAGCACAAAGAGGAGCATTCAGGATTCGACCGTAAATGATAAAAAAGGAAAAAATGTGAAAGACAAAGTTGTGAAAACCGAAGAGGAATGGAAAAGCCTGCTGACGGAGGAACAGTTCTTCGTTATGAGGCAGAAAGGGACAGAAAGACCCTTCACAGGTGAATACTGGGATCATAAAGCTGCGGGAGTTTATAAATGTGCGGGATGCGGAACCGTTCTTTTTGCTTCAGATACAAAATTTGATGCCCATTGCGGCTGGCCCAGTTTCTATGCCCCTAAAGACAGCAATATCATAGCGGAACATACCGACCGCTCCTATGGAATGGTGAGAACTGAAGTGACCTGCGACAAATGTGGTGCCCACCTTGGACATGTCTTTAATGACGGACCCAAACCGACGGGATTGAGATATTGCATCAACTCGGCAGCTCTGAAGTTCGAAAAACAGTAATAGATGAATTTAAAACATGCAGACCCGGAATATTCCATCCCGGGTCTGTTTCATTTTAAAGAAGTCAGGGAAGTTTTGCCATGGCAATTACTTCAGTGAATGCAGAAAAGAACTGATCAAGCTCCTCTTTTTCAATAATCAATGGAGGGAGAAGCCGGATAACCCGGTCGTTGGTACAGTTCACTAAAAATTTTCGTTTCAGCATCTCCTGAACTATTCCCGCTCCGGGAAATGTCAGTTCCACACCGGTCATTAGTCCCTTGCCCCGCACCTCCTTTATTTTTTCAGGAAATTGATTTTGAAGCTCTTTCAGTTTTTGGATCAGGTATTCTCCCTTTTCTTTGGCATTTTCCATCAGTCCTTTCTCGAAGACTTCCTTCATCACTACAATTCCTGCGGCACAACTTACAGGATTACCGCCAAATGTGGTTCCGTGTCTTCCCGGTGTAAGAATTTCGGAGTATTCCTTGCTTACGAGCAGGGCACCGAGCGGGAGTCCGCCTCCAATCGCTTTTGCCGTGAGTATCATATCGGGGATGAAATTAAAATGTTCGTGGGAGAATGGCTTGCCGGTTCTTCCGATGCCGCACTGGATACAGTCAGAAATGACGAGAAATCCGAATTTTTTTCTTAATTCTTCAAGTTTTGCGACAAATTCACCCGTAACAGAGTATATTCCTCCCTCTCCCTGAATGAATTCAAGAAAAACAGCGGCAGTGTTTTCATCAACTTTCTCAACCAGATCATCGATATCATTGTACCTGATCATTCCCGTTTTGGGGAGAAGCGGTCCAAATCCTTTTTGGTATTTCTCCTTGTGGGTAAGTGAAAGTCCGCCGTATGTCCTGCCGTGAAATCCGCCAGAGAGAGAATAAATCATTTTTTCACTCCCTTTTGCGGCACGGATCAGCTTAATTGCCGCTTCCACAGTTTCGGTTCCGCTGTTGGTGAAAAAGAGTTTCTCCATTCCGGAGTATTTTATCAGGAGTGACGCCATTTCAATCTGCACATCCGTCAGGAACATGTTTGACAAATGCCCAAATCTTCCGATTTGTTTGGAAACTGCCTCAACTACTCCGGGGTGAGCATATCCGAGAGCATTTACAGCGAGACCGCCGAACAGATCGAGATACTTCTCTCCGTCTTTTGTAATAAGGTATGACCCGCTGCCATGATCAATATCGATCTGCAGTCGGTTGTATGTATTCAGAAAATACGATTCAGCTAAATTCATGCAAAAAATCCTCTTTTTTAATTTCAAAATTGCTGATTTTGCCTTTTCCTGCCAAACTTAATAATTCATTATATTTATTATTAGGTTTTAATAATTTCTAAAGGACAGCAACGAATGTTCAAAGGAACAGGAACTGCCATAATAACACCGTTTCTTGAAGATGGTGGTGTGGACTACAATTCTTTAAAAAACTTTATCCGTTTCCAGATCGACAATGGTGTCGAAATGCTCATCGTCCTCGGAACCACCGGAGAAGCACCCGTAATCGAGGAAGATGAACGGGAAAAAATTATCGCTACTGTTGTGGAAGCGAACAACGGGAAGGCGAAAGTAATTGTCGGAACCGGCACAAACAGCACCTCCCATGTTGTAAAAAACAACACAGTAGCTGAAAAACTCGGAGCAGACGGACTCCTTATCGTGAATCCTTACTACAACAAAGGAACACAGGCAAGCGTTTATGAACATTACAAATATATCGCTGAAAAGACCGAACTCCCGATAATTTTGTATAATGTGCCGTCCCGTACTGCCATGAACATGCTTCCCGATACGATGCTCAGGATACACAGTGACTGCAAAAATGTTGTGGCGATAAAAGAAGCATCCGGCAACATTTCACAAATAGCAAAACTTCTCGCTGCGGCTCCCGAAACCCTCACCGTCCTCTCGGGAAATGACGACCAGACACTCCCGATTATGGCTCTTGGCGGCAAGGGTGTTATCTCCGTCTTTTCCAATGTTTTCCCGAGGGAAATGAGTGACCTGACCACTGCCATGCTCGAAGGAAGAAACGGGGATGCGTTAAAAATTCACAACAAATATCTCGATATGATGAACCTCCTGTTCATCGAAACCAGTCCCTCTCCCGTTAAAGCGGCCTGTTCTATTCTGGGACTCTGCAAAAACACACTTCGCATGCCTCTCGCTCCTGTTTCTGATAGAAGCTGTGAACTGATCAGATTGGCTATTAACAAACTGAAAGCTTAAAAATGAAATACGGACTGTTTGGCGCTTCCGGCAAAATGGGCAGGGAGCTGCAAAGCGTTTTTTCCGAATCGGGACACAAATGCGTTTTTACTCTCGATCTTGAAGGTGTACGACATGATGATGACCCCGAGGTGCTTATCGATTTCTCGCAACCCGAGGTTTTTGACACAGTGCTCCATCACATGACCAAATTTAAGTGTCCTCTCGTCTCGGGTACCACCGGGTTAAGTCAACTTCAACTCGATGCCTTGAAAGAGTTTTCCAAGGAGCTGCCGATCGTACAGAGCTACAACTATTCAAAAGGAGTCCAGATACTCCTGAAAGCAACTGCAATTCTGAACGAAAACCTTAAAGGCTGGGATGTGGAGATATCCGAAACCCACCACCGGTTCAAAAAAGACAAGCCATCGGGAACTGCAATAATGCTAAAAGAGGTTGTCGGGAAAGATGTGCCGGTTTCTTCTCTTCGTCTCGGAAATGTTCCGGGAGACCACACAATCTATTTTGCGGGTCTTGGCGAAGTGATTTCCATCTCCCATTCTGCGACTAACAGAAGAACTTTTGCCGAAGGAGTGCTCCTTGCGGCAGAGTTTGTGATGAGCAAAACCACCGGACTCTATTCATTTACAGATGTTGTATTTCATGACAAGTAACGGATAACATGGACTCTTACGAAATAATCGATTTTATAGCAAAAGCCACAAAAAAAACGCCGGTGAAGGCTTATCTTGCGGGTAATCTCGCGGGAATTGACTTCTCGGACCTGGAGTTTTACGGCGATCACAAATGGGGAGTGCTCTTCTGCGAGCACTCCGAACTTGTTGCCCTGCTCGAAACCCACAAGGAGAAATTTTCACACTACCGGATTGAAAACGACAGAAGACACTCGGCAGTACCACTTCTCGACCTTACCAAAGTGAATTCGAGAATAGAACCGGGTGCCATTATCCGGGACAAGGTTGATATCGGCAACAATTGCGTCATTATGATGGGAGCCGTGATCAATATAGGTGCTGTTATTGGTGACCGGACAATGATCGACATGAATGTGGTGGTAGGCGGTCGGGCAATAGTGGGAAAAGACTGTCACATTGGTGCCGGTACTGTTCTTGCAGGTGTGATCGAGCCCCCGAATGCGGAACCTGTAGTGGTTGGCGACAAGGTGGTTATCGGTGCAAATGCTGTCGTGCTTGAAGGAATAAAGATTGGCGAGGGCGCAGTGGTTGCCGCAGGTGCAATTGTTGTCTCCGATGTGGAGCCTTACACGGTTGTGGCGGGAGTTCCGGCTCGGGTAATCAAAAAAGTTGACGAAAAGACAAAGTCGAAAACCATAATAATGGATTCTCTTAGGAGTCTGTAGAGATGGGTACCACACTTGTCGTTCAGAAATTTGGAGGAAGCTCCGTTGCTGATGCACAAAAAATTCTGGGTGTTGCCGCCCGGATAGCAAAACGGGTGGATGCCGGATTTAAGTTGATTATTGTTGTCTCGGCAATGGGAAAAAGCACCGATGGTTTGATTAAACTCGCAAAAGAAGTGTCACCCGATCCCGATCCGAGAGAGTATGACATGCTGCTTAGCACCGGGGAACAGGTTTCAGTCTCTTTGGTCTCCATGGCTCTTAAAGATCTTGGAGTGAAGAGCAAATCCCTCAATGCTTTTCAAGCTGGGATAAAGACCACCAAAAGCCACACTCAGGCAAAAATCCTCCACTTCGATACAGATTACCTGAAAGAACAGTTAAAGGAATATGATGTTCTTGTGGTTACAGGTTTTCAGGGAGTTACTGAGGATTGGGAGATTACGACCCTGGGAAGAGGGGGGTCAGACACTTCAGCCGTTGCCCTCGCCTCTGCTCTTGGAGTCGATTGTGAAATTTACAGCGATGTGGCAGGAATCTACACAACCGACCCGAAGCTGCACCCGAATGCCAAAAAACTTAAGCAGGTCTCCTATGACGAGATGCTCGAAATGGCTTCGCTCGGTGCAAAAGTTCTTCACAGCCGCTCAGTGGAAATCGCCAAAAAATTCAATATTAACCTCTATTGTGGTTCAACTTTTTCAGACGAGGAAGGAAGTTATGTCGTGAACGAAGATATTTTGATTGAAGAACCCGTTGTCACCGGCTGCAGTGTGACCGAAAACGAAACCCAGGTAATTATAAAAAAACTCCCTGTTGACTACTCAATCGTGCAAAGCCTTTTCGAAAGGGTTGCTGCCGAGGGATTGAATGTCGATATGATTTCGATGATCAACACGGGAGACGAACTCGTCGTTTCCTTCACCGTCATTTCGGAGAAAATAAAAGACCTCGACGCTGCCATCACCCGCTCTCTCTCAGGTATCGATACTCATGTGGTTGAGTATCATTCAGACTATTTGAAACTCTCTGTAGTGGGAATCGGCATGAAGTCAGAGGGAGGTGTAGCTGCTACATTTTTCCGCGCCTTAAAAAACATTCCCGTGAAACTTGTTACCACTTCCGAGATAAAAATTTCCTGTCTGATCGACAAGCAATTCAAAGAGGAAGCAGTAAACAATATCGTTAATGCATTCAATTTATAATACATCATGCTAAAACCCGTCGAACTAAGGCACAAACTCCACAGCCTCCCCGAACTTATGTATCAGGAGTTTGAGACCACTAAAACCCTGGTTGAAAATATCTCGGAAATCCCCGGAATCGTGATCCATCGCCCCCTTGAAACAGGACTTGTGGTGGAATACACCGTGAACAATGGTGACTACCTCCTCTTCCGTGCCGATATTGATGCCCTGCCCATAGTTGAGGAGACGGGACTCCCTTTTGCATCGACGAACAATCTGATGCACGCCTGCGGACACGATGTGCACACCTCAATCCTCTACCGTTTTTTGCTTGAAGTGGTGAAAAAGAAGGGTGACCGCAATATCCTTTTCCTTTTTCAACCTGCCGAAGAGGGGGGTGGCGGAGCACTTAAAATGCTTGAATCGGGTGTTTTCGATCAATTCAACATTTCAAAAGCCTTTGCCCTGCATGTAACCGACGATTATGACAGAGGTACCATCGCTTCAACTCCGGGTGTACTCTTCGCCTCGGCAAATGAAATTGTTCTTGAGTTCCACGGCAGGCAGGCGCATGTCGCCTTCCCTGAAAACGGGATTCACGCTTTCGACGGGCTCATGGCTTATCTCTCCCGTGCAAAAAAACTGATTGAACCAAAAAAAGATACCATGCTCTTCGGATACGGAAAAATTCAGTCCGGTACCGCACGCAACATCATCCCGGCACATGCAGTAGCGGAATGTACCATAAGAGCTTTGAATATTGACGATTCCTGGTGGTTCATCGACCAACTCAAAACCCTCTCGAAAGAGGTTGAAAAAGAAACGGGAGTAAAAACCGAAGTCATCCATGGTGATCCCTATCTTGAAGTGGTTGTTGACAAAGCCTTATACCATAAATACACTCCGGTTCTCTCTAAAGATTTCATCGTCATCGACTGTGGCAGCAAAATGACAGGTGAAGACTTTGGCTTCATCTCGAAAAAATACCCCTCCTTCATGTTTTGGCTCGGTACCTCCACCGGCGAAAGACACGGACTCCATACCCCAAAATTCTTTCCCCCCGACGAAACAATAGAAGACGGCTTTAAAGCTTTTTGGAGGATTTTGGAGGGGGAGTGAGGGGATATTGAAATGTATGACTCTTCAGTTGACCTATAAACTTAATATTCAACAAGCCGTCAAATCTTAATCTAGTGATTTGCAGAAACAGAGACTGAGGCTAATTTTACTTTCGATTTCTCAGGGTTCTTTTATTTTTCCAAAACATTATCTATTTTTGTGGTATAATATTATTATCCGATGGAAAAATGAAAAAACTCATACTTCTTACAATTCTTTTACTTAACTCTTTTGCCATTGCGCAATGGCTTCCTCTCAATGTGAAACTTTCCGGTTTTCCTTTTTTTAACGGGGGTATGTACACTGACAGCAGAATTGCGTTTCTCTCTGGTGGTACGAATGTTTTCTTTAAATCTTTCGATCAAGGCAAGACCTGGACCTTCGAGGCACTTCCTGCCGGAGCACGACCCTTCAGTTTTGCCGTCTCCGCAGGTGGACATATGATGGGGGTTGAATCAAATATTTCCGGTTACTGGTTTTCCGATAATTTGGCAGGCTACTGGCGTTTTATTCAAGGTATGTCTGTAAGTGAGGCTGTTTCTGACATAGAAGGCAGCAGGCAAAATATCTTCTTTGTATCACTAGAAAAAAGCATTTACCGCAAAACTGGTGCTGCGAACTGGTTGACCAAATGCAATCTCCAGCTTGTTGGAACTGAGACGATCAAGAAGATTGAAGCATTCAAAGACACAGGAGAACTTTTTGCTGCCACTTCCGCCGGCAGGGTTTATAAAAGTAACGATGACGGACTGAGTTTTTTCGAATCCGTTAATATCAACGCCGATATCACTTTGATGGAAACATACGCTACAAATAATATCGCCTTCACAACAACAAGAAATTCTCAACAAATGCTCTACATCTCCTCCGACAGAGGACTAACCTGGGATTCGATTGCTCTTTCTGTTCCTCTTGCTGAATTCCAAATGAACTCCGTCTTAAAGGGTATCGCCAGATCCTCTTCAAACGATTTGTACCGCACGACAGATGGCATGCGCACCTGGATACTTTGCCCAGGATTAAAAGTTATAAAGATTGGTGTCACCAAAGACGAAAATGGAATAGCAATGACCCCCGACTATCTGATTTACACCACATCAAATGCTGGCGAAAATTGGGAAATTGGCTCGGAATTAAACACTTTTGGAATCAGAGGGATAGAGGTGCTTCCGGACAATTCCGCTTATGCCTTTACGGTCGAAGGGGCACTTTACAGGTCGGGCAACTATGGCATGACCTGGAACCGGATTCATGACTCGCTCCCTGCAACAATTACCCGACTTGACAGGGAGAGCGACACTACACTTCTCGCTTACTCAACAAGCGGTACGGTTCTTCGCTACAGTTCATTAACAGGATTGATCACAGACATCTCCAATCTGTTTCCGGTGTTCGATCAGCCTCTTTACAAGTACGGAAACACCCTTTTTGCTCTAAAAAACAAGCAAATGCTACACTTCTCAGAAAATAGCGGGCTTACCTGGACAAACCGCCCCATACCCGATTCTGCTGTTGTAAATTTTTTCTTCGCTGCAGATTCGTTTTTCTATATAGCTTCGAATGATGGTTCATTTTTTGAATCCTCCGACAAGGGAGTTACATGGAGCAAGAAAAGGCTAAGCTATGTCACTGGAGACAAAATTCTGTTTATATACAGAAACGGGCTCAGATTGTGGGCGTCCTCGACGCAAAGTAAAATGTACTTTTCTAAGGACGGAGGTGTCATTTGGACTCCGGTTGACTTTAAAAATACTTATCGGGCTTTTTATTGCCACAAAAACCTTTGGCTGATGCAAGTTAATTCAGGTGAAACCTATCAAACAAATGATGAAGGAAGAACCTGGCAGCGAACAGTACACTTTCCGGCCGAACTAACAATGGCTACGGTAAAAGTGAACACCCGGGGTTTCGGGCTTATGGTAGATGCAAATGGGAAAATGTACCGGATGCATAATGGCGGTCTTCCTGTGGAACTGACCTCCTTTAATGCTGAAGTGGTGTCTCAGGGTATAATCCTCACTTGGGAGACGGCTTCGGAAACAAACAACCATGGATTCTATTTACAACGACGAAACAGCGGAATTTGGAGCGATATCGCTTTCATTCCTGGTAAGGGAACATCGCTTGAACGCTCAAGCTACTTTTTCATGGACGAACTTAAGCCTCAAAAGGGGGACTCAAACTACTACCGACTGAAACAGGTCGATTTTTCAGGTGAGTTTTCGTTCAGCAATCAGGTGGCCGTTGGTTTTACACCCTATACTCTCGAACTCGACCAGAACTATCCGAATCCATTCAGTGTTGGGGGTGAAGACCATGACAGCAAGACACAGATACGATTCCGCCTTCCAGAAGATGGCAACACCTCACTCAAAGTTTTCGACGCCCGTGGAAGAGAAGTTGACGAACTTTTCACAGGTTACCTCCCTGCCGGTGAGCATGTTTACACTTTCCCCGCAAACGGCACCTCACACGCGAGCGGTGTCTATTTCTATGAACTACGATTCAACGGAAATGTAAAACGGGGGAAGATGATGCTTTTGCGATGAGACGGGGAGTGAACCTCGATATCCTGTTACGGACTAATTTATTTATATTAACTGTCCATTAATTAAAAATTCAGAACAGCCGATGAACAAGAGTCTCCCGTTGCTTACATCTCATTTTCCTTCGCTTATTGAGCGGAATGCCTGGTATGTTGACAAGACAATGTTCATTCCTCTTCTCGAAAAACAAAATTCTCCCGCGATATTTTTTCTCAGACCACGACGGTTTGGGAAATCTCTCTTCCTGTCCTTACTGGATCACTATTATGGTTTACAATACAAAGAAGATTTTGAAAGACTTTTCGGCAACCTGTTTGTAGGTAAACCGGAGAATGTAACTCCTCTTAGAAACGGATTCCTCATCCTGAAATTTGATTTTTCAGGAATTGATACGGGAGACAATGCACTTGTCAGAGAGTCATTTAATGCGAAAGTAAAGATCGGGTTCAACGATTTTAATTCTCATTATAACTTTCTCACAAAAGAGGAAATGGAGGAAATCAACCGGAGTGAATCTCCCGCAGTCAGAATCGGGAATTTCCTGTCCGAGGTGCAAAACAGATTAAAGGGCAACAAAATTTATCTACTGATTGATGAATATGACCATTTTGCCAACGAACTTTTCTCTTTTAACCGGGAATATTTCAAGGATATTGTTTCGGGAAACGGCTGGGTTCGAAAGTTTTATGAGGTAATCAAGCAGTTTATGGGTACGGGTCTTATTAACAGATTCTTTGCCACCGGTGTAACTCCGGTAACTTTGGACAGCATGACCAGTGGATTTAATATAGCCAAAAACATCTCATTAGCGGAAGAGTTTAATGAACTTTCCGGGTTTACCGAAAGAGAAATCAGGGAAATGGTTTTTTCGACAATTTACAGAGAAGGTGCTTTCAATTCTGAATCACTGATCGCTGATATGCGTGACTGGTATAACGGGAGCAGGTTCTCACTCAGAGCTCCGGAAAAATTGTATAATCCGCAGTTGGTTATTACTTTTCTCTCGGCATTTGCAAAGGAATTCAGATATCCCGATGAAATGACAGATCAAAATGTAACTTCCGACTTTAAGAAAATAGCCGCCATCCTTTCCCCCCTTTCTAAAAAGGTCAGAGATGAAATCGTGGAAGAAGTTCTCGTTTCCGGTAAGATTTCCGAGAGTCTGACACTCCAATACAATTTCGAAAAGGAGTTCTCAAAAGCTGATGCTGTATCGCTGTTATTTTATAACGGACTTTTAACCATTGAGGACCATTTTGCAGGATTGATTACTTTCAGGATTCCGAACTATGTCGTAAAGCAGTTGTACTGGGAATTTTTCAGAGATGTCAGAACTTCATCAAGCGAACTGCCATTTGACTCCGGTGAGATTGGAACTGCTTTAAAAGAAATGTCTGTAAACGGCAACATTCAACGCCTGGTTGAGTTCGCTCAAAAAGTAATCTCCTCCGCTTCATTTCGCGATTTGCAGAACTTTAGTGAAAAACATATAAAAATGATTTTTCTCTCTCTTCTTGCCGGTAACAACGCATATTTCGTTTCCAGTGAATTGGAGACTTCCACAGGTTATGTCGATCTTTATCTCAAAAGGACCCGCAACAATCCCGGAAACTGGGATCATCTGATTGAACTGAAATATGTAAAATCGTCTCAACAAAAAGATATCATGAGCATTTCGAAAAATGGCAAAATACAAGTTTTGGAATACCGTAATTCCCTCCCGGGTGTTGACCTCTCAAATCTTAAGACATGGTTGTTAATCTTTATTGGAAAAACTGAGTTGGAGATTGTTGAGGTGGGGTGATAAGTAACAACTCAATACTTTAAGCTCCAATAAACTCCTCCATTACATCAGGACTCTTGTCTTAAGGTGGAAAAACATGCCTGTTCTGAAAGCCAAAACAGGCTTAAACTAATTAACTGAATTTCGGATATAAGAGAAGACTAAATCGGTTAACTCAAATTATTGAATTCCGCCTTGATTCTGTTAACTTCCTTTAAAAAGCCAGCCACATCCTGAATGAATTTTTCTCCATTGTCATCCAAAGATGCAATAACAGCAAATTCCTGGAGTTTTCTTCCTTCGCCAGCCGAGATTTTGTTGCCATTAAATCTATCCATGAAAAATCTTCGCTTCATCATTTTTTTTCTTCCTCTGAAACCGCCACGATGAACAAGGTATCTTTTCCCATTTTCATCTTTGACAAATGCAGCTTGCATACTCAGATCACTTTTTAATGGAATGTTTAATTCCACCTCGGCTAAACTCCAGTGTTTATATTCACCGGTACCAAGAATATTCCAATATCTATCCTTACGCGTACCGGGCATATCCGTATGCAAATTGTACAAATACCAAACCTCTTCTCCATCGGTGACATCGAGTTGACAAACTGACCACTGATTAATCGGCAACTTACCGACTTGATCCGCTTCATCCGAGTTTTCAAGGAATTTATCTCTTAAGTCAGTTTGTAAAAGTTCAATTTCAATGGGATCATCAACAACCGCAAAGTGTTGGGAAGGAACGGAAACCAACTCTTCAACCTTACCTTTCTCAAGTAAAATTTCTTCTACTTTCGCTGTTGCCTTTTGAACAGACGGCAACTTTGAAGGAGCCAAATTATATCGGTTTATCAGGTAGTCTAACCAATCTTTGCCAGGATAACTCTCATTTTTAACGGCCAAATTAAACAAGTCCTCAAGATAGCAACCCTTAAAACGATCATCTGGAGCTATCTTTCCCCAGATATCAAATACTGAATCCCCGAGAGATTTAAGCTGTTGAGATATAATATCTTTGTTGATACTTTGATTTGCCCTGGGCGTTACCATAAGCAAAGAGACAACATCAGCTTTTTGCTCTTTCGCTTTTTCCATTTCTGAAGCAAGGATTTGAAGTTTTGTTATCTGCCTGAATGGCTCAAATGCAAGTTCATAAGGATCAATATTTTCGGGAAGGTTAAGGATTGAAAAAAATCGAAGATATTTTTCGATCTTTTCCTGTATTTCGGGTTTCATTATTCTTCCAAAGAATCCTGTGGACTCGACATATTTCCACTCACCTATTACGGTTTGAATTTTGCCATCGTTTCTTTTAAACCGAAAGTAGAAATCTGCATAGGCAGTGTGTGGTTGGGGTTTATCGTTGTAATAGATAGGATGGGATCGTAAATAATCCTTTTCACCACCCCATTCAAACCCTATGTAAATCGGTTTATGCTTGGTGATGCTTTTTCCATAGATATTCAGACTCATCACCTCTCTAACATCATATCCTATAGAGTTCAGTAATTGTTTAAGTTTCTCAGGATGATTGTTAAAGGCAAACCAAAAATTTAAGCAAGCTATTTCAGACCTGCAGAGGTTATTATCTACAACCAATTTTCTTTTGTATTTACCCTTGGGGTAATGCTGATCATTCCTTGAAAGAAAATCGATAACATCTGCTCTTATACTTGCTTCAATACTTTCCACTGAGTATTTTGAGTCTATCCGATGCCGTGTTTCTGCGCCGTGATAATAGCCCGCAACCCGGTGCCCATTGGGAAAAAGTTCCTTTCCTAATTCACTCTTTAAAAGTTCGGCATATCTTGCTTTCTCTATTTCATCGAAATACATTTGTTTTCCTCCATCCAATAATTTGGTTTAAGGATATTTCCAAGGGGTTTTACAGGACCTCAGACAGTAATAATTTGTTTTTACAATGACATTAGTCAGTTACCAATTTAAAATTCGTAATTTCCTTTACTGTGTTCTGTCTCTTTCCGGGAGAAAGGACACCATCTACTTTGATGTAACCCGATTTTTTTCCATGAGCTTTGTACGCAATTTCATACTCATCCGCATTCAAAATAACTTTTGCATTTACTATTTCGGAGTCAACTAACAAAGCAAGCGTTACCTCTCCCTCCCGTCTGCCGTCTTTCCCCTCGTTTCCATTCAAACTCTCTACGGTTCCAATAAATGTATCGGCCGAAGGAGTTTTTTCAGGATACAAGTGGCGTTTGAATTCGTCAATTTTTGCCTTGTACTCATAGTGGAATTTTACCGACGCAGGAAGAAAAGTTGATTGAATATTCTTCAATCTTTTATTAAAATTAGGGCTATACCTGAATCGCATTTCAAAAGGGATTTCCATTACTGAAGGGAAAAAACTGGAAAGAGCGTCACAAAGATTGTATGAAAGTTCAGGTGAGTTCGATTTTTGCTGTTTTTCCAGGAGTTCATCGAGTTTGTTGGATGCTATAGCATTTGTTAGTGAGTAGGATGTTGAGTTAATCAATTCAAAAACACTTCTTCCGAATGGCTTTGTTTCTTCTTCTCCAATACGATTTTCACTAGTGATTTCATCTGAACTCAAGGGATAGGAAATGTTAAGGATAAAACTGCCTTCCTCTGTATGGCGAAACCTCGCCTTTTTCAACAGTTCATTGGCTTCATTTCTATATAATCTTGGGTGAAATAATGCCGGATTGATTATTGAACTTCCTGCAGCCAATAGCATCTGCTTTGCTGCTTCGATTGAATCAACAGCATCTTGAAAAGAAATCGAATTTATTCGGTTGTCGTTGGAATAATATCTTAAACTGATCAGATCATCATTAAGGGTTCTGATCTCATTTATCACCCGGAATTGGGTTTTTTTGGTAAAACTGCACAATTTGTCGAGTACCAATGTTGCCTGACTCACAAAATCAGAATTTTCATTGTCTGTCGGAAAGACCAACTGCTTATAGTCATTATCGGGACTATTTAACACAAACAATCCGTCTTGAATTGCATCATCGATTAGTTTCCAACCAATTGATAATGCGTAATCTCTTATTTCAATTGGTTTTAAGTCCAGTTTTGCCATCAATTAGACCTCATATTTTGGTACATCATTTTTAGCTATTCTAGTACAAAGGGATATTAGATTTTCAGGTGTAAGCAAATTCTCTTTGGGTATTTTTATTGTTATCGTTGATTTGTTATCCGTTGCCGGAGCATTGTAAAGTGAAACCCAATAGGCTGCTTTTTTCAAGACAAGATCTTCCGGGGTGCATTTGAGCCAGTCATCAGAATTTTTAGGTAATAACAGGACAACAAGAATTCTGCGGGGGTGTCCGCTAAAATCTCTTAGTTTATCATAAAGCTCTACAGGATTCAGTTGAAATTTTATGTTGAAGTTGGCATCCAAAGAATAATTATAAGTCGACTTTAGTTGAATTCTCAAAGGAACATCGGTAATGTAGGTGCCGGGGATTTTATCAAAAAACTCAACTGTTGCATCAGTCCCATAGTCATCACTATGTCTGTTGTTAATGTAACAATTTAACCCTGCTTTCGAGGCAACAGCATGAAGGTAGGCATATCCGAGTTCAGATTCTATATTATTTTTTGAGAGAGGCATAAAATTAAACTTAATTTTGTACAATATTTTTCGAACTTCACAAATTTACTAATAATTTCTTCAAATCCTGCTTTTTTGTAAATATAGTTTTTTCAATTTTCTCATCGGCAACCATTCATTATCTTTGCAGTTTCAATATTTAACAATTAATCTCACTTTTTACTAACAAAATGAAATTACATGTCAAAAATCAAAACAGCAGTTCTCGGTGCCACGGGCAGTGTGGGGCAGAAATTTATTCAACTTCTTGAGGATCATCCTTTTTTTGAACTGTGTGAACTTGGAGCTTCCGACCGCTCGGCGGGGAAGAAATACAAGGATGCAGTAAACTGGTTTATGGCTTCCCCGATCCCGAAAGGAGTGGGAGACATTGTCGTTAAAAACTGCGAACCACCATTTGAGAGCAGGATTGTTTTTTCGGGACTTGATTCTTCCGTGGCGGGTGAAATTGAAGAGAATTTTGCCAAAGCGGGTTATATTGTCGTTTCCAACTCGAGGAATCACCGGTTTGATCCCGATGTGCCTCTTCTTGTTCCGGAGGTTAATGCAGATCACCTCCAGCTACTTTCGATCCAGAAGTACAACGGCGGTGCAATAGTTACCAATCCCAACTGCTCCACAATCGGAATGGTGATGGCACTTAAACCTCTTTTTGACAATTTTGGACTTGAAGCGGTGAATGTTGTCACGATGCAGGCTCTTTCGGGCGCAGGTTATCCCGGAGTTTCGGGACTTGATTCCACAGACAATGTCATTCCGTTTATCAGCGGTGAAGAGGAAAAACTTGAAACCGAGCCTCTAAAAATTCTCGGAGCTTTTAACGGGTCGGGGATTACCAATACTGACATCAAAATAAGTGCATCCACTAACAGGGTGCCGGTCCTTGACGGGCACACTGAATCGGTACAGGTTAAATTGAAAAACAAAGCTTCGAAGGCTGATATTTTGAAAGTTTGGGAGGAGTTCTCTGCAGAGCCGCAGGCTCTTCAACTCCCGTTTGCACCCCTAAAGCCGTTGCATTATTTCCATGAAGATAAATATCCTCAGCCGAGACTTCACAGAAACATCGACAAGGGAATGGCAACCTCGATCGGAAGGCTTCGTGACTGCAACCTGTTCGATTACAAGTTCACAGTTCTTTCCCACAATACCGTCAGGGGTGCTGCCGGTGGTGCAATACTTTGTGCCGAATTGATGTTGAAAAAAGGTTTGATATAATCATCACTCATTAAAAGCAAAAGTGCCGAAGGTTCTTCTCCGGCACTTTTTCATTTTAAACGCTTCAGATTGATTTGGGGCGGGGCTATTTTTTCAGAATTTCTCTCAGCACTCTTTTGGTGTCTTCCGGGAAGTCATTTTTTATCATCCACTCGGCGTACGCTCTTTCATCTTTCACCCGTTTACCGATATGTCTCCCAAAATTATAGACAACTTCCCCTTTCCCGTCATAAACCAGTTTCCCTGAAATGTCGGCATTTTTGCTTCTACCCACTCCCAGATATTGTGCAATCTCTTCGGGGGTATCTCCGATGTCGGTGTATTTTTCCAGTTGAGCGATAAACACCTCCATCGTGGCGGTGATGTCTGCCTCGGCAGAGTGTGCACCCGTCATTTTCCTGCCACAGTAAAAGCGGTACGCATCGACCAGTCGGCGGGTGTCGGCGGGGTTACCGGGATTCCTTGGTTCCTTCTTTGCATAGAGAAGATACGGATCGATTGCAACAGTGCCTTCCGCGGGGAATTCGATTCCACATCTTTTAAATTCCTGTCTGATGAGAGGAAGATCGTAATTTAAAAGATTGTATCCTGAAATGTCGCAGCCCTCGAAAATCTTTAGAAGTGAATTTGCGATTTCGGGAAATGTCTTTTCATTAGCAACCATCAAATCATAAATTCCATGAATTTTGCTCGCTTCGGCGGGGATGCTTCTCTCGGGATTCACCAGGACCGTCTTAATTTCCTGCCGGTTATCCGGATACAGTTTTAAGAGGGAAATCTCGACAATTCTGTCCTTTTCAACATCTATACCCGTGGTTTCCAGGTCGAAAAACACAATGGGCCGTTTTAATTTTAATCTCATTTTGCCTTTCGCAAATTATCATACAGGCAAAAATATCAAAGATTTTGCTCCCCCACGAAAAAATAATGTTGAGAGGGTGCTTTTTATTTGTATATACAATCATAATATATTATATTTGTGGTATATGGAAGAAAAAAGTTCTAAATTCTGCAAGTGCCTTTACTATTCGTCCAATACACTGGCGCGGATAGTCACAAAAATGGCTGATGAGGAGTTCGCCCGTACAGGGTTGACGACTTCATTTGCTTTTCTCGTTATGTCCGTTGTGGAGCAACCGGGCATTCAACCGATGGATTTGAGTAAAATCATGATGCTCAATCCTTCAACAATAACCCGTTTGATAGAGAAACTGGAACAAAAAGGTCTCGTTTCGAGAGAAACCGAGGGAAAGTTCACAAGAATTTATCCCACCGAAGCAGGCAGGGAGATGGAACCCGTCGTAAAAGAGTGCTGGATGAATTTTTACAAACGGTACACAAACACATTGGGAGAGACTCACGCCAATCTGCTGACGGTCTCGATCTATGATGCTGCCATGAAACTTGATAAAATCTGATTTTTTTAAAAATATATTTGTATGTAAAAACAACCATCAACAAAAATAAGGTATAGCCATGTTCGTAATAACCGGAGCAACCGGAAACACCGGCAAGATAATTGCAACAAAACTTCTTGAAGCAGGAAAAAAGGTAAAACTGATCGGCAGAGATCCTGAGAAAGCAAAAGAACTTATCTCCATGGGAGCAGAATTTGCACAGGGAACACTCGAAAATGTGGAATTTCTTACAACCGCCTTTCGCGGGGCAGAGGCAGTTTATGCCATGATTCCGCCTGCCTACACCGAACCGGATTTTTATGCATTTCAACAAAAAACAGCAGACAATCTCGCTGCCGCAATCAAAAACTCAGGGGTCAAATATGTGGTAACTCTAAGCAGCCTCGGTGCCCAACTCCCGGAGGACACAGGAGTTGTCTTCGGATTGCATTATATGGAAGAGGAATTCAATAAAATTGAGGGGCTGAATGTTCTACATCTCAGACCCACATTTTTTATGGAAAACCTTTTTGGTCAGATTCCCCTCATAAAGGAGAGTGGCATTATGGGTTCCCCCGTCCTTTCAAACCTTAAGATGCCGATGATTGCGACTGTCGATATCGGAAACTACGGTGCCAAAAGACTTCTTGCGCTCGATTTTTCCGGTAAGTCTGCACAGTATCTTCTCGGTGAAAGAGACCTGACCTATCCTGAGATTGCCTCCATCCTTGGGAAAGCCACAGGCAAACCCAATCTCACATATATTGAATTCCCGTTCGAAGGAATGATTGCCTCAATGGTACAGATGGGTGTGGGCGAGAGCATGGCAAACCGCATGGCTCTTTTCCTGCAGGTTGCCAACACCGGTAGAATTACAGAGGGTGTAATCAGAGATGACGAAAGCACAACCCCAACCAGTATAGAGGATTTCGCCAATACTTTTGCGTATGTTTATAACATGTAGCTAAAGCCCGTAAGCTGTTTCCCCAATTCAGAGGCTGTTCAAACCACATTTTGAACAGCCTCTTTTTGTTTCTCCCTGAACACCTTGAGCTGAGTCTCACAAAAAACATTACCCAATCCTGTAACTCAAATCACAACCCCCGTATTAATGAATATTTTTGCTTGTTATTTAAATTATTTTTACGATTTTAATACCCGTATTTAATAATATTTAATCGAGATATAAAATGAAGAAGACACTTTTACTCATTGCAATGCTTTGTCTTAGTCTGAACGCCCAGTTATGGAGAGGACAAACAATTAATCCACCCTACAGACTTAACGATGTTGATTTTCAAGCTGATCTTGGAATGGCAGTTGGAGAGGGTGGAGCCGTTTTTATAAAAATTGGAGCCTCACCGTGGCAAATATTCAGGACAGGAGCTCAAACAGAATGGCTTAACTCCGTGGATATTCACGGTTCCCAAGCCTGGGCGGTTGGCGAAAATGGAGTGGTGTTGAAATTTGAATTTAACTCACAAACCTGGTCTCAAATTCAGTTGAACACCAGCGAGAATCTCAAAAAGGTTTATTTTGCCGGTCCCGATATCGGCTACATCGTCGGATATGGAAGTACACTGTTCAAGACCACCAACGCCGGAGCAACCTGGACAAGGCAAAACTTCAATTCCAGTGATTACCAGTTGACATCCATTGCATACGGAACCGACATGTTCGGTGCCATGGGTTCGCTTGCCGCTTCTGCCACGGTAAGCAGATTGCTCGTTACTGAAAATGGAGGTGCCGGGTATCTTCCGCTTTCACTTCCTTATGTCGGTGGAATTTTTAATATTTCTGTTCCCAATGATCAGGTGATTTACGCTGCTGGCGAATTTGGACTGCTGAAATCGACCAACCGGGGACTTTCCTGGATCAACCTGACGCCCAACATTCCGGGTTACATCTACCCGGGTGACATGTTTTTTTATGACACCATGAGGGGTGTTATAGTTTTGAACAACGGTATTATTCATAAAACCACTGACGGTGGAGCAACCTGGTCGTTTGAAAATGTTTTCCCGTTTGCAAGTAATGTTGCTTTGGGCATTTATACACAGGATCTTGAAAACATTCATGTGGTTGGTTACGGACAGGAGCAGGCCTGGGAGAGGAGAACGCCTATTGAACTGTCGCTCGACAATGTGGCTCTTTTCTCCGGTGACACAGTTAAAATACCCCTAAGGATAAAGAATCCTAACAGTTATCCATTGTTCTCCGGACAGATTTATCTCAACAATTTTTCCCCGAAACTCAAGTTTATTGGAGTAAAACCGGATGTCGGCACTCTAATGAACACATCAGGATGGTCATTTTACACAAATCAGACTAACGAAAACCTTCGATTTATCTCTTATGGCTCCGATTATATCAACACCAACGGAATTTTGTGTTATCTCCAGTTCAAGGCAACTCCTGCAGATCCGACAAAAAGAGACTCCGTTTTCATAAGTTTCGACTCCGCCTATTTTAATACAAACAACTACCCGGTATTTACAAAACCGGGCAGAGTGTTAATAAAGACCCGCTTCCCCGGCGATGTCGATCTGAACGGGGTTGTTCAGGCATTTGATGCATCAATGGTGCTAAGGTACCTTGTGAATCAAATTACTTTGGACGAAGAACAGCTTGGAAATGCAGAAGTTACGAATAACACTACTATCACGGCGGCTGATGCCTCGACAATCGCACAATATGTTGCCGGACTGATTCCTTCGCTACCGTGGGGAAATTTCCCGCAGGCTGCCGGTACACCTCAGATTGTGGATGTTAACGCACCTTCGGGACAGATTATTGAAGTGCCGGTATTTTTAAACAATCCGGAAAACCTTTACACTCTCCAGGGAAATATTTCGTTCGATGCCGGTGCGTTTAACTTTGAAGGATTGCAGTTTGCCCCTCAATTTTCGGGTGCACTAAGAGAAGTACGAAACGAGGATGGAGTGGTTAAATTTGCCGTTGCCTCGCTTCAGGAAGTTCCATTAACACCCGGTGTTCCTGCTTTTAAACTCCGTCTTTCATATAACGGCAGCTTGAACAGCAGCCAAAGCAGTGTAAGTTTTACAAATTTCAGACTGAACGAGAATATTTTTATACCCGACGCCGGGCAGTCGATCATCCATATCATAACCGGAATCACCGGGGATGAAAATATCCCTCTCGAATTTGCGCTTAAACAGAATTATCCCAATCCGTTTAATCCATCAACAATGATCGCCTTTGCTCTGCCAAAAGCGAGCTTCGTGTCTCTGATTATCTACAACTCTTCAGGAGAAAAAGTGACTGAACTGATAAACAGGCATCTTGAAGCCGGCTACCATGAGATCGGATTCAGCGCTGCAGATTTGCCGAGCGGTATATATCTCTATAAACTGACCGCAGGGAATAACACTTCCACAAGAAAAATGATCCTGATGAAATAGAGACCCGAGTATCTGAGTACCTGAGTGACTTGAGTACTTGAGTACTTGAGTGAGTGAGATCCTGAGATTCCAACCTTCTTTGGTTTTCATCCACTCCGGTACTCCGGTACTCCGGTGCTCAAGTACTCATTTCATACCTGATTCATTCCGAAGACAATGTAATTATACCTTTCATTTATTAAATCTCCATATTATTATCATCGGATTATAGATTTGCGATATCTTTTTGACGAATTAATCGATTATTGTATTTTAATATATAGAATAATCAAAGTCAAAAATCTCATCATCAGGAGAACAGCAATGAAAATGATCGCATTATTTATACTATTGGCATCAACTCTGGCATTCAGTCAGATACCAAACGGTGATTTTGAAACATGGAACAGCGACGGTCCTTCGGGCTGGGCAACACCAAACGCCCCAATGTTGCCGCAGTTGGTTACTCAATCATCAAACGCAAAAACAGGCAGTTTTGCCGTACAAGGGGAAGTGGTTCAGTGGTCACCTGGCCTTGTCGTCGCTCCCTTTATTCAGTCGGGTGACGACGCATCAGGCTTTCCATACACCCAAAGGCCTGTCAAGTTTACCGGCAACTATATTCTAAATCCTTCGGGAGGCGACAGGCTTTCCGTATCAGTGCTGTTAATGAAAAACGGAGAACTGGTTGGAATCGCAGCCCGTACATATTCCTCCACAACACAGACCTATCTGCCGCTTGAAGTACCTTTCCAATACATGAACGATGACACACCGGACACCTGTGTGGTTACAATCAGCATTATCGGTCCGGTATCTGGAAGTGACTACCACCTTGGCACCACATTTCTTGTTGACGACCTGAAATTTTCCGATTCCCCGGTTGCGGTGGAAGATGAACTTAACAACCCGAAGGTTTTCAGTTTGATGCAAAACTATCCAAATCCTTTCAATCCGTCGACGGTTATCAGATTTAATCTGCAGGCAAGCGGAATGGTTGAACTGGGAATATTCAATGCAGCAGGTGAAAAAGTGGCGGAACTCGTGAACGGTCAGATGGATTCAGGCAATCACGAAGTCAGTTTTAACGCACAGAATCTGCCGAGTGGCACCTATTTTTATCGCCTTACATCAGGAAACATCACTGAAACCAGGAAAATGCTCCTGTTAAAGTAACATAACCCCTGACTGCCGGGTGCATAAAAACCGGTAATTCAAAACAGAAAAGGAATTGAAGACTTCTCTCCGGGGCTCAATTCCTTTTTTTATTTATTCCATACTCCGCTTTTGTTTCCCAATCAAAGTCAATCGCCTGCCACATTCCTGTTTAGTGCATAGTTCCCCCGATTTTCTTAAATTTAGAATTGTATTATTCTAAAAAACGGATTGACTATTATGATTTCAAAATATCGATTTTTCTCACTATTGGTTATACTGCTCATCATGTCGCATACGATTATCAAAGCACAGAAAGAAGATGAATTTCTAAACGCCTACTCCGACAAAAAACTTGGTTCGTTTGTCGAGAAAGGGAACACGGTTTTTCGGGTGTTTGCCCCCAGAGCGGTATCTGCAACACTAAAGACTTTCAAAAAGGTCGATGATGACTACGGTCAGGAACTGAAGATGCAGAAGGACAACGATGGTGTCTGGGAGGCAACCATTCAGGGAGAGCAATATGGTTTATACTATGGTTATATCATCATAAATCCCGAGGACAGCGTACTTGAAAAATCAAAAGTGGTGATTCTCGATCCCTACGCAAAGGCAGTTGCAACATTCAATACATATATGAATCCCAGACTGGGGATTGTCGTTAAAGATGGCGGATTCGACTGGGGAAAAGACAAATGGATTCAGAGAGACTGGAGAGACCTCATTGTTTACGAAATGCATCTAAGAGACCAGACTGCACACCCCTCCTCAGGTGCAAAAAATCCGGGTACCTACAAGGGACTCATCGAAAAAGGGAAAAAGGGAGGTATCGACTACATCAACTCACTGAATGTGAATACTGTGGAGCTCCTTCCGGCACAGGAATTCGGGAACATTGAAATACCGTACAGAGATGCTGAACACAACAGATTTAACACATGGAATCCTTATGAGAGAAATCACTGGGGCTACATGACCGCCGCGTTCTTTGCTCCAGAAGCATATTATGCTGAAAACTGGGCAAAATTGAGATGGAATCAGTGGATGGGTCACGAAGACAAAGCCCGGCATGATTTCAAACAGATGGTGAAAGCCTTTCACAAGGAAGATATCGCCGTAATGATGGATGTGGTCTACAATCATATTTCCGAATATGAACTGGGTAGCTTTAAAGAGATCGACAAAAAATACTACTTCAGACTGAATGATGACGGCAGTTTTAAGGCTGAGAGCGGTTGCGGAAATGACTTCAGAACAGAAGCTCCCATGGCGAGAAGGCTCATTATCGAAAGTTTGAAATACTGGATGACAGAATATCACATCGATGGTTTCCGATTCGATCTTGGAAAACTGATCGACTGGAAAACGATTGAAGAGATTATCAAAGAGCTGAGGAAAATAAATCCAAAGGTTGTTATCGTCTGTGAACCATGGGGTGGCGGTTACGATCCAAAAGGTTTCTCCGAAAGAGAATGGGGCTCGTGGAACGATCAGATCAGAAACGGTGTGAAGGGTGAAAATCCGAAGAACAACCTTGGATGGATCTTCCAGAAATGGTTCGGCGACAATTCACCTGCCAGACTGAAGAGTTATGTAAACGGCACACTGATCAGAGATGAAAAAGGGCTCTTTGTAAAAAAAGAACATTCTGTGAATTATCTTGAGTCTCACGATGGTTACACTCTTGGAGATTTTATCAGAATCGGACTTGGAGACCTTAAGGAAGGTGCAACGGTTCTCGACATAGATAAAAACGCCAAACTTACCACCGAACAGATGAAACTTAATAAACTCGGTGCTCTTTTCCTCTTCACCTCACAGGGTATGACCATGATACATGCGGGTCAGGAATTCGGGCGTTCGAAGGTGGTGCCTGCTGATGTTGATGTTAACGATCCGCTAAGAGGAAAGGTTGATCATAATACTTATGATAAAGACAACGAAGTAAACTACATCAACTACCGCCATGCCGAGATGAACAAAGAGCTGGTCGACTATTATGCCGGTCTGGCAAAGCTTCGCTCCTCGTTCAAGGCATTTAGAAGAGCTGGCTACGAAGAAGTGAAATTCATGGACTTGAAAGATGAATTCACCCTTGGGTATGAAATTAACCACAACAAAGAACATTTTGTGGTGCTCTTCAACGCAAACCGGGACAAAAAAGCTGAATTCTCACTTCCCAAGGGGGAATTCGAGGTGCTGGTTAATGACAAAAAAGCGGGCACAAAAAGTCTCGGGAAAGCAAAAGGGAAAATCACACTTCCTGCTTCCTCAGGTGTGGTTCTGAGAAAAAAATAAAAACTGACCCGGTAATCCGGAGGATGAAAGGAACCTGAGCCTGTCTCCCGTTCCTTTCATCCTTTTATTTTTTTATCCCGATCCGGTTGCTGTTTGAGCAAATTGCGATAAAACACTCATTAGGGAACAATTTGACTCAAATTTCCATTTTATATTAATAATAGTGTATATTGGTACAAAATTCTAATTTTTTAGGAGAAGACATGCCTGCACCAAAGGCAAAAAGAAACAAGACAATTTCACTGACAGAAGAGCAACTCGAGAATTATTCTGCGAAGTTAATCGATATCAACGAAACCGTTACCCTTGACAAGATACTTGATAAAACCATTAACCGTAATCTTTTTGATATTATCAAGTACCTTCCTGATGAGTTTGTTGATTTATTGATTATCGACCCGCCATACAATCTCGATCGTGATTTTGGTTCTGCAAAGTTCAGAAAACTTCCTGTGGAGGAGTACTCGATGTATCTCAGGAGCTGGCTCCCTCAGTTGCTAAAACTCCTGAAACCCGAAGCCACTATTTATATCTGTGGTGATTACCTGAGCTCTCTCTCCATATTTTCCGTGGCAAGCGAATACTTCAAATTGCGAAACAGAATCACCTGGCAGAGAGACAAAGGGCGCGGAGCGAGCAAAAACTGGAAGAATTCGATGGAAGATATCTGGTTTTTCACGATGGGAAATGACTATACCTTCAACCTCGATGCCGTAAAGGAGAAAAGAGCTGTTATCGCCCCCTACAAAGAAGACGGGGAACCGAAGGACTGGATGGACTCAGACGAGGGAAGATTTAGAATGAGTCACCCTTCAAACATTTGGACTGATATCACAATTCCATACTGGTCGATGGCCGAAAACACGGAGCATCCGACACAGAAGCCCGAAAAGCTGATGGCAAAACTGATTCTTGCATCCTCGAACGAGGGGGATGTGATTTTTGATCCTTTCCTGGGCTCCGGAACCACTTCGGTTGTTGCCAAAAAATTGAACAGGCACTTCGTCGGAATCGAGATTGACAGAAAATATGCAGCGACGGCTGAATACCGGCTCGAACTGGCTGAATCCGATGACACTATTCAGGGCTACTTCGAAGGTGTATTCTGGGAGAGAAACTCACTGAAGCATCAGAAAAAATCGAAGAAGAAAAGTGACGGCGAAGATAATGAGGAAGAAGGCGGTTTCTTCAACTTTATGTAAACTTTAAGCCAAGACCCGGAGAACAATCTTCGAGTCTTGGCTCCACATTAAAAATTCACTTTGGTGGAGAGAGACAGATTAACAGTCTCCTGCGAGAACGCAATTGAGGAGGCAATCACCAAAGCCCTGTCAAAGATATGCGACCAGATCCCCACTCCATTACTCACATGCCAGAGCGTCGAAGATTCTCCATTCCGGAAAACCCGTCCTGCTTCAGTAAAAAGGTATAACCCGATATTTGATGTTACCAGAGTTTTAAGCCGTCCCAAAGAAATTCGGAGTTCTGCACACCCGTACAACGAAGCATCCCCGGAAAATCGCTCGTTTCTGAATCCCCTGAGATTTTTCGACCCGCCGAGAAATGCAGACATAAAAAAGGGGAAATCGCCCAAAACCCTTTCACCCGTAACCCTTAGTGCCAGGGCAGAGTTCTTCAGGAACGGAACCGGTATGTATCCCCGGACATCGAAATTTCCTGAGTAGATCTCTCCTCTTTTGTAGAAGAATTTTGGAGTATAATAGCCTGATGCCTTAAAGTAGTAACCCTCGAGAGGAAGATCGGGATGATCCCTTTTATCAATCAACAACCCTGTACCGAAGGTAATGGTGGTAAGTACACCAAGTCCATATTGTCCCGCCGGAAGATTCACCAGAACACCCGGAAAATTTACTTCCGTATCATTCCGCGACAGCCTCACCTGGTAGAAATTATGTAATCCGGAAAAAAGATCATAGTCAAGAGAAACTTCTGCCGCATAGTGAACCCTGGAGATATTATACCCCCCTTTTGAAGAAAATTCCGGATCGTATGCAGTTTCATTCCCGTACCCGTAGTACCTGTTAAAATCGATGGATTTTCGGAATGCTTTGAAGCCTATTGTCGTCCCTTCGATAATGGAATTGAACCAGCCTTCGAATTCGGCATCATAGTCCTTTGGTTTTGTGGCATACGATACGACAAATGAAATTTTTGAGTCCCAGGGTTTCTTTCGAAAGTCATAATTAGTGAAAACGGGACCGCCCCCGAACTGGAGTCCGAGTGTGCTCGAAAGATCAAAAACCGGATTAAAACTCATCCCCCTGCCGTGCTGTGGAACCACGGGATCAAAAAAATCCTTAACTTCGTTTTCTGAAAATGGTTTCTGTACTCTAAAAACTGTTCCGGGACCATCAATCACCACAGTTGCGGGGTCATCGTCGAAGAAGATGTTTTTGTTCTCTGCCCTTCTGAACGGAAGAAAATTGAGGAACCAGCCCCCGACCTCGGAAGAGTCGATAAAACTGTCTTTCCCTTTACCTCCGTCGATTCTGATAAGGGGACCTGATTCTGCATATCCGGTGATCTTAACTTTGTCATCCCCGCCAACCAAATGAATTCTGATATCTTCCGTGATACGGCTGTCGAATTTCTTTTTGTAGTGCACGGTCGTCTTCCCCTCCTGACCCGACTCCTGATTTAAGAAAGCAATAACCGTTGAAGTGTCAGTTCTGATTATTTCAACTTTGTCATTAAAGTCTGTTGAAAAAATGTCAACCACCTTGTTGATATAATTATAGTAACCCGCTGAAAATTCCTTCAGATTACCTCTTCTTTCAACGAGTATATTTTTCAGATATGAAGCGGAACCGGGAAGTAACTCCTTAGGAAACCGGCTTAGAGCCGTGTCAAAAAGTTCATTTGTCAGTTTAGCCACTACGAAATCTGCAACAGAATCCCAGTCCTGACGGGAAATTTCGGAGAGGAACATTTTGTCGAGGAACCCGCCTGTTCGGGTTGCACGGTCGGGAGGCGGGAAGGAACCATCGAATGAGGTCCACTCGGGAATAACAAAGGAAGCCGCCTTTGGATAGAGTCCGTCGAATCGTGAGAATGCCTTGTCCCTGTTTTTTGGAAGAGGTTTCCAGAGGGGGTTGCCTGGTTCGCCCGGCTTCATCCATTCCCACTGATCAGGTCCTCTGTTCCAGTCATTCACAAACACATCGAACAACCTTTCCTTCAGAAATGCATTGCCGTCAACTTTTTCATTTTGTGCTGTAAGCAGTCTTTGAATCAGATTTTCTGTCGAAATTATGGTGGTGTCAATCGACTTTGAGTCAATTTCAAGGGTACCGGGCAAGTTCCTGAACCCGTCCCTGAAGTCGCCCAACCTGACATCATCCGGTATAAAACAGAGTAACGGGGTTGAATGGAGGATGCCAAGGGAATCCATCATTGGTGAGAGTATCAGGGTGACCGCCGGGGGAGCGGCAGCCGTCATTTCCTGAAAAAATTTTCCGGCAAATGTGTTCCGGAGATCGGGGTGAAGTGTAACCGTTGTAAACTTGTTTAGAGAGCGAAATTTCCAGATTTTGCCGCCACTTCCCTGCAGGAAAAGAGAGAGGGTTCCGGTGGAGTCTTCCTTTTTGAACGGTGTCAAACCACCATCGAACTGATTCAGATCGAGAACGGGAATTTTTGCGGGGGTTGTCCAGAGGTCACGCCATAAGTCTCCGTAGAGCATCCGGTGAATGCTTCCCGAGTTGTATTCGGCTCCGGCAGGAATTGTTACTGAATCAGGTTTCTGTGGTGATGCCGCAGAGATACACAAAAGGGAAAAAACCAGAACTTGGAATATTTTCAAAAGCGGTCTGAATAATTATTAAATGAAGAGCAAATATAAGTAATGGGAAATTATCAGAGGCTGCCTTAATGATGACAGCCTCTGCTCAAAACAAGACGGAAGGTTATGATTTTTTGAAGATGATTCTTCCTCTGTCGTCAACCTCTGCTGAAACGGTATCACCATCTGAGATGTTTCCTGTAATCAGTTCCTGTGCCAGAGGATTGATAACATATTTCTGAATGGTTCTTTTTAGCGGTCTGGCACCGAAGGTCAGGTCATAACCGAGGTCTGCAATCCAGTCTTCAGCCTCCTGCGAAATCGAGAAGGCAATCTCTTTTTTGGAGAGCATTTCCCTTACGGCCTCCAGTTGAATCTCCACAATCCTTCTGATCTCGGAATGTCTGAGAGGTTTGAAAAGAATTACATCATCTATTCTGTTGAGGAATTCGGGTCTGATAGTTTTCCTCAGAAGATCCGAGAGTTGCATTCTTAAAGTGCCCATCACCCTGTCGATATCGGTATCCTCCAGATTTGTGAGACTTTCCTGAATGATGTGTGAACCAAGATTCGAAGTCATAATTATGATTGTGTTCTTGAAATCAACTGTTCGTCCCTGATTGTCGGTGAGTCTTCCGTCATCAAGTACCTGAAGCAGGACATTGAAAACATCCGGGTGAGCCTTCTCAATTTCATCCAGGAGAATGACGGAGTAGGGTCTTCTCCTGACTGCTTCAGTCAGTTGTCCGCCTTCTTCGTAGCCGACATATCCGGGAGGTGCTCCGATAAGACGGGTAACGGAGAATTTCTCCATATACTCCGACATATCAATCCTTATCATTGCGTGTTCATCGTCAAAAAGGGCTTCAGCGAGGGCTTTAGCGAGTTCAGTTTTGCCGACACCGGTGGTACCAAGGAAAATAAAAGATCCCGTGGGTTTGTTGGCGTCCTGCAGTCCCGCTCTGGATCTTCTGACGGCATTCGAGACGGCATAAACCGCTTCCTCCTGCCCGACGACCCTTTTGTGGAGCTGGGTTTCGAGGTTGATTAACTTGGCTCTCTCACCCTCGAGCATTTTGGTAACCGGAATACCTGTCCAGCGTGAAACGATTTCTGCGACATCGTCGGCTTCCACTTCCTCTTTCAGAAGCCGTTTCTCCGATTGCACCTTGTTGAGGTTGCCGGTTTCCTCTTTCAGTTGTCTTTCGAGCTGGGGAAGTGTACCGTATCTGATTTCAGCCACTTTTGAGAGATTGCCCTCCCTTTCAAACATCTCAGAGTCGGCACGGAGTTTTTCGATCTGCGATTTTATTTCGCGGATATGCTGAATTTCCTCTTTTTCCTTCTCCCAGTGGAGTCTTATGCCGCTTCTTTCCTCGGTGAGTTCTGCGAGCTCCTCATTGAGGTCTTCGAGTCTTTTCACCGATGAATCGTCTTTTTCTCTTGAGAGAGCAACCTTTTCGATTTCGAGCTGCTTGATTTTTCTCTCGAGAATGTCGAGTTCCTCCGGCATCGAATCGATTTCAATTCGAAGCCGTGAAGCGGATTCATCGATCAGGTCAATTGCCTTGTCGGGCAGAAACCTGTCGCTGATGTATCTATTGGAGAGTTGAACAGCGGCAACGATGGCACCGTCTGTAATTCTGACACCGTGATGCACCTCATATCTTTCCTTCAATCCTCTCAGGATTGAGATTGAGTCTTCCTCATTCGGTTCGGACACGATAACGGGCTGAAACCGTCTTTCGAGGGCGGCGTCCTTTTCGATATACTTTTTGTACTCATCGAGAGTGGTTGCACCAATGCAGTGAAGCTCTCCACGAGCCAAAGCGGGTTTTAGTATGTTTGCTGCATCCATTGCCCCGTCGGTTTTTCCGGCACCGACAAGGGTGTGAAGTTCATCAATAAAAAGGACGATTTGTCCGTTGGAATTCTGAACTTCCTTGATAACTGCCTTAAGTCTCTCCTCGAACTGTCCTCTGTATTGCGTACCGGCAATAAGAGCTCCGATGTCGAGAGCAACAAGCTGTTTTGTCTTGATGGTTTCAGGAGCATCACCCGAAACAATTCGTTGTGCGATTCCTTCGGCGATGGCGGTCTTTCCAACTCCGGGTTCACCAATCAGCACAGGATTGTTTTTGGTTCTTCTTGAGAGCACCTGCATTACCCGTCTGATCTCGTCATTTCTGCCGATCACGGGATCGAGTTTACCAGCACGGGCGAGATCATTCAGGTTTCTGCCATATTTTTGAAGCGATGCGTATGTATCTTCTGCATTTTGGGATGTTACTCTGCTCCCTCCTCTGATTCCTTCAACTGCACTGGAGAGGTCCTCTTTCGATACGCCCGCATCTTTCAGGAGTCTTCCCGCCTCCCCTGAATCACCTGAGATGGCAAGGAGCAAATGCTCGGTTGAGACAAACTCATCTTTGAACTCACTTGCGAGTTTCATTGCATTTTCAAAAAGATTTGAGGAGTTTGGCGAGAGTTTGAGGTCGCTTGCAGCACTTCCGGAGACTTTTGGAAGTTTATCCATCTCCGCAGATACCTTGATTCGAAGGCGGTCGGTGTTTGCTCCCGTTTTTTGGATCAGGGAATCGGCAATCCCACCCCTCTCCTCGATGAGAGCTGCGAGAATGTGTACGGGTTCCACAATCTGGTTTCCGTAACTGCCGGCAATTTCAAGCCCCTTTTGGATGGCTTCCTGAGCTTTTACTGTAAATTTATTGATATTGAATGACATTTTTATTCCTCCAAACAAACCGCAGACAGAAAAAACAAGGCTGCGGAATTTGTTCTATTTTATGAGAGATTAATGAAAAATGATTTTTTTTGAGTTCAACAATCATTTCCATTAATTACAATCTGAAAATTAGACAAATTTCAGGATTAAAAAGTTCCTTTTAGACATCTGATTTTACGGGAAGCTGTAAAATAAACCGGGAACCGATACCGGATTCACTCTCGACATGGATTGTACCGCTGTTTTTTTCAGCAAATTCCTTACACAGACCAAGACCAAGGCCGGTACCCTTTTCGCCTCTGGTACCTTTTTGGGATTTGATAACATTGGCATTAAAAATGTTGGCTCTGGTTTCCTCATCCATTCCGATACCGTTATCTTTCACTTCAATAAAAATTCTGTTCCCCTCAAGTCTTGAATTCAACTCGATTCTGCCATTCTCGTCGGTATATTTCAGGGCATTGTTTACAAGATTCCGCATGACAATCTCGAGCATGGCACGGTCAGCAAAAGCTACAGCAGATTCCGGTATGTTGTTTGTCAATCTGACTTTCTTTTCAGATGCCTGAACATCGAAAAGTTTTACTATCCTGGCAGCCACTTCCCACACTGACACTTCCGATGGATTAAAATCGAGCTTTCCGATTCTTGAAGCCGAGAGGTAGAGAAGATTCTCGAGAAGATCGAATGATTTTTGTGCGGTATCGTGCAGAATGGTTATATATTGGATTTTCTGTTTGTCGGACAGATCGTAGTAATCTTCCTTCAATACCTCACTCAACCCGAGGAAACTCTGAAACGGACTTCTAAGATCATGTGCGATGATTGAAGAGAGTTTGTCCCTCGCCTCATTTAATTCGACCAATTCCCTGTTCTTTGCTGAAAGTTCATTCGATTGCCGCTCTATCATCTCCTTGTTTTTTTGCAGTTCAATATTGGTTTGTTCCTTCTTTTTATTCATCCTGTAGAGCAACCATGCTACTGCAACAAGAAGGAGGAGCAGGACACCAACACTCGAGATTATCAACCTTTGAGTTTCATTCTCAAAAGTTTTCCTCTGCAGGTCTGTCTCGTATTTCTGGAACTGGAATTTATTCTTCAAGCCGAAGAGTTTTCTGCTCATTTCCTCGTCCTGGATTTGTTGAGCAAAAAGAATATGCTTTTTAATGTATAAATAAGCAGAGTCTGTCTGCCCCGAGCGTTCATAGATTTCGCTAAGGAGTTTGAAAATATCCCTTAGCAGCACTTTATTGTTGATGGACTCGGCATCCTTAATACCCGATGAAAGATATTGTTCCGCAGCAACGATATCATTTTGCGCAAGCCTCACCTCTCCAAGACCTTTAAGCGCCTCTGCCTCTCTGAGCATTATTTTTTCTTTTTGAGCAAGCTGATACATCTGTGTAAAATGCCCCTCGGCTACTTCATAATTTTTCTGCTTGAGATAAAAATTACCTATCCCCTTTAGTGAGAGAATCTCCCCCGGTACATATTTTGCTTTTTTATAGGTCTCGAGAGAGAGTTTCAAATAGTAGATTGAAGAGTCGATATTGATTGGTTCGAATGCGTATCCAAGTCCCTGGTATGCATAACCGACGACCTGTGTATCCTTTGATTCGATAGCGTAGGGCAGACTTTCCCTGTAATACTGAATAGCTTCCTCGTGCTGGGATGTCTGGTCATATACCTGTCCAATATTTGACAGACTGATTGTGATTCCGTAATTATTGTCTATCTCTTTTTGCAAAGCAAGAGATTTCATATAGTATTCAAGAGCTTTATCGTAGATTGCCCAGTTGAAGTAAATTGTCCCCAGATTGTTCAGGGTCGAGGCATGGTGGTCGTTGTTGGAAAGTTTGCTTCTTACATCGAGAGCCTTATTGAAGAAGATAATGGCACTGTCGAAGTTCGATTCCTGCCAGTACATGAATCCCACATTATTCAGAGCCGACCCGACACCTGTTGAATCTCCTGAAACTTCGCATACAGCGGCAGCCTTTTTAAATGATGCTATGGCATTGTTGCGGTCCTTAAGTCTGAAAAAGGTCTTCCCCTGATTATCAAGTCCCTTTCCCAGTTGAAGACTCAAGCCGTGTTCCTCCGCAATTGCCACCAGTTTTTTATAGGAATTGAGTGCAGATTTATAATCACCCGTGACATAGTGATATTCTCCCGCAAATGACAGAGCCTCAACCTGCTCTTCGGGGCGGTCGCCTCTGTTCGACATATTTATCAGAGAATCGAGAAGTTTTGGATAGACGGGGTCGTCACCCGGAGTTTTTCTAATTTCCTCCTTTAGCGACCTGAATTCAGATGAAATGGAATGTACCTCACCCGTGTCACAACCGGTTGTGAAAAGCAGAACAAGAAATATGGTGAGAGCCGGTAAAAATACCGGAAATAGTCTGTGCACAAGATTCCTGCTGAATTGAGTAACCGGAAATAAACTAAAAATCTTTTCGGCGACCTGAAATTTACTAAAATTTTAGCAATGAACGGATACCAAAAACCCGGTAAAAGAAGGCAATATTTAAGCCTTTTGCAGAGTGTTGAATCTGTATTTTACCTGTTGAATTCTTAAACAGGGTTAATCCCTTGTTTTATAAGCAGTTAACTGGTTTCCTCATTTTGTGTGTTGAATATTTCCACATTTTTCCAAAACACTCATTTGGCTAAAAATCCGGTAACCTGTTGTTATTAAATGAGTTAGAGTCTTGTGAATTTTTTTGGCACGCTATTTGCATATATATAAGCAGGAATGTAAAACAAGTGCTCGGGAAGGAGACTCAAAATGGTAGTTATATTAGTATTATTGACATTTGCTGTATTGATTGTTTTAGACGGACGCAGAAGCCGTAAACAGGTTACAGCGCATGACATAGTCATGGATCACGGAGGCTTGGGTCTCACGATGGCTGATGGAAAGCCTGAAGAGAAGAAGAAACAATAAGTTTTAGAAAATAAACCTGCCTGATTAATTAATCGCACAGAAGCAGGGCGGTGGTCTCCGTCCTGCTTCAACTATTTTAAAGCGTGTCTATTTTGAGAGAATCATTTTCTTAACAGAGGTGAAGCCCGTTCCGCCTCCTGTTTCCATGACATTCAATCTGTAGAAGTAAACCCCTGCCGGCATGTTTAATGCGTTGAACTCCACCTTGTGAATCCCTTTTCCCGCCGGACCATCGTGAAGTTGCACCACTTTCTCACCGAGAGCGTTATAAACAGCGAGATTCGCTATTCCGTCCTCTTTCATGCTGTAGAATATAACAGTCGATGGATTAAACGGATTGGGGTAGTTCTGATAAAGTGTGAAATCAAACAGCTCGACTGATACATCGCCTCCGTTGTAAATCTTAAATGAACCGTCGTGATCAATTTGTCGAAGACGGTAACTGAAGACCCCTGTACCGGGGTTTCTGTCCGTGAAGGAATATTCTGTTGTTGAAGTGGTGGTCCCTTTTCCGGGAACACTTCCCGCTGTTATCCAGTCGCTTCCTCCCTTTACGGTTCTCTCAACAACAAACTCTCTGTTATTCAGTTCCGAAGCTGTTGCCCATTTAAGGACTACGACACCGTTTTGTGTGAAGAGATCGAACGAAACGAGTTCCACAGGGAGTGAGCCGTCAGCGGTAAAATTGAAGTTGTTTGCAGGAGCGGTAACGGGTTTTGTACTAGTCCTGTTTGCAGTGACAGCCTCGATGTAGTAATAAATTTTTGTTCCTGTCGGAACTTCCGGAATATAACCCGCAACTGTGTCACCTGATACGGTCTGCATCGGTACCTGGCTCCAGGCCGCGGTTGTGTCTAGGGTGTAATAAAGCTTTTTGGAGACAAGGGGCAACTTGCTTTTCATGTACGCTTTTATCTGATAACCGCTTCCCGGTTCAGCTTTTCTGAACGGAAGTCTGTCGTGAACGATGTGGATCTGATCAACAACTCCGATTTCCTTTGTAATGCAATGAATGGCACCACTCGCAGGGATGATGGAATTGCAGTTAATCCCCACCACATTATAACCGGGGAGCGCCTCTCTGTATATCCTCAAGGCTGTGGAGTCGTAACGCAGGTCATAAGTTGGGACAATTACAGTTTTATTCACAAAAACGGAGTTTGTGAAAGTTCTGTAGTCGCCACCCTGGCTGGGATACTGGTTACTGCCGTCCGGTGGCATGGGAATTCTGACAACCTTATAAGGTCTTCCGAAAGGTGTGAGGAAATTATTGAGAATATACTGGAGATTCAACTCGATCTGTGGACCATCGGAAATACCCTGAGGGTACTGCCCTACAAGAAGTGTCTCTTCGTCGAGCAGTTTCATGTGCATGTCTATATGATGAATACCGTCATAAGGGAGGACATCCATCTTTACATACCGGTTGATTCCCATGTAGTCAGCCATGATCGCATTGATTTGTGCATCGGTTTTGTTTGTGTTTTCATTTACAATAAGTTTTGATGAAAAAGCCGTCCCCAACCCGTCCGTCATAAAGTTACCGCCTGTTGCGACCAAACGATACGGTTCATTTATTGTCTGATACAAAGGCAAACCCGACCATGTCGAAAAGACCTGAGAAATGACATCATCACTCGGTCTCGGGCGGTTATAGACCCAGTCAACCAGCACCAGTGAATCGACACCACCGCCATAGACCGCCCATGGACCATAATCCCTGATCCATATTGAGTTGAAAGCTGCCTGAATAAACTTAAGATTCCTGATTGGAACTCCGCCCGAAGTAAGATAAGTCTTCACCGAGTTTGAATCGCTGCAGACAATAACAACGAGGCACTCCTCCTGGGCGTAATCAACTATCTGACGGAGAATCGACTGATAACTTGTCCAGGTGATCAAAATCGAACTCAAGGTTTCCCACTCTGCCATCGTCCTTACGGGGAATGGCGGGGGTGTAGTAAAAGCCTCGGTTGATGAAGGAAAGCGATAATTTTTCATCATCTCCTGTTCGGCAGGAGTCATCCCTTTTGGCAGGTCCTGCGAAACAACCTGAACTTGAAGGAGAAAAAAGGAGAGGAGCAGAATCTGTTTTAAATTCATATTTCTATCAGAAAGAAAGTTTTAGTATTGAGAAATCATCGGGCAGATTACTGTCGCGATTTAGCATTTTAATATGTGTGTAGAGCTTATCGAGTTCGGAATTGTCGACTGACTGTTCCTTTCCGATCAGATCCCTCATCTCCTCGAGCGTCCACATTTTTCCCGGCGTCACTTCCACTTCATATACACCATCAGAAAAGACATAGAATTTAGCACCTTCGGGAACATTCACCCGGGCAGATTTGTAGGGGAAATTAGGGAGATGCCCCACAATCAGATTCTTGGTTATAAGTTCTTTCACCTCACCATCGGGAACAAACAGGAGGGCAGGGGGATGTCCCGCACTTCCATAAACGAGTTCACGGGTTGTCCTGTTGAACACACCGTACCAGATGGTAAAATAGAGATTATTCTGTTTTTCCATCACAAATGTTTCGTTGAGTGTGTTGAGAACAGAAACGGGGTCTCTAAAATCGGTATTGGGAAGAGTCTGGCTTCTTAAAACATTCAGCGCGGAAACGGAGAGAAGTGCGGGTCCCACACCATGGTCGCAGACATCCAGAAGATATACGGCAAAATGATCATCATCAATCCAGTGATACCCAAAAGAGTCACCTCCGAGATCAGCCGAAGGGACAAATCTCCACTCCGAGAGGACGATCCCCTTTTTCAAAGGGTCGGGCAGGAGTGAAATCACATATTCCGCCGCACGGTTAAGTTCGTTTGCAAGCGCCTCTTTGCTTTCAAGGAGAGCCTGATACATTTCATTTCTCTCCATCAGGGCGATATAACCTTTGGAGTGATACCTGATTCTTGCGATAAGCTCGATCTTGTCGGGAAGCTTCACGAGATAGTCATTTGCCCCCACTTCGAATGCATCGGCTTTTGTTACAGCCTCCTCTTTTGAAGAGAGAACAATCAGGGGAACATCCTTCAGCCTCGGATGCCCCCTGAAGAATTTTACAAGTGTGAGGCCGTCAATATCAGGCATCACAAGGTCCTGTAAAATAACCGTTGGTTCTATCTCTTCCGCTTTGGAGAGTGCAAGGGCAGGCTCCTGACAGAAGTGGAACTCAATATCCTTTTCGGTGGAAAGCATCATTGAGACTGCACTACCGACTATTTGTTGATCATCAATCAGAAGGACTTTTATTTTATATTTTTTAAGTTCCTTGTTCTGCTGTATCATTATTTAAATTCCTTTCTTCCATAAAGAAGTGACAGTTCGAAAGCTATTTTAGCGGGATCAAGTATTTTTTTTGCTGCGTTAATGTCTGCCGCAGCTTTGGGCATTCCGTAAACTATTGAGGACGCCTCATCCTGAGCGATGGTCAGCCATCCACTTTCCTTTAACTTGAGCAAACCTTCGGCACCATCCTTCCCCATTCCGGTCAGAAGAACAGCGGTGTCTTTTGCTCCCCAGTTATCGCACAGTGAATGGTAAAAAGCATCCACCGAGGGGCGGTACGGATAATCTTTTGGTTCCGTAACATACGCAAACTTGCCGTGATTGTCCAGAATCAGATGGTCATTCGTTCCGGCGAGCAACACCTTCCCCGGTTCGGGTGCCTCTCCATGAACGGCAATGTTTACACTCAACTGAGTCTGCTTGTCCAGCCAGCTCGCAAGTTCCTCCGCAAACCGCTGGTCCACATGCTGAATAACAACGATGGCAGCGGAGAATTTTTCGGGAAGTGCAGAGAAAATGGTGGCAAGTGCTTTGGGACCCCCTGTGGAGGAACCAATGGCGACAAGAGGAAAGTCCATCTTTGCCGGTTTTGGCGGAATAACAGGCTTAAAGTAACTTTTCCCCTGGATCAGTCTTTTCAAAGAGTTTATTTTGTTGATCAGTTCCTGGGCACCAGTGGCGTTTCCCGAAAAATCGAAAACAGGTGTGGCAACAGCATCGAGGGCACCGTGCCCCATTGCTTCAAAAACCTTCGATGAGTTTGCGCCAACCGATGCTGTAACCACAAGGATTGCGCACGGTGATTTTTTCATAATTTCCGCGGTAGCCTGAACACCATCCATCTCGGGCATAATCAGATCCATCAGAATCAGATCAGGTCTGTCTTTTATTGCGAACTCAACCGCCTGTTTGCCGTTATAAGCAACCCAGGCAATTTCGAGGCCATCGATGGCTGAAACCACCCTCCTGAGCGCTTCGACAGCGAGGGAAAGATCATTAACAATTCCTATTCTCATTTTGCCTCTCCGATCAGATCGATCACCGCATTAACAAGTGATTCGTCATGAAACGAACTTTTGGTAAGATAATAGTTTGCTCCGGCATTCAAACCCCGGAGACGGTCTTCTTCCCTGTCTTTATATGACACAATCATGACAGGTATGGTTTTAAATTTAGGATCAGATTTTATTTTTTCAACGAGTTGAATTCCATTCATTCTTGGCATATCGACATCGGTGATCACGAGGTCGAAGTCTTCTCTTTGCAGCGAATTAAAGCCGTCGACTCCGTCAACAGCCGTTGTAACACTGTAACCGTTGTTTTCGAGAAGTTTTCGTTCCACTTCCCTGACCGTGAGAGAATCATCCACCACCAGTATTTTTCTGGTTTTACCTGATACCATAAAACTTGAGGTTACTTTGTCGAGCTTCGAACCGTGAATATATTTCTCGATGGAACGAACAAGATCGTCGGGATCTATTATCAGGGCAACAGATCCCTCCTCGAGAATTGCAGCAGCAGAAATATTTGGTATTTTGCCAAGTTTTCCATCCATGGCAGAGACAACGAGGTCTCTCTCTCCGAGGAAGGCATCGACAGCAACAGCATACTTTGCCGTTCTGTCACCAATAACAGCGAGATTGATAAAAGTCCCCTTTTCACTTTCGCCGGGGAGATTCATCAATCTTGCACAATTTACTATACCGAGGTTCTCATTATTCCATTTAATAAACTGTCTGTCTTCCACCGTCAGTATTTCCTCTTCCCTGATGCTGAGGAGTGTTTCAACCCTCGCGAGAGGGATGGCGTAAAGTTCCGAGTTAACCTTAAACAGCAGGGCTCTGATAACAGAGAGGGTAACGGGCAGTTGAAGTGTAAAGACACTCCCTTTTCCGGGTTCCGATTCGATCTTGGTTTTTCCACCTACCTGATGGATAAGGTTCATTACGATGTCGAGACCGACACCCCTTCCCGAAACCTTGGTCACTCCGGCTTTTGTGGAGAACCCTGGGAGAAACAGGAAGTCGAGGATCTCGGATTTACTGAGGCTTCCTGCCATTTCAGCGGTAACATACCCCTTCTCGACAATTTTTTTCCTCAACGATTCATCATCTATTCCCTTGCCGTCATCCGATACGGAGATTGTGAGGAATCCTGCTCTGTGACCTGCTTCGAGGAGGATTTTGCCCGTCTCTTTCTTTCCGGCTTCGATCCTCTCCTCGGGTGATTCGATTCCGTGGTCGGCGGCATTTGCAATCAGATGTGACAGAGGAGCCTCAATCTTATCCAGAATGTCCCTGTCGATCATCGTATCCTCTCCAACTATTTCCAGCCGGATTTTTTTACCCGAATCTTTTGCAAGGTCCCTTACCATTCGTGGAATTCCGTGCAAGCCGTCGGCAATTGGTCTCATTTTCGATTCAATCACCTGATTTCCGAGTGACTCGGAAAGCCTTTCGATGTTTCTTGAGAAGACATCAAACTTGTCGATCATGGTATTGATGTTCCACTCGAGTCTTTCGAGCACCTCCTGCGTACTGTCGAGTTCTGCCGCTACCTCCGGGAACACCCCAAGGTTTTCCATGGCTGCATTAAGTCCTTCCTGACTCCTCACCGCTTCCCTCAGAGTCTGCTTTGTTGCAAGCAGATACCCCTGAAAAGGTTTGGTAAACTTTGCCTGAATCTTTATTTCACCGGCGAGACCCAAAAGTCTGTTGAGGTTTTCTGCAAGAACCCTTACAAAGAGGGCGTCCTCCTTTTTCTCCTGACGCTGTGGCTGAGGAGATGGAAATGGAGGTGGAGCAGCCTGAGTTTGAACCGGCGATGGAGAATCAGATTGCTTATCCCCGCTTTCAGTTGTTGTTTTTGGTTTCTGCGCAGGTTGCGATGGTGCTGTTTCCCCTTTTGACGCTGCAGTTAGGGCAGAGGAGAGGGAGTTGATTTGATCGATATTATTGTCAATCTCCGAAAAAATCTCATCAACGGGGAGTGCTGCGATCATTTTAAATAAATCGTTTCCCTTAAGGAGCAGATCAATATGGCTTCCCGTGAGTCTGATTTCCCCTTTGAGGGAGTGACTGAGCAGGTCTTCCATTGCATGGGCAAGTCCCACCGCCTGATGGACGCCGACAATTCTGGCAGCTCCCTTGATCGAGTGGGCGGAACGCATAAGGGGTTCGAGTTTCTCATTTGAAGTTTCACCCTCGGCATCCACGAGTCCCTTTTCCAACACTTTGGTGTGCGATTCAAGTTCTATCTTAAAGAGATCGACGAGTACAGGATCATAATTGGGTTTTACTTCTTTTTTCTCTTTTTTCGGGGGTTCCTGTTGAACCGGTGCCAGGGGTTTGCTGAAATAACCGGCAAGATCCTGAATTACACTTCTCTTCTCTGAAAGAAATCCGGCAATATCTGCGGGTTCTTTGTTCCCGAACTCTCTGAATATTTCACCTGCAGTTACGAAGAAATTCTCGTGGAGCTCTGAAAGATTTCCGCCTGACTCAATTAACTGGTTAAGAAACGATTCCATCGACTTGCATAATTCTGCGACCGGATCGATACCAACAACTTTCGCAGCCGACCGGATTGCCTGAACGGTGGAAGCTATCACCTTCAGATCATCTCCTGTACCGGAGGAAACAGCAGACTCAAACTTCGGAAGGTTGTCCGTGATTACGCTGCGAAATATCTCTAAAAGGGCACTGTTTTGCATGCTTATTGAAATTTAATTGATGATCTGAACGATTCACAAATCTTATGCTCATCGAGCAGGGCTGCAGTAATCTCATCGAGTTCGAATATCCCTTTCGAGAATATTTCGCTCGATTTCTGAGCCGTTGAAGGAAGTTGCTTAATGGTTCCGGATATGATTCGCGATACACCAATCACTTCATCCACTTCGAACACAACTCTCTCACCCGCTCCTTTAACTGCGATCATTCTTTTATACACTGCCTTTTCTGTCTTAACCTCTTCCCCGGAACGGGAGATGCCGAGCAGAGTATCAAGATTGAAACAGAGCAACAATTCACCGTCTATATTAACCAGACCTCTGAAAGTACGGTTTGTTCTGAAAGGGACAAAATGTACAGGCTTCAACTCCACAGCTACAAGAAAGCTGTTTGTGTCAATGGCGAGAAACTCCGTTCCGAGTCTGAAAATTGTTACGGGGAGGTCGCCTCGCTCTTTGGTCTCTTTCTTTTTTGAGAGCGCCAGTGTCCATGAGTCAAGAAACTCGTGTGGAATCTCACGGTCGAAGAACTCCTTGGCGGAATTTGAATAAACCGGACAGTGTTTGCAGTGAAGGTATTCTGTGAGACTTTCACAAGATTTGTCTCCAAAAACACCGATTACCTTCCAGCATCTGTTCTCTTTTTTAATTTTCATCTCGACCTCTCCTGAAGCCGTTTTATTCTGTCTTTATAGATTGAAGCCTTATCCCTGTCCCCCTTTTTTTCGTAAAGGAGTGAAATATGTACGAGGGATTCAATATGATTTGGCTCGAGATACAATACTTTCAAAAAGTTGTTTTCGGCTTCATCCATCAGTCCCGTGGCAAGATCAATCTCTCCCATCAGACAGATAAGATCTTTGTTTGTGGGATCATTAAAGAGAAGCTGTTCGCACTTTTTCCGGGCGGGTGTCAGTTCCCCCCTGTTGGCAAGTTCCTTGATGTAGTCAAGATCGAATTGCTCCTCCTTGACGACGATTTCAACACGGCTTGAAGTAAAAAGGGTTGACCTCTGCTGCCTTGGTGGAAGGAAAGGAGAAACCGGTTTTGCTGTTTTGGGCTGGAGACCTTCCCTTGTCTGCCGAAATTCTGATTTGGGCTTCTGCTGACCAGCCTCAAAAGGAGAAAGGGCGAACGATTTTGCCCGGGGGATTGCCCTGAAACCTGAAGAGGAAAAGAACATTACTTCAGTATGTCCCGCAAAAAGGATGCCGTCTGGCTTCAAAAGTCTCCTTATGTTCGCGACAGAAGTCTCCCTGCTTTTCCCGTCGAGGTAAATAACCAGATTCCTGCAGAAGATTATATCATAACCCGATCTGTTTTTGAAGAATGACCCGGAAACAAGATTTTCATTATGAAATGTGACCATCGACCTGATTCTCCCCGCAATAATAAAAGCATCGTCTGACCTCACAAAATATTTTGCGATCATTGCCTCATCTTCACCCCGGAAAGATGATTTGCCATACACTCCTTTTTTTGCTTTTTCGATTGCATTCAGGCTGATATCAACCGCATCTATAATTAACAAGTCGGGAGGAAACCCAATATCAAGCAGAGCCATGGCGATTGAATAGGGTTCTTCACCTGTGGATGAAGGAACTGAAAGAATTTTTAAGGGACGGACCTGACCAGACATAAATTTGGATTGAACCTCTTCCTTAAGAAACACAAATGGCTCGATGTCCCTGAAAAACCAGGTTTCAGGAACCACGATCATTTCAACAAAAGCCTGTAACTCGCTGCTGCTGCTCCGGAGGAGGATGCCAAAAGCAGTGGTGTCGCTCAATTCAAGTTGTGACATTCTTCGTTTTACAGCAAGTTCAATGCTTTTAATACCTATTGTTGAATAGTCCAACCCTATTTTGTCGGCGAGCAGTTGCGTTATCTCCTGAAGACCCTGGTCAATACTAATCACTTGTGAGCTCCGTAAACAGGTTCTTTTTCACATAAGCAGGGAGCAGGTCGTTAATGGAGACGAGCTGGACGATACCGGTTTTAAGATTGATCAGCTTGCCGAGGTAGCTTGCCTCCTCTGTGATGTAACCCGGTGATTGAAGTTCATCGGGCTTTATCCTGATAATGTCCATTACCTTTTCACACAGAAGTCCAAGAAGATGAGACTCGCTTTCCACAAAATAATTTACGACTATTATTCGAGTGCTGAGAAGCCTTTTTGTTGAAAAACCCATGAGAAGGTCACGCAGGTCGATCACCGGAACGATGCTGCCGCGGTAGTTGAATCTTCCTGCAAAATATGCGGGTGCCTTTGGCATGGGAAAAAGGTTCACGGGCGGAATAATCTCCACCACTTCCTTTGCATCAACGGCATACCTGTTTTCACTTATCTCGAAAGTAAGGCAAAGCACCTGTCAACTCCCGAACTTGAATTTTGAAACCACCTCACGCAGCGACCTGACAGCTCCGTCGAGTCTGGATGTGATTTCACTGAATTCCGAAATTGATTCCCGGGTGTGCACCGCCACCGCATTCAACTCGCTCATTGCATCGCTGATCTGGGCAGCGCCATCTGTCTGCATGTGCATTTGTGAACTGACCACTTCGAAACTCGGCAACACATCCCTGGTATATTGAATAATCTCATTTATACTTTCGGCAATTCCGGAAATTCTGCCCGCACTTACCCTTGTGGTACCGGCGTAAGCCTCAACTCCCACGACACCTTCCTTAACCGCCTGTTGCATTTCGTGGATCATCTCCTCTATCTCCAGGGCTGCCATGGCGGTTTCCTCTGCCAGCCGTTTTATTTCGGCTGCGACGATCGAGAATCCCGCTCCATACTCTCCCGCTTTCTCGGCTTCAATCGATGCGTTAAGAGAAAGAAGATTGGTCTGTGTGGCAATTTTTGTAATGGCTGTGATAACATTTGAAATGTTGCCGGTCTTCTGATAGAGCATGGCAAGTTTTTCGGAGATATCTTTCGACCCCTCTTCGAGGGATGCCATCGAACCAGTAATCTCATTTAAACCGGCGACACCTGTATCCGCGAGCATCAATGTTTTTCCCGATTTATCCGCCACTTCCTCAACTGTTTTGGAGAGGTGGATGGAACTGCTGTGTATCTCTTTCCCGGTGGCATTCACTTCAGCGGTTGAAGCTGCCTGTTCATTTATGGCTGTGTTAAGCGCCTGAATCGATGAGGTTATCTGAGTCACTGAGGAAGTAACTGCGATGCCCGCTTTTCCGACTTCACCGAGCAGGATTTCAAGATCGAAGATGGTGCTTCTGACTGCACGGAAGAGGTTCCATATCTCATCCCTGTCTTTCGACTTTTCTTCACCCGAGATCAGGTAGGTGACTTCCATTTTGTGAATTTCTTCCTTCGCAGAGTTTATGTCTCCCTCTGCAAGGTTTTTGGTAATCGCGGCAACACCGTACACCGGTTTGATTATTCCACGAGCTGTAAAGTAAATGAAAATCAAAGCGAGAACAAACGACGCTCCTGCTATAAACAACCTGAAAAGAATGCTTAAGTAGAAAGTATAAATACGGGTATCGATCACCTTTTCAAGTTCATCAAGGGTGGCTGCCCAAAAAAGGAGGCTTTCATCCAGTTGTTCAGAGGTAAGAAGGGTAAGATCCTCGACACCGTATAACTTGTTGTTCCTGATGATGTTTTCATAGATTTCTATCAGAGAGCCGATCCCTGTTTTATATTTCTCGACCATCGGGGGAAGAACCTGGGAAAGGGATCCCGATTTCCCGTGGAATTCCGGATCCTGTTCGATTGCACTGTTTACGGAACCGGGAATATCATCAAATATAGCCGCCCTTAAGGTTCTGTTAAGATAGATAATCTCTGAAAGCCTGTCGAAACTGTAAACAGTGTCCTGCTCATCCTCGACTGCAAGATAAAACGAGTTGGAGAGCAGCTCCTGCACTTTCGGCATCCTTAAAACCGCCACATCCATCAGATAGTATGAGTCGCCTTCGGGGTCAAGAATAAGCTTTGACTTTATAGAGACCAGTTTCATCAGTTTGTAAAAGTCGTTTATCAGTTTGTCGTATTCCTGCTGGACCTGGGCAGTCTGTCCTGTTTTGCTGACGGTGAGGAGTTTCTCCCATTTTCCCTGCAGTGCCCTCGGTGAAAGGTCGTAGTCCTGTTTTTTTGAGAGCGTTTCCTGGTCAAGTTCTATATTCGCACCCTCTTTGTCCGCCGTTAAAATCAGTTTGTCAAACTCATCCTTTATTCTGGAATTAAGAGCTGCGATATGCGACTGAAAATCAGCTTTCGAGGAAGTGCCGGCGAATGTGAATGATTTGTGTTCGAGGATGTGAACCTTCAATGCGCTAAGGGGGCGGATAAAACTGATGCCGCTTTTCTCCTTTTCTGCAAACTCGACACCCTGCCAAAGGGAATTCAGATTTATTGCAAGAAGTATGGTCAAGGGAACTCCAAGCAGCAAACCGATAAAAACGAGTTTTTGCAACACCGTCAGGCGACGCAGAAGGATATTGAAAGTTAATTGAAGCTTTTCCATAACTTAGCTTGTCTTAAATCGTTGTAATTCGTCATTGAGAGTGGAAACTGCGCTGTTCAACTGGCTTGTTGCCGATTTGAATTCCTGCAGCGACTCTCTCGTCTGTTCGGCTGCAACAGAGAGTTGCTGCATCGACTCGCTTATCTGCTCCGCACCCTCTGTCTGGCGTCTCATTCCGTAGTTAAATTCCTCGAAATGGGGAGCAAGTTCGTTCACATTGTTGATTACATCGTTAAGTCTCTCGGAGATGGATGAAACAGTAATGCTGTCTCTCCTCACCTCTTCAGAGAATTTATCCATTTCCATTACACCGGAGGAAACTGACGACTGCATTTCCCTGACCATGTGTTCGATGTCGTGAGTTGCGATCGCTGTCTGGTCGGCAAGCCGGCTTATCTCTCTGGCAACCACAGAAAATCCTTTCCCGAACTCACCCGCTTTTTCCGCTTCTATGGCGGCATTTAGCGAGAGGAGGTTCGTCTGGTCGGATATTTTGTTGATTGTTGTTACGACAGAGGAGATTTTATTCGCTTTGGTGTTTATGATCGAAAGTTTGGCGGATATTGAACCCGTTGCATTAATCAACTGGTGGATAGCGGACTCGAGCGTCTGAAGATTGTTTCTTCCCTCAAGGGCAGTGGTGGCAGCGGTTGCGACACTGTTGCCAATGTTTTCCTCCAGCGTTTTTAAAAGACTGTTGGATGTCTGAAGTATCTCTTTTGCTGTGGCAGTGACTTCCTTTATTGATGCTGCCTGTTCAGCCACAGTGGCTTCCAGTTCCCTCGCTGATGCGGTAATCTGTGTAACTGACGAATTTACCTGAACTCCCGAAGAGCCTACCTGACTGAGAAGAGAGAAGAGGTTTTTAGCCATCTTCTTCACCGCAGCCACGAGTATCAGTGATTCATCGCTGTCTTCGATTTTGAACAGTTTTGCGAGGCTGAGAGATTTTTTATGTTGTGTTTCAAACTTCTCAAGGAAATCGTTCCCTGCTTTCAGGTCTCCAATCGCGATTTTCTCAACACTTCCAATCAGTTGAGTCACCGGTTCGGTTATCTTGTTGCTCAGATACCAGCCAACAAGAAGTGTGAGAGTCAGGATTCCGAATGTCCATAACAAAATATTCAGAGTGAATCCCTTGGTTATGGCATCTATTCCCTCCTTGGCGGAGTAATATTCATCCTCGTAGGTGGAGGCAACAATCACCCAGTCCCAGCTAAAGAAGTGAATTGCGACCGATATTTTCCTCCTTGGCGCGTTGCCACTTCCCGGTTCCGCCCACATATAAGAGTGGAAAACTGCATCTTCAGATTTAACAGCTTCATCAATCAATGTCTGTACATAATATTTTCCATCGACATCTTTGTTGTACCAGGCACTTTCACCCTCTTTTTTACCATCCTGGGTAATCAGGTATTTCCCTTTTCGTTCACCCGTTGCGCCATAAACGGTAACTTTACCTGTCTCACCAACCTTAACAGACTGGATGTTTTTTCTGAGCGAGGGAACTGCTTCTATCTGTTCTCCAACACTGAGAACCGCTATAATCTGTTTGTTGTCATCAAAGACGGGTTCGTATGAAGCGATGTACCAGGAGCTTCCAACGAGTGAGATTCCCTTGTAGCTCTGACCTTTCAGAATTGCTTCCACCACTTCGTTTTTTGTACCGTCAGGTTTTACGGCAGGGATAAATGTTCCGAGTGATCTTTGCTGCGAGTTGGTTGAAACATTGGTTGCCACTCTGATCAGGTCACCTTCGTTGTTCATTCTCTGAAAAACGCTTGAAACCACACCCATTGAGTTGTGAATTTCGTCGACAATCGGAACCGGTGTGGAGAACGAAGTGACCTGTCCGAGCCACTTCCCGCCGAGCATCAGTTTTGGGATGGTAACTTTGATGCTTTTTTTGGTATATTGATCAATAGCTATCCATTCAACCTTGTCACCGCTTAACTTTAGTCCGCCATCGGCTTCAAGTATCTGCCATGCAATTTTCTGGGCACGATCAACCTTTTCCTGGATGAGATCGTTGGAAGTGCTGCAGAGTGAGTACATATCCCAGACTATCTGCTTGAGCGCCTCTCTCCCGAGAGTATCAAGTTCGGCTTCCGTTCTCTCACTTATATTTCCTTTTATGCGGAAAACTGCGATTTGAGTGACAACAAGCGGTAAAAGTGCGGCGAACAGCACGAGTGCTATTACTTTACGCCTAAGAGTAAGCTTCACGGCTTCTCTCCTGAATTTTTAATGATTGATGATGTAACCGGAATACGAATTCTATTATAAAACAGAAACTTAATTTCTTAAATAATTGAATCATATACAAATATAAAAACCAACTAAATGATTATTTTTTATCATTATTTTTAAAAGTTTCTTCAAAAAGAACAATTTTGCATTTTTTCAACCTTTGAAGCGTCACGAAAGAATATAATTCCCTATGTCTCAAACCCCTTTAATGGCTCAGTATTTCAAGATAAAGCAGGCAAATCCCGATACAGTCCTCCTCTTCAGGATGGGAGATTTCTATGAGACATTCGAAGAAGATGCACGAATTGCATCAAAAGTACTAGGTATCACCCTCACCAAAAGAGCAAATGGTGCCGCAGGTGATGTGCCTCTCGCGGGGTTCCCCCACCACGCAGTGGAAAGCTACCTCCCGAAACTCGTGAGAGCGGGTTATCGTGTGGCAATCTGTGAGCAGGTGGAAGACCCGAAACTTGCAAAGGGAATAGTGAAAAGGGAAGTTATCGAAGTTGTTACACCCGGAGTGGTTTTCTCGGACAAAGTGCTCGATCTGAAGAAAAACAATTATCTGATGGCTGTGAATTTTGCAGATCCTGTTTCAGGGGTTGCGTTCTGCGACATTTCCACTGGCGATTTTTCCCTCTTCGAAGTGGAGACGGCTCACCTCACCGACCAGATCGGTGTGATTGCCCCGGCTGAAGTTCTCTCTCCGCGAAAATCGAAGGATGTTGTCACCGCCCTCCTCTCTTCCTCTGGCAGCGAAGCAAGAATAACCAAACTTGACGACTGGATTTTTAACCGTGAGTATGCAAAGGAAATTCTTCTGAAACACTTCGGAACGGTTAATCTGAAGGGATATGGAGCGAGTGAAATGGAGATCGCTCTGCCGGCTGCAGGTGCAGTGCTCCACTATCTGCAGGAGACACAAAAAGCGAACCTGACCCACCTGACCAAACTTTCGGTCTATAACCCTTTAGAGTATATGGTCCTCGACTGGTCAACCAAACGAAACCTTGAGATTACCTATTCGATGGCAGACGGTGGGAAAGACGGGACACTTTTTGCGGTACTAGATAAAACCGAAACCCCTATGGGTGGACGACTCCTTAAAAAATGGATATCCTCCCCCCTCACAAAACTTGAACCGGTACTTCAAAGACAGGAATCTGTTGAGGCTCTCTACAATGTGAAGAAGACGAGGGAGAAACTTAAAAAAAACCTGTCGAACATCGGGGATCTCGAGAGGTTGATCTCAAGAATCTGCACGGGGAGAGCCACCCCAAGGGAAATTGTCTCACTCAAGTATTCCCTGCTCGAAATCCCGGAGATTATCAAAATTTTATACGAGATCGACAATCCCGTTATGAACCGTCTGAGGGAGTCACTCGTACCTCTAAACGATGTAACTGCAAAAATTGATGAGGCAATCTCCGATAATCCTCCGCTTTCTCTCGCTGACGGAGGGGTAATCAAGCGTGGATACAGCATCGAACTCGATGAAATGAGGGAGATCCTCTATTCGGGGAAGGACTGGATCACCGACCTCCAGAAAGTGGAACGGGAAAGAACGGGAATATCATCTCTTAAGATAAGTTTCAACCGTGTATTCGGTTACTACATCGAAATCAGTAATGTTCACAGGGAAAAGGTACCCCCCGAGTACATAAGGAAGCAGACCCTCGTGAACGCCGAAAGATACATTACTCCCGATCTCAAGGTTTACGAAGAGAAGGTTTTGCATGCGGAAGATAATATCCGCTCTCTCGAAGCAGAGCTTTTTAACGATGTAAGGATGTACACTTCCTCCTTCACGGAAGTGGTGCAGAAAAATGCGAAATTGATAGCAATGCTCGACTGTCTAAACTCGTTTGCGGAAGCTGCGGTTGAGTACAACTATGTGAAACCTCTCGTTACCGAGTCAAAAAAGATAGAAATATACGATTCCCGTCACCCCGTGGTTGAGAGAATACTGCCTCCGGGAGAGAAGTTTACCTCAAACGATTACCTGCTCGACTGTGAAAAGGATCAGATAATTGTGCTCACAGGTCCCAACATGGCTGGAAAATCGGTTTATCTCCGTCAACTTGGTTTGCTTGTGCTGCTCGCACAAATCGGTTCCTTTGTCCCTGCAAAAAAAGCCGAAATCGGAATTGTTGATCGAATTTTCACCCGTGTAGGGGCAAGTGACAACATCACCGCCGGCGAGAGCACATTCCTCGTCGAGATGCAGGAGGCAGCAAACATCCTGAATAATGCAACCGGCAAAAGCCTCATCCTTCTCGATGAAATCGGGAGGGGCACCAGTACTTTTGACGGACTGTCAATCGCCTGGTCGATGACCGAGTACCTTCACGAAAATCCCCGTTGCGCTGCAAAAACCCTTTTTGCCACACACTATCACGAATTGAACGAGATGGCGGAGATATTCCCCCGAATCAAAAACTACAGGGTGCAGGTAAGGGAATACGATGACAAGGTTATCTTCCTTCACAAAGTCTCACCGGGAAGCGCAGACCACTCCTACGGTATTCAGGTCGCCATGATGGCGGGACTCCCTCTGGAAGTTACCTCGAGGGCAAAAGAGATTCTGGCAAACCTCGAAAGCAAGGAACTGACTCCGTATGAAGTAAAAAAGGCAAGAAAGATTAAAAAGGAACAGGAAGAACAGGGATTTTATCAACTGTCTCTTTTTGAGTTCACGGATGATGCCTTGAGGAAGGAGATTTCAGACATAAAAGTTGAGGAGCTTACTCCCGTTCAGGCATTGAACAAGCTCGATGAACTGAAGAAAAAGCTAAAGGACTGACGGAAAAACCTATCCGACTTTCTTCACAACTCTGAATCCAAAAGTGGCAGATCTCGAGTTGGGTGATGTGTAAAATCTGTTTGAGTTTCTTGCGGATTTGCTGTCATAATTCCAGCTTCCACCGCGGAGCACTTTTCCCGTTCCTTTATCAGGTCCCTTGGGATCAATAACCTGCTCACCCGAGTAGGGAGCATACCAGTCCCAGCACCACTCCCAAAGATTTCCCGACATGTCAAAAATTCCGAGTTCATTGGGGGATTTTTGCTTCGGCGGACGCATTTTTCCGTTCGAATTCTCTCTGTACCACCCCACCTGTAGAGGATCATCATTTCCGCTGAAAAGTTTCATTTTGCCCGACTTTCCACCCCGTGCAGCGTACTCCCATTCCGCTTCGGTCGGAAGCCTGTAGCCGTTCGCTTTGAAATTGCAGGTGACTTTCTGTCCGCGGATTGTGTAACAGGGATTCAGATTGTATTTGAGGCTCAGGTTGTTGCAAAACTTTACGGCATCGTACCAGCTTATGTTGTTTGCAGGAAGTGAAGGCTCACGCACTATGGAAATATTGTTTCCCATTACATCCTCCCACAATCCCTGGGTTATCTCGGTTGTCGAGATATAAAAAGCATAAACTGTAACATCCCTCATTTCCGATTCATCATCATCACACGGGATTCTGGGATCGAAACAACCCATGGCAAAACTTCCTCCCTCCACAAAAATCAGATCAAGCGGCTGAGCCCCTCTCTCTTCATTCACAAAGGAGAATGAGAACAGGGAAATAACCAGCGCTGTGAAGAGGAGTTTCATTCGTGTCGCAAGGGGTTAATTGCCTTTTCTGACGAGGCGAAGACCGGTGGTCGATTTTTTCTGACCCATACCCAACGAATCACGGGCGGCGACTCTCGATTTACCCTCTGTCGAGTTCCAGCTTCCGCCTCTTACAACGATTTTTCTTCCTGATTGCGGTCCTTTTGGATTTGCAATTTCGTTCGGATTGTATTTATCGTACCAGTCGTTACAGAATTCAGCGACATTTCCCGTCATATCGTATAAACCGTTGGAGTTTTTGGTTTTTTGCGCGACAGCATTGGTCTTTCTGCCGGAATTGGAATTTATCCATCCGGCAATTTCAGGTGAATTGCTACCGGAAAAACGGAACTGCTTCAGAGAGTCCGAACCTCTCGCGGCAAACTCCCATTCAGCCTCGGTCGGCAGTCTAAATCCGTTTGCATTAAAATCGCAGATGACGGAATCCCCGTCAATTTTATATGAGGGAGTAAGTCCTTCCTTCTCGCTCAATTTGTTGCAAAATGCCACAGCTTCGAGCCACGAAATATTTTCGACGGGGAGTTTTGCTTTGTCTCCGCCCGCAGCAAATATTGAGGGGTCGCTCCCGGTTATTTCCTCCCAAAGGGCACGCGAAACCTCGGTTGTTCCAATATAAAACTGATCTATTGCCACGAGACGGACAGGCTGTTCCATCCTTGCGCTCGAACCCTGTTCTTGCGTGGCACCCATGTAGAAATAGCCGCGGTCAATTTTGTTCAACACAAATCTGTTTTTCACCATTTCTGAAACCAGCATGTCATCGCTTCCCGGTTCAAGTTTCAGATCGAAGGCATACGACTTGTTTTCAAGAATTGTAATCTCTTTTCTCAATCCTTTATGTCCTTCGCAGGTTACAACAACCGTGTAATCCCCGATGGGCAGTTCTTCAATAATTTTTGTGCCGGTAAACTCAAATTTCTTCTCAAAATTTTGTATAAGTTTTACCTTGCTCGTAAAAGGAACCGAATTGAACAGGAAAGTCCCTTTTATTCTCTTAAGATCAATTTTCACATTTGTGGTTTTGTTTTTTGCCACGGAGATGTTTTGTGAAAAAGGGTACCATGATGAATCAATCTGTGCAGTCAGGAGGTGCTCGCCGGGGGAGAGTTCGACTCTGTTTACAGCGCCGTAATCAACACCATCAACATTTATCCGTACAATATCGGGTTTTCTTGTAACTGCCAAAACTCCCGCATTTTTCTTCAGGTTCACATTTAACCAGGATGTTTTCCCTTTTTGAATTGTAACTTCGGTGCTGTATGAATCATAAAGATCTGCGGAAAGTGAAACAAGATATTTTCCGGGTTCAAGTTCAAGGGTTTTGATGCTTTCGTAATTTGCCTTGCCAATCATAACGAGTGCGTTTGCGGGGGTTACATTAAGCTGTAAAACACCCGTCAGTTTCTCGATATTCGCCCTTATGGAAGTGGTTTTCCCCCGGGTTATGGTTACTTCTGTCCTGTATTCCGAATAATTCGTTCCGGTCACCCTGATCCGGTGAGTGCCGGCAACAAGTTCATACTGTTGTTGCTGTTCCACTATCTCACCGTCTATTTCGACAATCAGATTTTGTGCATTCGAGTTTATCTTTAGGAATCCGGTGTTTTTAACCAGTTTCAAGTCGAGGGTATAAAGTTTTGCAGGAGAAGTTCCGTCAATGGTCTGAACCACAGGAAGATATTTGTCCATCTCTACCCTCACGGTATATTTCTTTACAGGAAGGAGATATCCCGCATCGCTGGTTCCCTTTAATTCATCATCAATATAAACCGAGGCACCCTGGGGTGTGGTTTTTACGAGCAATCCCGTAATATTCTCAGGTTCCATTATAAAAATGAAGTGGCGGTTGTTCTCCGAAACAGTAAACCTGTTGTTATATGTTTTGTAACCCGCTTTTGTCAGTTCCACCGAGTATTCACCCACAGGAAGTTTTTTCACTTCCGCAGGCACCACGACCGTTCCGTTTATTTTGCATTGAGCGTCAAAAGGTGAAATCTGAATTGAAACGCTCTGCACAATGTCCCCGCCCTGAGTGAGAAGAGAATTTGAAAGAACCGGCATGGATAAGAGTATCACTGCCAAAAAAAGCGTTTTTACGAACATGGTTTGAAGTTTCATGGTACCGGAATTGTGTTTATAGTAAAGATTGATTATCAAACCTAAAATTTAACCATTTAGGGGGTATTTGCCAAATCCTGGAGGGGGAGGGGAAATATGCAAAAGAAGAAACAACAACTTTTGTGAAGTGTTTCATATTCATAAAAGATCAGAGGAAATGAGAACTACTGTTGTACCTAATGGCTCTAAAAATCATCTGTGATTTGTTGTACCTTACTCTAATTCAGATTAATTTATTATCTTGAACAACTCAAAAATTGGTATTTGTAAATGATTACACAAAAATCTCTTGATAAAGCAGTTTCTGTTTGCCGTGAATTTGGAGTAAAAGAATTAATCCTTTTTGGAAGTGCCGCCAAAAGCTTCACTGATGCGAATGATCTCGACATAGCTATAGATGGTCAGGCGAAAGGAGATATCCTTGATCTTGCTGTACGACTGGAAGAAGAACTCGATGTAAAAGTTGATCTTGTTAAGTTGTACGGTAATGACAGGTTTTCAGATTATATCCGGAAGACTGGAAGGCTGATTTATGTACAGTGATGAGCAGTTGGAGCCAATCCGTATTGAGATTGAGTCAATTGAAAAAATCTTAAATGAAATTACAGGTATTATCAGGGAATACTCTGACCATGAACCTGACATCAGAACCAAAGCTGCGTTGGCATCCTTTATTGCACAGTTCTACAACGGTGTTGAAAACATCATGAAGCGAATCATGAAGATCAGTGGCAGGCCACTTCCAAAAGGGGAAAACTGGCATGCTGATCTTTTCAATCTCTTTATTGAACCTGATGATCAAAAGACTCCGGTATTATTCCGAGGGTCAGAAGTGCTTATTTACAAAAAATTGCGCAAGTTCAGACACATAGTCTATCACGGTTACTCATTTCGGCTTGAGTATGAACTGATGAAGAGCAATGTTATGGGATTGGAAGATTCTTTTAAATCATTTGTCCAAAATTTAAAAATCAACAATCTGATCTAAACGAAGGGCTGCGACACCTCACCAATCGAAGAAATCACCAAGCCGGCATAACCTCCCCGTTTAGTATATTTGTTGTTCTGTTTTTATTATTTTCTTGATTTGGAGTCGTTTTGGATATTCACAATTTATCGATAAATACTGTTCGTACCCTCGCAATGGATGCTGTTCAGAGAGCAAATTCCGGGCATCCGGGTGCGCCGATGGGTCTTGCCCCGCTCGGGTACTTCCTTTTTAATGAAGTGATGAACTTTAATCCCAAGGAGCCGCACTGGATAAACAGAGACAGATTCGTTCTCTCCGGCGGACACGGGAGCATGCTACTCTATTCCCTTCTTCATCTTTCGGGGTTTGGTCTTTCGCTCGATGACATTAAAAATTTCAGACAATGGGAGAGTCTCACACCCGGTCACCCCGAAAGAGGTCACACAGCTGGTGTGGAGGCAACAACCGGTCCGTTGGGTCAGGGGGTTGCCAACGCTGTAGGAATGGCACTCGCTTATGAGTTTATGGCTGCGAAATTTAACAAACCGGGATTTGAAATATTCGATCATTTCGTTTATGCCATCTGCGGTGACGGTGACATGATGGAAGGGATTTCCCACGAAGCTGCATCATTTGCCGGGAACCAGAAACTCAGCCGCCTCATCCTTTTTTATGACGACAACGGAATCTCGATCGACGGAAAAACATCCCTTTCATTTACCGACGAGACTGAAAAGAGATTTTTAAGTTACGGCTGGAATGTTTATAATGTTTATGATGTGAATGAGCTGGACAGACTCAGGATGGTTCTTCACGAAACCAGAAGCAGCGACCGCCCCTGTCTCGTGATTACCAAAACGAATATCGGTTTCGGCAGTCCCAACAAACAGGATACAGCAAAAGCTCACGGTTCACCTCTCGGAGAGAAGGAAATAGAGCTGACCAAAAAGCATCTTGGATGGGAATACTCCGAACCTTTTACGGTACCCGATGAAGTGAGGACACACTTCGCCACAGCAGTTGAAGAGAAAATAAAAGCCTGGGTTTCCTGGAACAACATTTTTGTTGAATACAAAAAGCAGTATCCCGAAGAAGCGGCACTTCTTGATCTCGTTTTAGGTGACGGACTCAAAGGAGAATTTCCGGTTGACGAATCGATGTTCCCCGACCTTTCGGAAAAGCTTGCATCCAGAGCCTCATCGCAAAAAGTGATAAACACTCTGGATAAGGCATACCCGACATTGCTTGGCGGTTCTGCTGATTTAACCGAGTCGAATCTCACCGATTTTAAGGAATTGCCCTCATTTTCACCCGCCAACAGAAAAGGGAGGAATCTCCATTATGGCGTTCGCGAGCATGGAATGGGTGCAGTGATGAACGGTATGGCAATGTACGGCGGAATAATTCCTTTTGGCGGCACTTTCCTCGTTTTTTCCGACTATATGAGGCCCGCTGTCCGTCTTGCTGCAATGCAAAACCTTCAGGTAATTTATGTGTTCACTCATGACAGCATCGGACTTGGTGAGGACGGTCCGACCCACCAGCCTGTGGAACATATTCAAAGTCTTCGGATGATTCCGGGTCTGACAGTGATCAGACCGGCTGACAGTCACGAGACAGTTTATGCCTGGAAGGCAGCTCTTGAAAACACGACCGGTCCAACTGCACTTGTTCTTTCCCGTCAGGGTTTGCCCGTTATCAAGGAGAAAGCACAACCGGCTGAAAATCTCGCTAAAGGTGCTTATGTAGTGAGGGACTGCGAAGGAACTCCCGATGTAATCCTTATCGGAACTGGTTCGGAACTTGAACTTGCGGTAAAAGCAGGTGAAAAACTGACCGAAGCGGGCAAAAAGGTGAGCGTTGTAAGTTTCCCTTCGTGGGAACTGTTCGAACTCCAGAGTGACGAGTATAAACAAAGCATCTTCCCCGATAAAGTGAAGAATCGCGTTTCGGTTGAAGCCGGAACAGGTTTTGGCTGGGAAAGATATACAGGGAGCAGAGGAAAACAAATCTCCCTCGATCATTTTGGTGCTTCAGCCCCTGCCGGAATCCTCTATGACAAGTTCGGGATTACGGTTGAAAAAATCGTTGAGGCTGCGAACAAATAAGAATATAAATATATTTTTTCACGCCGTTACCCGATGGTTCTGATGCCTTCAAGTAACGGCGTTTTTTATTTTATTCCATTACTTTAATCAGAACTTCCCTGCTGACAAAGACCTCAGTCATAAGTTCAGTCAGGATTTCCTGTGTGATCCTGTTGAAATCGTCTTCCACGGGAATTACACCCACTCCGCCGATATCAACTGATGCGGGTGAAAGGAGGATTCTCTCTTCCCCTTCTGCGAAATAGCGACGGGGACGGTGCTTCTCCCTCAAAAAGACCACCACCTTAAACCCGTTTCCATCGTGCCATGCTATGATATTCAATAAGGGCTCTTCGTCGAGATGCATGGCAGCTTTATATTTTTCGTAAATTTTGTAAAACTCTGCGGAAACGGAGTCTGGCTCTTTTCCTTCGAGAAATATCATTTTCCGGATACCGTCATCAATCCCTGAAACGGTTACGCCTGAAACCGACCGGGAAGCTACCGTGTATTTTGCTTTTAGTGAATCAAAATCATTTTCAACGGTCATGAAATTTCTTGTTCCCGCCTGAAAATGGAAATGATCGGGAGCGGAGGCGCCGCATTTGGGTCCGTTGTAAAAAACCGTATAATCGCCGTCAAGATCTTCTGCAAGAGTGAGGAGCATTTCAAAATTGCCTGAAATCTGCTGTGGAAGATGTTCTTTGTTGGGTATTGTAAAATGTTCCGGAAAAATCGGGAAAGGATTTACCAGTATTCTGTATCCGTTTTTATACTCGAGTCTTTCCTGAGCGGGGGGGAGACTCTCCTCGCAAAGGAAACATTTCCTCTCTTTAATGCTTTTGGGGTCCACTTTAGCAGAAGTGGAGATCATTCTTCCGGGGTTGTACTGTACTTTCAGCGAAAATCCGTCATACTTGAATTCGTGTGTTATCACCGTGGCAAGACTTCCGTAACCGTTAACGCACCAGTCCCAGTCTTTTTTTTGCCTCTCTAAAAGTTCTTTTGCTTCTGTTGAATATTTTGACATTTTAATCCGGTTCCATAAAATTGAATCTGCAAAATTATGGATATCTTTGCAGATCAAAAAATTGACAGTGTGAAAAATGACAGAAATAAAGGCAGTGGTCTTCGACCTCGGGATGGTTTTAATCCCTTTTAATTACGATTTTGCCCTGAACAGACTGAATCTTTTAAAACCGGGCTCGGGTGACAAGGTAATGGAGTTTGTTAAGGAAAACTACCACCATTTCAGAGCGTTTGAAGCGGGAAAGATGAGTGAGGATGAATTTATTACGATGCTTATGAAAGCGGGTGAGGTTGAGGGGATTATCGACAGGGAGAAGTTTTGTTATATCTACTCGGAAATATTCTCGATCAATTATGATGTTGTGGAGCTGCTCGAACGACTGAAACAAAATTACCGGCTGTTCCTTCTCTCAAACACCAATTCTGTCCATAAAAAATACGGATATGAGAATTTTAAGTTCCTCCGTCACTTTGAGAAACTTTTCCTCTCGCATGAGATCGGACATGTGAAGCCCGAACCGGAAATCTACAGGGCAGTCGAAAAATATTCGGGATTGAAACCGGAAGAACATCTTTTTATCGACGACATAATGGATTACGCCGAGGGTGCCCGTAATTGCGGGTGGAAGGCAATCCGGTTTATTAATTACAATGATTTAATCGATAATCTCAAAAATCTGGGAATAATGATTTAAGTTACCCATACAAGACCCCATCCGGGGCCATTGATTCTGGGGGGTATTCATCTCTATCCATACAAAACCCCTGACGGGGTCATTGTTACATCTTGTGTTGCTTGTACCAGTCGTAAGTAAGTTTTATGCCTTCTTCGAGTGAGGTTTTATGCTTCCAGCCGAGGGCATTAATGCGCGACACATCCATTATTTTTCTTGGGGTACCGTCGGGTTTGGTTGAGTCATAAACCACTTCGCCTTTAAATCCTGTGACGGAGGCGATTATCGAGGCGAGCTCGGAGATCATAAGATCAACGCCTGTTCCGACATTCAGGTGTGTAATGCCATTGTCGTAAAGGTCGGAGGCATTAATGTTCTCGATCGCAAATCTGATTGCACCGGCGAGGTCGTCAACAAACATGAACTCTCTTTTTGGTGTGCCGGTCCCCCACAACTCAACCTTGTCACTTCCTTCCTTCACCGCGGTATCAAATTTTCTCATCAAAGCGGGGAGAACATGCGAGGTTTTCAGATCAAAATTGTCGTAGTAGCCGTAAAGGTTTGTCGGCATCATTGAGAAAAAGTTTGAGCCGTATTGTTTGTAATAGCTTTCACAAAGTTTTATGCCGGTTATCTTAGCGATGGCATACGGTTCGTTGGTATATTCGAGGTAGCCCGAAAGAAGTGATTCCTCTTTTAAGGGCTGGGGAGCAAGTTTAGGATAAATGCAGGAACTTCCGAGAAAAACCACTTTTGAACAGCCGTTTTGGTGTGCTGCGTGGATGAGGTTTGCCTCGATCATCAGGTTATTGTATAAAAATTCGGCACGGTAGGTATTGTTTGCGAGGATTCCTCCCACCTTTGCAGCGGCAATCACCATCACATCGGGTTTCTGTTTTGCCATGAAAGATTCGACGCTCTCCTGACGCATCAAATCGACCTCGTCTTTGTCGGCGAGAAGAAGATTTGTATATCCGTTGGATTGAAGATTGCGGGTGATGGCTGAACCAACCATACCCTTGTAGCCTGCGATGAATACTTTTTTGTTTTTGAAGTTCTCTTTTTGCATTTACCTTAAATTTCCATGTTTTGACATACAAATATACCAAAAAATGATGTTTTAGAACTTAACCGTGAACACTTCCCCGTCGTGAGCCATGAAAACTGTATCGCCTGCCTGAATTTCCGCTTTTGCATTACCCGTAAAGGAACCAAATGCCTGAAGCACCGCCATCTTTTTGCTGAAGAGGGAACAGCCGAGCCTGAGTCTTTCCCTTCCCCTCCCTTTAAGAGTAATGCCGGGATGGAGGTGACCACACAGCACATAATAACCCTCCCTTGGTTCGGGATAGTGCTTCAAAAGGAATTTGTCCCTGACAATCAGTTCCTGAAACACCTTTATTTGCGAAATTTCGGGTATTCCATCGGATGAAACATCATGATTCCCCATAAGAAGGGTAAACTCCACATCCCTTTTTGCGTTAAACCAGTCGCTTAGCAAAGCCAGCACTTCGGGGGTTTTTGAAGCTCTGTGGTGGATGAGGTCGCCGAGGAAAGTCACCTTTTTTGCCTGTGTCAGTTGAAGTGCATCCGTTAATCTTTTGAGGTCGTCCCTTGTGTTTCCCTCGGGAATGGGAATTCCCGTGGCTCTGAACGCTGCACTTTTTCCAAAATGTGTATCTGATACGAGCAGGGTCTCTTCCTCAAGCCAGTAAACAGCTCTCTGCGGGAGGGCAATAAACGATGAATCGAAAATTTTTATGGATGGAAAATTTAACATCAGGTGTGCAATTTACGAAATACTTACTTTTCGGCGGCAGTTTCGAGTCCCGCTACAAGTCTTGCTATTCTGTCGGCGAGCTTCTCACTCGTCAGCTTTTCCCTCAATCTGTTCACAAGAAGAGGAAAAGCCAAGGGCGAGATATACGGAATCTTTATGATCTTTATTCTGCTTTCAGCCATTTTTTTTATTGCTGAAATCATCCGTTTTTCTTCAAGTTGTGATTCAAGCACCTCCCTCGATGCCTGTTGTATCAAAAGATTGCCGGGATCATATTTCGTCAGCACCTCATACAAAAGGGAGCCAGAAGCCTGAATCTGTTTTGGTTTTTTACTGCTGCCGGGATATCCTTGAAAAATCAGACCTGCAATTCTCGCAATATCGCGGAACTTCCGCCGCGCCATTTCAGAAGTATTGGTCACCTCCAGCACATCCTCTACAATATTGTCTGTCGAAAGAAGGTACCCGAGAGCCTCCCCGTCGAGGTCATATTCATGGTTTGAGAGAATCTCGAAGCCGTAATCATTTGTGGAGATAGAGAAGGATGCCGCGGACATTTTCGACAGCCTGTGGGCAATGAGTGATGCAAGTCCCTCGTGCACCAGCTTCCCTTCAAACGGATAAAAAAAGATGTGGTACCCCTCGACCGTCTTTTTCGTTTCTATCAGCAGTTCATCTTCGACGGGAATCGCCGACCATTTTTTTTGAAGCTTAAGAAGTGGCGCAATCGCCGACATTTCGACGCTGTTTATTTCCCCCTCAAGCGCCTCTCTGAGTTTAATTCTTACTTCACTTGCGAGTTCTGTCGAAAGGGGCATCCTGCCTCCCATCCACTGGGGAATAGGACCTTTGTTTTTCTCCGAACTTTTCACATAGAGCACCATCTCTTTCATTTTCTGATATTCGAGAGTCCTTCCTGCGAAAATGAACGAGTCCCCTTTTTTCAGTTTTGCCGCAAAACTTTCCTCCAGGGTGCCAATTGTTCCACCATTCATAAACTTGACCACCACTTCCGATTCAGAAGTTATGGTACCTATCGACATTCTGTGCCTTCGTTTCAAGGCTTCATCCACAACTGTGAAAACTCCATCCCGTTTTATCAGTTTGGAATATTCCTTATATGCCCTGAGGGCTCTTCCTCCCTGAATTACAAACTCCATAGTCCAGTCCCACTCCTCTTCCGTGAGATTGCGGTAGAACCATGACCCCTTCACTTCGGCGAAGAGTTTTGCACTCTCAAATCCCGAACCTGCAGCTACTGTGACGATGTGCTGAGCGAGTACATCGAGAGGCTTTTCAATGGGAATGCGGGGCTCTATTTTGTTTTTTGCCATCCCGGCTCTTGCAGCAGCAAACTCAATCAGTTCAAAGGAGTTTGTGGGAACACAATAAATTCTGCTTTTTGCTCCGGGCTGATGCCCCGATCTCCCCGCCCGTTGCAGCAGGCGTGCTATCCCTTTGGGGGAGCCGACCTGTATTACCGTGTCAACGGGAGAAAAATCGACTCCGAGGTCGAGACTGGATGTGCAGACGACACATTTCATTTTCCCCTCGGCAAGGAGTTTCTCCACTGCATTTCTGCTCTCTTTATCCATGGATCCGTGGTGCAAGCCGAGCATCCCCGCCCACTCAGTTTTTTGATCGAGAATGTTGTGATACCAGATTTCCGCCTGTGACCGTGTGTTGGTAAAAAGAAGTGAAGAGCCCGATTTTTCAATTATTGAAATCACAGGTTCAAGCATTGTAATTCCAAGGTGCCCTGCCCGGGGGAACCTCTCGATCACTTCGGGCAAAACCGTTTCCATCTCCACTTCCTTTGCACTCCCCGACCCGATCACCACCTTTTCCCCTGTATGATCTCCGAGTAAAACTTCCAGCGAGGTGGCAGTATTTCCCAGAGTGGCGGATACACCCCATATTTTGACGGCGGGAGCTGCTGAACGGATTCTGCTTAGACCAAGTCCCGTCAAAACTCCCCGTTTTGACCCAAGCAGTTCGTGCCACTCGTCAATCACCACTGCTTTGAGTCCCGAAAATCTCTCCCCAAATCCGGGGTATGATATCATCAGCGAGAGGGATTCAGGAGTTGTAATGAAGATTGTTGGAAGCTTTTCAGATTGTCGTTTCCTCGTGGATTGGGAAGTGTCACCCGTCCTCATCCCGACACTGAAATGAGGGCAAAGTCCGGCAGTTGCAAGCTCGATCGACTTAAGAGTATCGTTAGCAAGGGCTCTTAGCGGAGTAATCCAAAGCAGTTTTATTGGCGGCGAGGAAGATAAAATCCGATCCTGCTTTTGTCCCTTTTTTTTCGGAGTTTCGTTTTTGGCGGCTTTTATTTTTTTGTTGAAGTCAGGGGAGTTCATCTCCTCGATTAATGGTCCGAGGAGAGCTGCGTATGTTTTCCCCGTACCCGTGGAGGTATGAATCAGTCCGCTTTTACCCTCACAGTATGCAGTCCATGCCTCCTCCTGAAAAGGGAAAGGTCTCCACTTCATGGTCTTGAACCACTTCTTTACTCGCTTGTGTCCGTAAGAATCGACTATCGGGTTTTCCTCACCGTGGAATAATTCTTGAATAATATTAAAATAACGGTTTTACTGCAATAGTTCAAATTTATTTTTGATGAATAAGGATTTTGTCAGGGCTAATGAATAGTGCGAGAAGGTATTGATTGGTTTGTGTTCAAATAATTTTGTATTTTCGGTGATAAAAAGTGTTAAACTTGTAAAAAGGAATTTACTATGAGTAACAAAGAAATTTTGGAAAGAATAGAGATAAACCCCGGTATCTGCCACGGTAAACCGGTAATTCGCAATACTCGAATTCCGGTTTCACTCATTCTTGGTTTTCTCGCAGCAGCACAATCATTCGAAGAAATTCTTAATGAATACCCGGGCTTGACAAGAGAAGATATTGTCGCTGCCATAGGTTATGGCAGTTATCTTGCCGGTTTCGAAACGCTTAACTACGAAAATCTCGCTTCATGAATGTTTTCGTTGATGAAAATATCCCCCTCAGCATAACTCAACTTCTGACATCAGCAGGATATACTGTCTGGGATTTGCGAAATACGGAACATCAAGGTTTGGAGGATGACAAAGTCTTTCAACTCGCTCAAGGAAAATCCGCCTTTTTTGTCACAACTGACAAGGACTTTTTCCATACTGTTCCATGGAATTTTTCCAGCCACTGTGGTGTAGCAATCCTGGCATTAAGGCAACCAAATACTCACACTCTTAGAAAGAAAATGGAATGGTTGCTCAATAATTTTCAATTATCCACTCTTCAGAACAAAGTTATCCCCCTTAAAGACAATACATATACAGTAATATAGTTAAAAACACCTGACCGATATCACAAGACATCAAAATTTAATCTTACCCCCCTCTCCAAACAATATTTCCCTGAATGGAACCAACCTTGAAAAATAGATGTTATAACACATATTGACATTCACAGTTTAAAATCAGGAAACAAAATGGAAAAGAATCTTTTATCAGAAGTAACGGTTGGCAGACTTAATCTTAAGAACAGAATGGTTATGGCACCGATGACAAGAAGTCGCGCTCCGCAAAATCTTGCCACGGAATTGATGGCAAAATACTACAGTCAGCGTGCTTCTGCCGGATTGATAATCACCGAGGGAACTCAAATATCGGAACAGGGTGTAGGCTATCCCTGGACACCGGGGATTCATACACCGGAGCAGGCAGAAGCCTGGAAAATGGTAACAGACGCAGTACATGAAGAGGGGGGCAGAATTTTCGCCCAGATCTGGCATGTAGGCAGAATCTCCCACCCCGTTTTCCACAATGGTAATTTACCCGTTGCCCCTTCGGCAATAGGAGCCACCGGTAAACATTTTACCCACAAGGGAATGCTCGATCTCGAGACTCCAAGGGCTCTGGAACTTCACGAAATCCCGATGGTAATCAACGATTATGCCAAGGCTGCACTTCTTGCCATGGAGGCGGGATTCGACGGTGTGGAAATTCATGGCGCAAACGGATATCTTGTCGACCAGTTTATCAACTCAAACAGCAACAAAAGAGACGATATTTATGGCGGAAGTGTAGAGAACAGGGGAAGATTCGCTCTTGAAGTGGTGGAAGCTGTAGTTAAAGCCGTTGGTGCAGAGAGAGTCGGGATAAGACTTTCCCCCGGTGGTGTAACAAGCGGAATGCTTGATGAGAATCCGGTTGAATCGTATGGTTTTGTAATAAAAAACCTGAACCGGTTCGGTCTCGCGTATCTGCATTTAATGGAACCCCTCGCTCCAATAGACGGACTTCCTCAATATCAGATATTTAAGCAGGGAGTTGCAAAAACATTCAGACCGCTGTATAACGGAACCATAATAATTAACGGCGGATACAACAAAGAGAAGGGAAATGCGGTAATTGAAGCGGGTGATGCCGATCTCGTCTCTTTCGGTGTACCTTTCCTCTCAAATCCCGACCTCCCCGAAAGGTTCAGACTCGATGCCCCGTTGAATGAGGTGATGGGTAAAGAGACTTTTTACGGCGGCGGCGAAAAAGGATATACGGATTATCCCTCTTTGATGGCTGAAGCTCTGAGGGCTTAAGGCTGAATTTTTGATGGCTGAGGTTCTGATAAAGTAGCGGAGTAGCGAAGTCACAGAGTGGCATACATTACCAATAGCCCCCAAAATCATTCGGGGGTCGGAAACGAAACTACAACTAAATTTTATGGCTGTCTCTTAACGGGCAGCCTTTTTTATGAAACAGCGACAACTTCCCTTTTTTTCATATCTTTGGGTTTTACTCTTAACTTATTTGGTGAAGTTGTGTTAAAATCTTTCTTTCTCTTCCTTGTCGTTTCCATTTCTCTTTTTACATCCGGTTATGCACAAAGAGGCGGTGACCTTGTTCCCGGTGAAATCATCATTCAGTTGAAACCTGCTGCGGAAGCATCGAATGTGGTTCCTGATTTCAAATCATTTGATCTGAAAACGGAGAGACTCCTCTCCCGAAGAATGAACATCTGGCTGATGAGTTACAATACCCAAAAAGCCAGCGGGGACGATGTTTTATTCTCTCTTAGAAACCACCCTTTGGTGAGCATTGTGCAGTATAACCACTATATGGATATAAGGGATGACCGAAATTACATGGAAAGAAACCCTGATGCTTCGGCACCAAAAGAGACAGACGAAAGAAGCACCCTCCCGAATGATCCGAGATTCAATGAACAGTATGCACTTAACAACACAGGCCAAAGCGGCGGAACTCCCGATGCTGATATAGATGCCCCGGAAGCCTGGGACTATGCCACAGGTGGGGTAACAGCGTTGGGAGATACCATAGTGGTAGCTGTGATTGACGGCGGGGCACAACTTAACCACCCCGACCTCGACTTTTGGGTGAACCGTTTTGAGATTCCAAACAACAGCATTGACGATGATCAGAACGGTTATGTTGACGATTATCTCGGTTGGAACGCCTACTCAAACAACGGCACCCCCGGCGGTGACAGTCACGGAACGCATGTCTCGGGAATTGTAGCCGCAAGAGGAAACAATGCCCTTGGGGTATCGGGTGTAAACTGGAAAACCAAGGTGATGATTATTGCCGGGTCATCGTCCTCAGAGGCAACCGTTGTTGCTGCGTATGCCTTTGCACTTGAACACAGAGCAACTTATAACGAAACAAACGGAGCAAAGGGAGCTTTCGTGGTTTCAACCAACTCCTCTTTCGGTGTGGATTATGGACAGCCTGTTAATTATCCTATCTGGTGCGCCATGTATGACTCTCTTGGTAAATACGGCATTCTAAGCTGCGGTGCCACCGCCAATCTCGGTATCAACATTGATCTTCAGGGAGACATCCCGACTGCATGCCCAAGCAACTGGCTTGTAAGCGTTACGAACACAACAAGAACTGACACCCGCAATTCAGGTGCAGGGTACGGTCTGACAACGATCGATCTCGGCGCACCCGGAACATCAGTTCTCTCGACTGACCAGACATCCACATACACAACCAAAACGGGAACCTCGATGGCAACCCCCACGGTTGCAGGTGCAATTGCACTTATGATATCTGCTGCAAATCCCGGACTTCTGCAGGCATACAGAACCAATCCGGGAGCAACGGCTCTCCTCTTCAAACAGTATCTTTTGGATGCGACCGACCCGATTCCTGCTCTTTTGGGTCAGACTGTAACGGGCGGGAGATTAAATGTTTATAACGCAGTTCTTGCAGTCGGAACTCCACCTGACACAGTGCCACCAACCCGGATTACAGATCTTGCAGTTTCAGAACCAACTTCGGGCAGTCTCAAACTGACATGGACAGCACCGGCAGATACCTCACGAAACGGTGTGGTCTCATATTTAATCAGAAGAGCAACTTCACCGATATTAACCCAGACAGATTTTGAGAATGCCACTCCTTTGGCTTTTCAGGGAAGTCCAAAACCTTCGGGTCAGCAGGAAGCTCTTGTTGCAGGAAATCTTCCTTTCTCGACCACTCAATATTTTGCCATTCGATCACAGGACAACTGGGGCAACACTTCCCTGATATCAAATTCCGCATCGGGGACAACACTTCAAGCCCCTTCGCTTCTGGTTTCGACGAGGAACCTGATCAGGACAATACAGTCGGGTACATCGGCAGTGGATTCGATAATTATCACCAATTCTTCGGCAAACCCTTCAACACTTTCATACAGTGTTGAAATGATAAACAACACATTCCCTCAGGGGAGTCTCTCCCTGTCATTATTGGGGGTCAATAAAGATGACTTTAGTCAGATAATTAAATTTGCTGATAAAAACAAGCCTGAATCAAGATTCGGGTATGCAATCGAGGGTGCCGGTGGACCCGATTCCGCCGGATACAAATGGACCGACAGCCGGGAACCAAACGGACCTGTATTCAACTGGGAGGATATCTCAACCACAGGAACGGAACTTACAAACTGGATTCAGACAGGTACCTACAACGCAAAAGATGAAGGCTACGCCGCCGTAAACCTGGGATTCAACTTTAAGTTTTACGGGCTGACCACCTCGACAGTTTATGCCGGCTCAAACGGTTTTGTGAGTTTTGAAGTACCGACCGTCAACTCTTTCACAAATGCGACAATTCCAAATTCTGCAAATCCGAACGGACTTATGGCTGCGTTTTGGGATGACCTGGATGGAACCGATGGCGGACAGGTTTTCTACAAAAACTCCCCTGACAAGACAATTATTCAGTATAAAAACTGGAAAAACTACGCGAGTGCAACATCAAGCCTGAACTTTCAGATTATTCTCTTTAATTCGGGGAAAATCGTTTATCAGTATCAAAACATGACAGGCACGCTTACCTCAAGTTCTGTCGGAATTGAAAATCAGACGGGGAGCACGGGACTTGGTGCCGCCTACAATTCATCTTTCATCCAGAACAACCTCGCTGTGCGGTTTCAGGCTCAACCCGAATGGATAACGGCAACAAATCTGGCGGGATTGTTATACAACGGGAACTCCTCAGCGGTCAGACTCGCAATGTCGGCAGTCGGCATCCCGCTCGGGACATACACAATGGATCTTCTTGTCAGATCGAATGATCCCGTAAAACCCATTGATACGGTAAAAGTAACGATGATTAACTCTTCGGAAATACCCGTTGAACTTGTTTCTTTCACCGGCAGCGTATCCAACGGACAGGTAAGACTGGACTGGACAACCGCAACTGAAACCAATAATTTTGGCTTTGAAATTGAAAGAAACAGCGGGAACGGAATTTGGGAGAAAGCGGGCTTTGTGAAGGGAAAGGGAACCACCACCACACGCAACGACTACTCATTTACAGATAACGGAATTGCTGCCGGGCAATATCAGTATCGCCTGAAACAAATGGACAATGACGGAACCGTCTCCTTTTCAGATATGGTAAATGTGGATCTTACACTCCCTGATAAATTCTCACTTGATCAGAACTATCCCAATCCGTTCAATCCATCCACCGTTATAAGATTCAGTTTACCTGTTTCAGTGCCCGTTACGCTTGTCGTATATAATTCGTCAGGTGAGAAAATCGAAACCCTGATAAACAAACAGATGGAAGCGGGATACCACTCGGTGAACTTCAATGCTTCCCGGTTCCCAAGCGGAATATATCTGTGTGAACTGCGGGCGGGCAGGTTTGTTTCTGTGAACAAGATGCTTTTAATGAAGTAGAACCCCGGAACCTCAGAACTTCGGAACTTCGGAGTTCTGAAGTTCTAAAAGGGGGCAGCCTTTTTTGTTGTCAGTTGTCAGCAGACCTGGAAGCCACAAGTCTCCACGAATATAAGACAGAACAAAGCTTTCCTGATTCAATTAAATAATTTATATTTGTACTATTGGTTATTAATAAATCAATGTTAATTTAATCGAAACGGTAATTTGTCTCTTTGGGACGGATGTTGTTTTCAGTTTAAGTATGCAAGTGGATTAATTTTCTTCGCTAAGATATGAATCAGCATTAAGACCATTCAGCCGGATTCTGTTTTCGGAACCTAAAGCAGGGTTCCGTGAATATTTTTGATGATCTATTAACGATACGCGGAGCAAATTATGAAGACCGTACAGTTGCAACTGTTTTTGTTGTTTCTGACATTAAATATATCAGGGCAAGCACCGGATTCAATTCTGACCGGTTCATACCTGAATTCCTCACCTAGTAAAAATTTCACCCTCTATGATTACTCAATCTTAAAACCTCTTGGATTCAATACGGTAATACAGCGCGCTGTAGTATCCATCCCGGAAATCAATCAAGTTTCCAATTTCGACAGCCTCAAGTATTTTCCTTATATTTTTGCGTTAAACGATTCTGTGATAGATACCGTATTCCATCCATCCAATGCTGACTGGGTATATTATTTTAGCAATGCCCTGTATTCCCGCTGGATCCCGGGTGAAAATATTATACCATATCTGAGCACTGAAATCGGTCTGAAGCAAAAATTCGGGATGACACTAAGCGATGGTGTGAGTACCGGAACCGATACAGTAAACATCAACACGATATTCATAGACGGACCAAACCACGGCCAATACAAAAATTATGTTTACACGAACAAGTATCTAACGAATGATTTGATTTATTATACCGCTGTGTTCAGGCTTAAGATGATTCAGAATACAGGACCGGGGGATGAGGTCTGTAAGGTACAGGCAATAGCAAAGCGCGGATCCGACTCAACGATTCTTGCAGAGAAAGTCGTAACCAAGAACATGCTCGGTAGTGAGTACACGGAGATCAGTCTCGACTACAATTACGGGTCACTTCAGTCAGACGCCATGGGAAGGGGTGATCTACAGCTTCCCCCAACCACATTATTACCAGGAATTGAAGTGGAAGACTCATATCTGAGTGAAGGAACAAGGATTCAGCTCAGGGTTGTCTGGCTCGGGAATGCCGAAATTGCTTTGAAAGATGTTGAAGTGTTCGACCAAAAACTCTGGGAACATTATTTTATTAACTACCCTTTGGAAAGGGATCTTCAACTGACTGCATACCTGGCTAAAATGCGCAAAATACAACCTGATATGAATGGTCTGATCACAATGTTAGAGCCCCGTTCAATCGACAGTTATCATTCGAGGATCACGCTCCTGGCCATTTTGAAGGGACTCGGGGCACCGTCGGAATTGATCGCCGGTTATTATCCTGTAAAGTACAGTCGCGGCGAGGTGAACACAGTTAAATATGATCTGACTGTCAGAACTTCGGGGAGAGTGGGAGAGTAATGACAAAGAGAGGAATAATCATATTTTTTGTTTTTATACTCGCAGTGGCGAATGTAAGTGCGGAGAAGCGATATGTAAGCAAAACCGGAAGCAGTACCCCACCATATACAAGTTGGGAGACGGCAGCAGACAGTATTATGAAAGCTATGCGAATCTCAAACTTCGGTGATACCATAGTGGCAGGGGATGGGATATTCAGAGAAGTTGTACGGTTCAACCCGGGGGTTGTGCTGCTGGGTTCGGGTTGGGATAATACATGGATACAAACTCCCCAGGATTCCACAGCCGGCGTCATAATGGAGAATATGTGTTTTCTTGGTAACCTAAAAATTGTCGGTTGGGGGATGATTAACAGTCAGAACTATGCCATTTTCTCGTACAGAAATGAAGGCCAAGCCAGAAGAATCAAAATCGATAATGTGAAGATTACTTTTTGTGGTGCGGCAATCAATATATTCGCATTTGACTACAGTGATATTGACACGGCTTGGGTATCCAATAGCGTGATTGACTCTTGCAGGGATGGCATACTTGTCGAGGTTCACAACATAGAAGTAAATAATAATGTTATCTCAACATATTCACACGCAATTTATCTTGCAATTCTTGCAAATGCTAATGTTTACGAGAACATACTCGTGGCTGCCCCATACAATCCTCTAAGCGACAATTTCAATATTACTTTCTATGCCTTCAACCGGCCCTCACGCATTCATAATAACCTGATCGTTAGTCTGTTCAAAAATGTAACAGAATACAGCATTGGTTCAGATCTTGGGCCCGATACAATAAGCAATAATGTGTATGTGGGTAATTTCGGCAAAGGGATTTATACATACAGTAACTCGAATTACCGTGATGCTTTCAACAACTATATTTCAGGTGCGAAATACTATGGTTTTGATGATCAAAGCCCCCTAAGGTTCAATAACTTCTGGAACAACGGGGTGAACTGGCGATCGACGGGTGGTCCACCGATCGACACCATCTCCAACATAACCCGGTTTCCGATGTTCGTTGACGAGACTAAAGATTATCATCTTCAGGCTTACTCTCCACTTATTGATTCGGGAGACACGCTCGTAAAAGACCCTGACGGAACCAGAAGTGACATAGGTTTGTACGGAGGACGCGAGGGTAAAACATACACTTATCTTGATCTTGCCCCTCTTGAACCGAGAGGTTTCTTCCCTCAAGTATCGGGTGACACAATATCATTAGCATGGAAAAAAAACCATGAGAGTGATTTCAGAGATTATCATCTCTACGGAGACACCCTCCCCGGATTTACACCCGATTCCACGAAACTGATATCAACCACAACAGACACAAGTTTTACGATGGTATTGCCGGGCTTCTCAGGGAGTTATTTCATAAAAGCAAAATCAAGAGACCATCAGGGGAACATCTCTGAATCAAGTGAGGAGATTCGAATAATTCCGGTTGGGATAAAAGGAGAGGGTCATCAGGTGGTGATGGATTATGAATTGTTCAACAACTATCCTAATCCATTTAATCCTTCAACCGTAATAGGATGCAGGTTGAAGTCACCCGGAAGAGTGATACTGACGGTTTACACAATAACGGGGGAGTTAGTCAGAGTGTTGCATGATGGAGTGTTGCAGGAAGGATATCATGAAACAGTTTTTAACGGAGATGAACTTCCGAGTGGAATATACCTTTACAAGATAGATATCAGATCATCAGAAGGGGTACCTGTTTACACCGGTGTGAAGAAGATGATGCTTGTAAAGTAGCGGAGCAACGCAGTTGCAGAGCCTCATAGCCTCAGAACTTCAGAGTTTCGGAACTTCGGAGACATATAGATACTGAAGTTCCGGGGTTCTGAAGTTCTGAGGTTCTTAAAAAAATCAGCTCTTCTTTTTACCTGAAGTTGATTTTTTGATCTTTGGTTGAGCCGGTTTCTTTGATTCCGGCTTTTCTGTTTTCTTCGCCTTTGTTAATGGCTTTGCTTCTGCTTTAACCTTTTTGGTCTTTGTCTTCACTGTTTTTGCCGGCTTGGCTGGCTTTACAGGTTCAGTTTTTGGCTGATAGATTGAATCGTGAAGCTTTGGAATCGCCTGAAGGAACGGCTCAAGTCTGTATCCTGAGTGGATGGCGAGATCTACGAGACCTTCCACATATTGTGACATCGTCTTAATGCTTTGAGTAAAATCTTTCGATTTGAAAAGTTTGAAGATGCTAACAGGGTCTTTCGTTTTTTCGGAATTTTTCCTGACTACCCGTTCTGCATGCCTTAATCCATTTAGTGTATAGATCCAGGTCATCAACTGAACAAACTGTTCTTTGCTGAAGTATTTTATTCCCTGGAATTCATTCACACCGATGAATGCCTTCACTTCCTTTGTCTGGAGAAGAGTTATTGTGGGCAACTGGTCATTCAGTGATTCCTGCTTCCCTTCGGGATTAAATATACCTTTTCGGGTATAAACATTCTCACTTGATTCAAGGATTCTTAGGAGGTCAAACTCGTATTTGGCTTCCTGATATTTGTCACCAAGTCTGATTATCGACTGCCACAATGGTTTTTCCAAAAGAAGCGAGTCATACAGTTCAACCGGTTTTTCACCTGTTGCCTCTTCGATGGTGATTAGGAGTCTTTTAACAACTGTGTATAGAATCAGAATATCGGTGTATATCTGGTGTTCCTCTTTTTTGTTCAGGAGCCAGAAATTATCGATTCTCGCAGAACCTTTTACACCGTCGCTCTGACTGTCGATGAAATTGGCGTATCCTTTAAGAACCAGCAACTCCTTTTTGAGAGATGACATTACAATATTGCCGTTGAACTGTACTTTTTTGTACTCCGCAATCCTGTTCAGAACAATCCCAAACCTCATTGTGAAAGTCGTGCTGAATTCGTTGATTGGCTGAGGATCAGGAACCAGACCGGCGAACTTCTTCATTTCAAGCAGCATTTCCTTGTTGAAGAATTCCATCACGGCATGATGAACATTGATCAGATTCAGCTCGAGCAGGGTGAGAGCGAGAGATGGTGTGCCCTGTCCGTGCAGGAACTGATTGAGACGCAACCAGCTTCCATCCGTGTCAAAGACTTCCCTGAAACCGACATAGACATGATATTCGTAACCGCTTAGTGTCATGCCAAAACCGTCATCGTCGATTTCCCTGCCCGACTTGATGTATTCAAGGCCCGTTATCATATCCTTAAAGGTGTAGTAATAACCGTCGTATCTTTTCAGTTGAAGTGCAGTTGAAAGAGACTTAAACTCAAGTTCGTTGGGAGAGACTTTCTGATCTTCAACATTTGAGGCTTCCCAGTTGTCTTCGGTTGCGGCGGAATCGAGATATTGTGGTTTTACCCTCTTGCCGGCGGAATTTTTAATCATCCCCGAAGTACGGAAGAATGAATTGTTGAAGAAGACGAGAGTTTTTTCCTCACCGAACCTGTTGGTGAACGCAAGAACATTTTCGTTTACATGGCGATAGTCGTCGTGGAAATCGAAGAGTTCAAAATTCTTTACCTGTGAGAAGAGGTAGCGCTTTTTGAGGAGAGGGAAAATTTCCTTCCGGTGTCTTTCAACGAGGTGGTCGTCAACAAACTCATTGTAATATGCCTTCCGGTATTCCATTCCGTATTTTTCGGTAAAGCCTTCTATCTGACCGTGAGCGAACATCGGAAGTCCGGGAAGTGTCGCCATCATGACGCAGATACCGAAATATTTGTCCCCTTTTCCAAACTGGTTTATAGCGGTTTCTTCGTCAGGGTTACTCATGAAGTTTACATACCGTTTCAGAATCTCGGGATCGAATTCAATCGTATTTCTGATGAGATTCCGGTATTTATCGTTTTCTTCCTTCATGAACATGTGCATGAAGGCTGAGTTGTAAACCCTGTGCATACCGAGGCTTCTTACAAAGTAACCCTCCATCAGCCAGAATGCTTCTGCGAGAAGGAGTGTATTTGGCATCTCCTCATTGAATCTGTCCACCACTTCACGCCAGAATTCCTTTGGCATCATTTTGTGGAAAGTCTGTTTCGATATTGCATAATCGGAACGGGAGGGGATAGCTCCACCGGCACCCGGAGCAGGGAACCACAGCCTTTGATAATGCTTTTTACTTAAAATCATTGCCGCATCGAAGCGAATAATCGAGAACTTCGATGCCACTTTCTGGATGGTTCTTATAAGTTCCTCACGAACGACGGGATCGAGAAGATTAAGCTGGGCGGTATCGTTCCACGGCATGTTTGTGCCGTCGTTTCCGTGATAGATGTAGCGGGTTTTCCCGTTTCTTCTGTCGATATGCTGGAATACAACTGCCGCATCCTGACGGGTGTAATAACGGTCTTCGATTCTGAGTTCTATGTCGGGATTGTCGGAGAGATTAGGACCCGAAAAAGTGTAGTTGGGATACGGGGGTTCCTGAGCCTGAATGAAATATTCGGGATGGTCGATTATCCACCTTGAGTAAATTCCTGTGTGGTTTGGCACCATGTCGCTGGCAAGTCTTATCCCGCGGGCAGCACATCTGTCACGAAGATTTTCGTAAGCCCGTTCGCCTCCGAGTTCGGTGGCGATGTCATAATCATAAAGTGAGTAGGCAGACGAAGCCGCTTCCGGATTTCCGCAAAACTGTTTTATTTTCGCCGAGGCAGTTGATCTTTCCCACACACCGATGAGCCACAGGGCATTGAAATTCCATTTTTGCAGTGCGTCGAGTTCCTCGTCCGGAATTTTGTCGAGAGTGTCTATTTTTCTCGCGTATTTTCTCGAAAGCTGATCGAGCCAGACAAGGGTGTTCTTGGCGATCATAACAACATTTGGCATCCACTCAATGTCTTCAGTGAACCGCTCTTCCTCGACCATAAAGCTGAGTTCAACATCATCAAAATCGATTGGTGCCGGTTGCCCTTTTTTGAGCGACTCTTTTAGTTTGGCTGCATATTCCTTGTTGAAATCGTATTTTGGTACCGGTGGGGTTCCTTTTCCGCCTCCGCCACCCTGAAAGAGTCTTGCGTCTTCCTTAAGGAGATCGGAACCGAGGAGAACGAGGTCTTCCAGGGGGAAATCGAGTCCGAGGGGCCAGAATGCCCTGAAGCTTTTTAACTGCTCAACTATTTCGTAGGGATTTGAGAGGATTACCGATTCCAGTGCATCTATGAGGGAGATGCCAAAAAACTCTGCCGGCTCCTCTTTTTGGAAAAATGTCTTCGCTTCTTTGATCAGGACTTTATATTTAGTCCCTTCCTCAAGAGGAGCGCTGTTGAACATTTCCTTAAGGGAGTCAAATGCGGGATTTAGATTTTCGAGGTGAAGAATGATCAATTCTTCAATTATGATCTCTTTGTTGGCTTTTTCGTCTGTGTAGCCGGCGAGGTATTCCTTTACTGTGGAGGTGCCTTTATAAACAGAAAGTGGCGGAAAAACCTCCACATACCTTTCGAGCACTTTTGCGAAGTCGTCGCCACCGAGCATTTCGGAAAGATGATTTACGGTACGGGAAAATACGCCCGGATTTTGAACCTGCTCATAGTTTCTGAGCACAAGGTGAATGAGTTCGTGCAACAAACCGAGAGCATTTATCTGCCCGGGTGTTACAAGCTTGTCAGTGAGTTTCTCCTCCGTTCTTTTACGGTTGATTCTCGCTGCAAGTCTCCTTGATGCTGCAAAATTGGCAACAATGAGAGTGCCTGTCTGTGAAAACAGTTCCTCTTCGAAAGCGTATTTACCTCTGGCTTCTTTAGAGACATGGAAATAGCGAACGGACTTGTCAAGATCACAACCCGGGTATATCTCCTTTAGCCTTAAAATCATCTTTAAACTCCAAATTTTCAACTTTTCAAAATAGAATGCGACACAGCCCGCAATTCTCCTAATATAGATTAGGACAAGTTGAAAATTAAGAAATTTTTCTGAATCTTAGTAGATTATTTCCTTAATCAGCTTCAGTTTCTCTGTCTTTTCTTCGCTGAATGAGATGGAGTTCAGTATCCTTTCCTTCACAGCTTCTATCTTTTCAGGGTCTTCGCCATCAAGATAGCCAATTTCCTGTCCTTTGTAATAATGCTCACCAACTTTTGCCTGAAGATGCAGCCCTGACTTGAAGTCGATATCATCTTCCTTTGCCATTCTTCCGGCTTTCAGATCGATAAGGGACATGCCAATCTCATAGCCGTTAATGGCTGATACATAACCCGTTGCAGGAGCATACAATTTTTCTCTGATGGATGATACGGGATATTTTTCGGGATTTACGACGAAACTGATGTCACCACCCTGAGCCTCCACGATTTCGAGGAATTTGTCGAACGCCTTGCCTGTACTTACCATTCTCCTGGATATTTCAATTCCTTCCTCTATTGTCTCCGCTTTTCCGCCAAGCATTATCATGGCACCCGAGAGAGCGAATGAGATTTCACACAAATCTTCGACATAAAATCCCTTCAGAACATCGGCGGATTCCTGAATTTCATTCCAGTTTCCTGTTTTGTATCCGAGTGGCTGGCTCATCTCGGTGATCATCGCGATACACTTCTTGTTAAAACTCTTCGCCACTCCCTGAAGACCTTCGGCGAGGTTTCTCGATTCTTCAAGGGTTTTCATAAATGCACCAGAACCCGTCTTTACATCAAGTACGAGACCGTCGGTACCCTCTGCCATTTTTTTGCTCATTATACTTGCGATGATAAGAGGAATTGTAGGCACGGCACCGGTGACATCTCTGAGTGCGTACAGCAGCTTGTCCGCAGGGGCAATCTCGGCTGTCTGACCAATGATAAGACCCCCCTGTTTTTTCATAATTTCACGGTATTGCTTGATGTCAATCCGGGTGTTTAATCCGGGAATTGCCTCCATCTTGTCAAGTGTACCACCTGTGTGGCCAAGACCTCTGCCCGAGATCTGTGGTGATTTGATGCCGGCTGCGACAACAATCGGAAGAATGATAAAAGTTGTTTTGTCTCCGACTCCCCCTGTAGAGTGCTTCCCGATTTTTTGACCCGGGATGTCTGAAAGATCGATTATGGTTCCGCTGTAAAGCATCGTCTTTGTAAGTGTGTTGGTTTCCCTTGCGGAAAATCCCCTGATAAATATTGCCATTAAAAGTGCTGCAGCCTGATAATCGGGAATTTTTCCCTGTGTATAGGCGTTTATAAAAAATTCAATCTCTTTGTCAGACAGTTCCAGACCGTCTCTTTTCTTTACTATAATTTCTACCGGATTCATCCATTTTTCCTAAATTTTAACCTGTAAACTTACTAAAATTTGATGTTAAATTTCATATTTGCAAAGTCTATAAAGGTTTATGCCCTCATTTAAAGAAAGGCTATGATTATATTAAAGTTTAATTTATCAAAAATTATTGTTTTTATTCTTTTTGAAAATAATTACCAACCGGTATAAATACCCGAAAGGTTGTAAAATATGGAAATAATCGTGAACTCCGCACCAAGTCTCGAGTCTGAGAGCAGAAGCAAGGCGGAGGTGTTGCAGACGCTTGAAACCGAAGTGGCTGCCATGATGGATGAACATCTTCAGAAAAGAAGATTGTGGTTCCCAAGTGATTTTCTTCCTGCTGATGAAAAGATGAGCGACGATGAACTTAAAAACATCCAATTGCTCCGCGAACGGGCAAGAGGAATGGATGATTCTGTAAGGGTGTCTGTGGCACTTGGACTTCTGACAGAAGAGGGTCTGCCCCACTTCCACAGACTTCTTTCCACCTACCTTGGTGATGAAAGTGTATGGAAGACCTGGAATTCCATCTGGACTGCTGAAGAGGACCGGCACGGTGGAATTCTGAGAGATTACGCACGCGACTCACGACTTTTCAATTTCAGGTGTGTCGAAATTATGCAGTACGCTTATCAGGAAGCCGGATTCAGACCAGACTGGGATAAAGACCCCTATCGCGTTTTTGCCTACACCTCACTCCAGGAAAGGGCAACTCAGGTAACCCACTCAAACACCGGAAAGGCTGCCGGGAAATATGAGCCAGTGCTGGAAGGAATTCTCTCTTCCATTGCTGCCGATGAAGCAAGACATTATGCTTTTTACCGAAAGGTTATGAAGTCTCTCTTTTCGATTGATACCAACAGGGCGCTTGAATCTGCTCTGAACATCCTGCCTTCAATCGAAATGCCCGGTTTAAGCATGCCCAATTTTAAGGAAATGGCTGATGTGGTAAGGAGATCGGGAATATACGGTCCGTGGGACTATAAAAAGATAGTTGAAGATGTTTTGAAGTTTTGGGAAGTGGAGGCTCTGACCGGATTGAATGAAGCCGGAAGAATTGCACAGGATAAACTGCTCGCCATCCCCAAACGGTTAAAACAGGTAGCTGAATATATCGACAGACGAGTGGACACAAAGTCCTTCTCATTTGACTTTATCTATCACAGAGTGTTCGCAATTTAATATTATTTATTTTATATAACTTGCCGCGTTTGGCTTTATTTTTCTTTGCGGTTTTATTTGTTTATTTTTGTAACTTATGAATTTCAAAGAAGATACAATCACGGCAATTGTCACTCCTCTTGGAGTCGGCGCCATTTCTGTCATCAGGATCAGCGGTGAAAATGCCATTTCCGCCGCTGACCGGATATTCCAGGGTAACCAGTCACTCATTAGCGCAGCTTCCCACTCCCTTAAATACGGGAAAATTATCTCTCCCGACGGCGAAATTGTCGATGATGTGGTCGTGTCAATATTTAAAGCACCCAATTCCTACACAGGCGAAAACTCAATAGAAATCTCCTGCCACGGGAATCCAACAATTACCAGACGGATAACGGAACTGCTGTACGATCTTGGAATCAGAAATGCTGAACCGGGCGAATTCACCAAAAGAGCTTTTCTGAACGGAAGAATCGACCTCTCACAAGCGGAAGCAGTGATGGAACTCATTTCAGCCCGTTCCGAAGCTTCACTTCGCGGAGCAAGAAATCAACTGGATGGACTCCTCTCTTCCAAAGTAAATGAACTTCGCTCCATGCTTGTTAACACCTCATCACTGGTTGAACTGGAACTCGATTTTGCCGAGGAGGATATCGAATTTGTTGACCGGCATGAACTCATAAAAAGAATCTCGAACATCATCTCCGAGATCGACCTGCTTCTCTCGTCTTATGCTTTTGGAAGGGTTATTAGAGATGGTGTGAATGTCGCCCTTGTCGGACAACCCAATGTGGGAAAATCCTCACTTTTAAACTACCTGCTCAAAGAGTACAGAGCTATCGTAAGCTCCATCCCTGGTACCACCAGAGATATCATTAGAGAGGAAGTGGTGATTGACGGAGTGCTGTATCGCCTCTTCGACACCGCCGGTATTCGACAGACGGATGATGAAATTGAAATTGAAGGAGTAAAGCGAAGCAGAGAGGCAGTAAAGAATGCAGACCTGGTACTCTTTATAAACGATGTTGTGCAAAACATCTCAGTTGATCTTTATGATGAAATTAAAGAATTAATAAGCGAAAACAAAATCATCGTAGTACTCAACAAAGTGGATATAAAGCATACCTCTCTCCTGAAAGCCGACATTTCGATATCAGCAAAAACGGGTGAAGGTATTTATGAACTTTTTGATCTCCTGAAAGAGAAAGCTCTCGGTTCCGAGTCATACAGCGAGAAAGGTGCGGTTGTGTCAAATATGCGACACTACAACTGCCTGAAGCAGGCAAAGCAAAATCTCGAAAATGCCCGGGAATCGTGTAACCTGAATCTAAGTGGAGAGTTCATATCGGTCGATCTGAGGAATGCCGAAAACTCACTCGCTGAAATTACCGGAGAGATTACAACCGATGATATCCTGAACAATATTTTTATGCACTTCTGCATCGGAAAATGACAAATCTTTATAACAGAAATTATCTTAAAGACAGAAGAAAAAACCTCCGGAACAACGCAACTTCCGCTGAACAAAAGTTGTGGGACGAACTAAAACACAAAAAGACCGGTTACAAATTCCGAAGACAATACAGCGTCAGCAACTACATTCTTGATTTTTATTGTGTTGAACTAAAACTCTGCATTGAACTTGACGGTGATTCCCACAACGGCGTAGACGCTGTTGACCACGACCTAGCCCGTGATAAATATCTAGAAAGTGTCGGAATTGAAACTTTAAGATTCTTTAACGAAGAAGTCTTTAATGATATTAACAAAGTTTTGGAGAGAGTAAGGATTTATTTTCCTCCTGGTTAGTTTCTGATATTGTGATTTTAGAAGGTTCCGACCGCCCCCCTGCCCCCCCTCCTTGTAAAGGTGGGGGGGAGCGTAGATTTTATTTTGGGGTGGTGGTCTGGGTTTTTCGGGCGATTTAGCTTTCTTTGATCGAAGTTTTAGGGGCCGAAACTTCACTTTTCCATCGACAAGTTTTGTGCACCTCTCCCCCCACCTTTATAAGGAGGGGGGAGCGTAGATTTTATTTGTCGATGGGGGTTTGGGTTTTTCGGTTGATTTAGGTTTTTGTTTTGATATTTATATCAGTCGAAACCTTACTTCTCCACCTACAAGTTTTATAGATCCCTCCCCCCACCTTTCTAAGGAGGGGGGTTGGGGGGGGCGGTACAGAGGGGTAATTTCCCTAAAGTTCTGTCGATTTTAATGATCTTTTTTCGAGCTTTTTTGGTTCTTTTTGGATTTGTTTTTTCGGTGGTGGTGAATGACTACCGCCCCCCCCTGCCCCCCTCCTTGTAAAGGTGGGGGGAGTGTTGCTTGAGGTTTGGTGACGGGGTGTTTAATTGTCGATTCGCCTTGGGTTTTGGAATTTTTGTTTTAGAAGTTTTTAGCTCCCGAAAGTCCAATTTTCCATCGACAAGTTCTAGCTACCTCTCCCCCCACCTTTATAAGGAGGGGGGTTGGGGGGCGGTACTGGAGCATTTAACTTGTTTTTTTGGGTTAGGCGGTACGGGGGCGGTACAAATGTTTCACATGAAACAAATTACACTTTTCATTTTTTAACATAATTGACAACAACACAACTATTAAAATGTTTCACATGAAACAAAACAAAAGATTAAATGCGTAAATATGATGTAATAGTAATTGGTGGCGGACATGCCGGAATAGAGGCATCTGTCGCTGCTGCAAGAATGGGATGTAAAACAGCCCTCGTTTCGATGGATAAGTATGCAACTGGAAGATTATCATGTAACCCCGCAGTAGGCGGAACGGCAAAGGGTCATCTGGTGCGTGAAATTGATGCTCTGGGTGGTGTTATGGGTGAGATTGCAGATCGTTCCGGGATACAGTTTAGAATGCTGAACAGAAGCAAAGGTCCCGCTGTCTGGTCACCAAGAAGCCAGAATGACAGAGATATTTATTCCCAAATTGCCCTTGAAGTTGTGGAACGGACACCGAACCTTGAAATAATCTCTGAATCCATTGTTGAGATTCTTATTGAAGGTGGTAAGGTTACGGGTGTGAAAACAGCTCATGGTGAGGAAATAGATGCCAGGGCAGTTGTTCTTTCCTCCGGTACCTTCCTGAATGGATTAATGCACACGGGATTACAGGCAACCCCTGGTGGAAGATTTGGAGAAAAACCTGCAACAGGAATCACCGAATCTTTGATAAAAGCAGGATTTGAAACAGGAAGACTAAAAACCGGAACTCCTCCAAGACTTCATAAAGATTCGATCGACTGGAGTGTTCTTGAGGAACAACCGGGCGATGAGTCTCCCCAGCCATTTTCTCACAGAACTGACAAATCGCTGTTCCCGTTTTTACCTCAGGTTTCTTGTCACCTCACTTATACCGATGACAGAGTGCATAAAATACTCGAGAAGGGGTTTTCCAGTTCACCAATGTTTACGGGAATCATACAGGGGACAGGTCCACGGTACTGCCCTTCGATTGAAGATAAAATCGTAAGGTTTTCTGATAAACCACGCCATCAGTTGTTTCTCGAGCCGGAAGGATTGAACTCTGAACTAATCTATGTGAATGGGTTTTCCACTTCGCTTCCTGCAGAGATTCAGCTTGAGGCTTTGAAACTGATAAAGGGACTCGAGAATATTGTCATGGTTCGTCCCGGCTACGCGGTTGAATACGATTTCTTCCCTCCCCATCAAATAGACCTGACAATGGAAACCAAACTGGTTAAGGGATTGTATTTTGCCGGTCAGATAAACGGTACTTCAGGATATGAGGAAGCTGCAGCACAGGGTCTTATGGCGGGTATCAATGCTGCGCTTAAGCTCAGGAATGAAAAGGAACTGGTTCTGAAAAGAAGTGAAGCTTACATTGGGGTTTTGGTTGATGATCTTGTAGGGAAATCAACCACAGAACCATACAGAATGTTTACTTCAAGAGCTGAACATCGGCTCCTTCTAAGACAGGATAATGCCGATACAAGGCTTTCTCATTACGGACACAGAATTGGAATGATCGATGATAATGAATTAAACAGCGTTCGCGAAAAGGAAAACAATATCTTCCGCGGCATTGAGCTTTCAAAATCTGTTAAAATCACCCCCGATATTCTGAATCCTTTCCTTCAGGAATTCTCCTCCTCGGAGGTACAATTCTCCGAAACGGTCGAGAAAATTATCAAGCGACCTGAGATTGACGCATATAAGCTGGGAAGCCTGCTTAATGGAACTGATTCATCTGAACTCAAGACAATCTTAAGCGACAAAGAGACTGCATTTCAGATAGAACTGACCCTGAAATATGAAGGCTACATAACCAGACAGCAGGACACTATCAACAAACTCGAAAAATATGAAGACCGCTCAATTCCCATAGACCTTGATTATAAACAGGTTCAATCGCTTTCCGCTGAAGGAAGAGAGAAACTTTCAAGAGTAAAACCACGAAATATCGGACAGGCTTCCCGCATTTCAGGTGTTACTCCTTCAGATATTTCTATCTTAATGGTATATTTGAATAAGTGATTTAAGATATTTCGGAGAAATTATTGATATCTGTTGATACTTATTTAAGACAACTAACCCACTTTTTTTGGGAAAACAACCAGAACCCTGACGAAAACACGCTGGGAAGACTTGCGTTTTTTGCCGGACTTCTTGCAGAAAAGAACGAAGTAATCAATCTTGTTTCGCGCAAGGATATAGCAAATGTTGTTGAAAATCATGTTTTCATTTCGGCATATATCTCCAAATTTTTACCTGAACGGGCGACCACATTCCTTGACATCGGCTCGGGTGGCGGGCTGCCGGGCATACCATTCGCAATCATGAGACCCGATCTTCAGGGTGTACTTGTCGATTCCATAACGAAAAAGACAAGCGCTGTCTCGGAGTTTGTGGATAAACTTATGCTAAGAAATGTGATTGTCGAAAATACAAGGGTGGAGGGTGTCGAGTTTGTTAAAAAATATGCGGGAAAATTCGACATAATCATCAGCAGAGCAACAGTTGATCTTTTATCTCTCGTCCAGTTCTCAGTCCCCCTGATAAAAGACAAGGCAGCAATGCTCATAATCAAGGGAGGCGATATCACCGCCGAGTTTGAGGAGGCGAAAGCCAAATATGGCTATATGTTCAAAAGATCAACGATCTATGAATTAAGATATAAACCAACAAATACCAAGAATGAAAAAGGTAAAAAACTTGTTTACCTGGAGTTATACAAATGATCCTGAACGGTACCGACCAGTCCCTTTTTAATGAAATTGCCAACCTGTCGACAGAACAGAGAAATCCCCGCTCAATGGAAATAGATGCTGCCTCCGTGGATGAAATTCTCCACATTATGAATGAGGAGGACAAGACCGTTCCGTTTGCCGTTGAGAAAGAGATTCCATATATCTCTAAAGCTGTTGATGCAATCGTAAAGGCACTTAAAAACGGAGGGAGACTGCTTTACTTCGGAGCCGGCACTTCAGGCAGACTGGGTGTAGTGGATGCCTCTGAATGCCCCCCTACATTTGGAACCCCTTTCGGCATGATCGAAGGATATATTGCAGGCGGAAAAGAGGCAATGTTCAGAGCACAGGAAGGTGCCGAAGACCACGAAATAAATGGTGAAAGGGATGTAATTGCCGCCGGTGTTACTGCAAACGATGTTGTGTGCGGAATCGCCGCAAGCAGAAGAACCCCTTATGTAATCGGTGCTGTAAAAAAAGCAAAGGAAATCGGGGCAACTACTGTTTATATAACCTGTACTCCAAGAGAAGCATTTAACATTGAATCGGTGGATATTCCAATCTGCCCCTATGTTGGACCGGAGGTGGTAATGGGCTCAACGAGAATGAAAAGCGGTACTGCACAGAAACTGGTTTTAAACATGCTTACCACCTGCTCCATGATCAGAATGGGCAAGGTTTATGAAAACATGATGATCGATCTCCAGATGACAAACAAGAAACTTGTGGAGAGAGCAAAAAGAGTTGTAATGACCATAACCGGTCTTGGCTATGATGAAGCCACAGAATATCTCACTGATGCAGGTGGACATGTGAAAACCGCACTCGTGATGATAAAGGCAAATGTCTCTGCTGAGGAAGCAAAAAGAAGACTCGATTTAACTGACGGCTTTGTAAGAAAAGCCATAGAATTTGTTGATTAACAATAGATTAAAACATACATTTATATTATTTGTTTTATTATTTTCTTCTGTAATTTCTCAGTCGTCAGACCTCGAGAAATTTGGAGATTACGGGGAGAGTATTTTAAAAACCTCTACCCGGTTCAATAATAACGATCTGCTCAACTACGGAATTACTGCCGGAAGCACTTTGCTGGCATATAATTTCGATGAAGATGTGAACAACTTCTTCAAAAAAAACAAAACTCCCCTTCTTAATCCACTTCGGGAATTCAATAAATATTCGGTTTATGCAGTCTTCGCATCAGCAGGCGCTCTTTATCTTCAGGGAAGTATTTACGATAACGCCAAAAATAAAGACCTGGGATTAAAGCTGGGCTCAGCCCTGATTTATTCCACTCTCGTCAATCAGGCTCTTAAGATGCTGACAGGCAGAGAGAGACCAACCATTTCAGATGACAATTCCAACTTCCACTTTTTCAGGACCTCCTGGGATGAAACTTCCTTCCCCTCGGGCCACTCGACTGCCGGATTTGCATTTGCCTCTGTGATGGCACTTTCCACCGATAATGATCTGGAAAAGGTTGTTTACTGGTCGATTGCCGGTTTGATGGCGTTTGAGCGGCTCTACAACCACCACCACTGGCTTTCTGATGTAGTGTTGGGTTCTGCCATTGGTTATTTCACAGGAAGCCTTATTGGCAGCAAAAACAGCAACAATCCGGCAACCATCACTGTTCCGGTATTCGTTATAAACTACCGGTTTTGATTGAATGGAAAATTTTGAGTTGATCTCCCTCTTTGGGAATTATAAGGAAATCCGAAATATTGTCAAAGCTGTCTCAGCGGAAAAAGGAAAACTTCACACTCTTTCCTACCTTCCTGGCAGTTCGAAAACCCTGATTGCTCTTCAGTTAAAGCTGAAGTTCGACAGAATAATGCTGCTCGTTCCTTCCGTGAAGGATGTTCTGGAAACTTCCACTGAAATCAAGCTAATGGGTGTAAAGTCTCCTGTAATTTCCATTTCTGAATTCAACTCAAAAAAGATTCAGGAGACGCTCAACAATCTTTCCTCTCTGAACGGCTACTTCCTGATCTCCACTTATGATATCCTTCTCGTAAAACTACCTTCCAAAAGGGATTTTTCGGAGAGCCTCTACAAATTTTCTACAGGTGATTCGATATCATACGACAAGTTTGTGGCGCTCCTTGCCGGATACAATTACAAGCGCGAGAAATATGTGGAGGAGAGCGGATTCTTCGCTCAAAGGGGAGCGATAATTGATTTTTGGTCTCACAGTGAATCGATGCCTGTCCGCGTTGAGTTCGATGGTGATTTCATCGAGTCAATAAGGTTTTTCGATCCGGAGAACCAAAGATCGGTACAGATGGTCGATTCGGCTACAATTTCCCCTGAACTGGAAGAGCTCTCGACTAACGATGAGAACACATTTGAGGATGACATTTTCGACTATGTCACTGATTCACTGATAATTGCGGACGATTACTATCTTCGAGAAGCTTCCTACAAGGAAGTGAAGATTTCTGCCCCCGATGATGAAGTAGAGATTGACTCTGTCAGCGAACCCGTCTACAACGAGGATGCATTCCTTGATGAGTTTCCGGAAGATGTTGAAGAGATTGATGAGACAAAAAAGTCTGCTAAAATCGCATTTTCTGAAATTATGAAAAAAGGGGGGAACACCTGGCTCGTCGAATCAGGACTTTCGATTGATAACTCGCTCAGTCTGGATATTGCCGCTGCTCCTTCAATAAACTCCAATTATGCACTTTTGTTCAAGACCCTAACTCAGTTTTCGGAAAACGGGTACAGCATTAATATTGCTGTAGAGAATGATATTCAATTCGACAGACTGAAGGATCTCATCTACAATGCAAAAGATGAATTCGGGTTGATGATCGAAGACGGTACCATCAAATTTACGATGCTTCCCCTGAAGGAGGGGTTCTTCCTTAAGTCCGAGAAAGTTCTGATTCTCTCCGACTATCAGATTTTCGGAAAACCTTTCAGAACAAAAATCGTCAACTACAAAAGAGCTGTCAAGTCGAGAAGAAACGAACTGGCATCGATTAAGCCCGGTGATTTTGTCGTCCACGAAGAGTATGGAATCGGTAGATACGCAGGTCTTCATTCAGTTAAAATCGGTGACATCGAACAGGAATCGATGAAGCTCCTGTTTGGCGAGGGTGGAGTGGTTTTTGTGAATCTTAACTACCTGCATCTCGTAAAAAAATATTCCTCAAAAGAGGGGGTCGAGCCACGCATCTCAATTCTGGGTACCAATACCTGGGAAAATGCAAAGACCAAGGCGAAGAAAAAAATCCGTGAAATTGCAAGGGATTTGATTGAATTGTATGCGCGAAGAAAATCGACAAAGGGGTTTTCGTTCGCCGGCGATACTGTCTGGCAAAAGGAACTTGAAGCCTCGTTTATTTATGAGGACACCCCCGATCAGATAAAAGTGACAAATGAAATAAAAGAGGATATGGAGAGCGTCAGCCCCATGGACAGACTGGTCTGCGGGGATGTTGGCTTCGGAAAAACAGAAGTGGCGGTCAGAGCGGCTTTTAAGGCTGTGCAGGACAACAAACAGGTTAGTGTCCTTGTTCCTACAACAATTCTCGCTGAACAGCACTACAACACCTTCCGCGACCGGTTGAATCAGTTCCCCGTCCGGGTGGAAGTGATGTCAAGATTCCAGTCGAAAGCACGCCAAAAAGAGATTGTGGAAAAACTGAAACAGGGAGAAGTGGATATTGTAATCGGTACCCACCGCCTCATTTCAAAAGATATCGAATTCAAAGATCTGGGCTTACTTATAATCGACGAGGAACACAGGTTTGGTGTGAAGGCGAAGGAGAAGCTCCGTTCGATGAGAGTTAATGTCGATACTCTTACCCTGACAGCGACACCAATACCAAGAACTCTCAATTTCTCACTTCACGGTGCACGCGACCTTTCCATAATGGCAACACCCCCCGCTAACAGACAGCCCGTTTATACAAAAGTCGATCTTTTCGACATCAGGAAAATTCGGGAGTGGCTGCTTTCCGAGTTTGCCCGAAACGGACAGGTTTATATTGTTCACGACAGAATAATGTCGATCCACAAACTTGGTGATTACATAAAACGGTTTGTACCCGAAGCAATAATCGGGGTCGCTCATGGAAGAATGACCCCTGACCAGCTCGAAGATGTGATCCACGGCTTTCTGCAAAGAAAATTTAATGTTCTTCTTTCCACAAAAATTATCGAGTCGGGTATCGATATTCCGAATGTAAACACAATTATCGTAAACAGAGCCGACCGTTTTGGCCTTGCCGAACTTCATCAGTTGAGAGGAAGAGTGGGACGGTCTGACAGACAGGCTTATGCTTTTTTCCTTGTCCCTTCCCTCACCGCACTAAAGAAGCAGACCTTGAAGCGTTTAAGGGCGATTGAGGAGTTTAACGAACTTGGTGCTGGATTTAATCTCGCCATGAGAGACCTTGAAATCCGTGGTGCAGGTAACCTCCTCGGCACGGAACAAAGCGGTTTTATAACAGATGTGGGTTTTGACATGTATATGAAACTTGTGGGCGAAGCCGTGGAGGAACTGAAGCATACCGAGTTTAAGGAAGTGTTCAAGCATCTCGGCAAATCCACTCAGAGAACTGATCCAAAAATCGATACATTCTTTGAAATAGGAATACCCGAACAGTTTATGCCGGATCAGACTGACAGGTTAAACTTCTACACCTCTCTCATCTCCGCCGGCACTCTGAAAGAAATTGATGATATAAAAGAGGAACTTGGTGACAGGTTCGGACTTCTGCCGGTAACAGCCAAAAGGCTCGTCCTGACAGCCCGGATGCGGTACTATGCATCATGGGCGATGTTCGACAGAGTAATCATTCAACGGAACCGCATAATGCTGGTGCTCCCCCACAAAGACAGGGAAGAGTTCTACGAATACAACTTTAAAGTCCTGCTGCATCTCGTAATGACAAAGTACAGGGATTCAATCAAATTTGATCAGCAGCGCGATTCCATGAAATTGATAATTGAGAAAACTTTCGAAACCCCGGAAAAAGTTATCGATTATCTTATGGATTTGTTTCAGCAGATTATGAGTCTTTATGGTGTGAAAAAAGAAGAAACAGAATAAGCCGGGTACTAATCCTGAGTTGTATCCTTTTCTGTCTTCTCTTTTTTAAATGAAAATGTCATCACAAAACCTGTGAATGCTCCGTACAGGGTGGTGTAGAGTGCGTTGCTCTGAATCGGACAACCGTTTTTGCACCCGATAAAGTAATAATATCCGTATCCTGCCAGTCCGCCAAGTAAAATCCCGGCGGTCATGATGATTATTTTTTTTCTGTTCATAATTCTCCATTTCATTTTTCTGTTGGATGCTTTAAATTCGTTAAGGTTTCAAAAGCGAAGAAATCACAAAAAAGTTTATTTTTACTCGTTAATTATTTAAAATAAGGAAAGCAGTATGAAAAATTTCATGTCGGAATTCAAAACTTTTGCCATGCGCGGCAATGTAATTGACCTGGCCGTCGGTGTGATCATCGGTGGAGCATTTGGTAAAATCGTTGCATCTTTTATTAATGATGTAGTGATGCCCCCGATAGGCTTGATCCTTGGTGGTGTCGACTTCAAAAATCTGAAAGTGTTGCTTAAGGCAGGATCGAAAGACGGCGACAAGGTAATCGACCCTGTTTATATCAGCTATGGTGCTTTTATAAATACAGCAATCGAATTTTTGATAATAGCTTTTGTAATCTTTCTGGCTGTAAAAGGTATTAACGCATTGAAGAAGAAGGAAGAAACCGCTCCCGCTGCTCCAAAACCGCCGGCAGAGGATATTGTTCTCCTTACTGAAATCAGAGATCTGCTAAAAAAGTAAAGTTTTAAAATGAAAAAGCGACCGGGGAAACCGGTCGCTTTTTTTATAATATGTATTTACTAAGATCGCGATCCGTGACTATTTTTTCAAGTTTTTGTCTCACCATCTCACCCGTAATCTCTATTAAATGATCCGGCATTATGTCGGGTACATTAAACAAAATCTCATCGAGAAGGGTTGTGAGAATTGTGTGAAGTCTTCTCGCTCCAATATTCTCAACCTGTTCGTTTGCCTTTTGTGCGAGTCGTGCAGTTTCTCTAATGCCATCCTCTTTGAACTCAACCCTGACTCCTTCCACTTCGAGAAGAGCTGCATACTGTTTCAACAGGGCATTTTGAGGAATGGTCAGAATTTTAATAAAATCATCTTCGGTCAGACTCTTAAGCTCAACCCTGATAGGAAAACGACCCTGCAATTCCGGAATTAAATCGGATGGTTTCGAAACATGAAAGGCACCTGATGCGATAAAGAGGACATGGTCGGTTTTAACAACTCCGTACTTTGTGTTCACATTGGAGCCCTCAACTATCGGAAGAAGATCTCTCTGCACTCCCTCTCTTGATACATCCGGTCCGTTCCCTTTGCCACCACCAGCTATCTTGTCAATCTCGTCGATGAATACTATCCCCGTGTTTTCCGCACGCATGATAGCTTCTTTATAAACGGAATCGAGATCAATCAGTTTTTGAGCTTCCTCCTCCGTCATCAAATCGCGGGCTTCTCTTATCGATGTTTTTCTTTTCTTCTTCTTCTTTGGCATCATGGATGACATGATTTCCTGAATATTGATTCCGAGATCATCGCCACCAAATGGACCCATAACCTGCATCCCCACTGCAGCCTGTTGAATGTCGTACTCAACCATTTTTTCATCGAGCTCGCCATTTCTGAGTTTTTCCCTCATCCACTCGCGGGTCTTCTGATTCTGATATGCATCACTCCCCTGCTCTTCTTCAGGATCACCCTGGAAGTTTTTCCTCACCGGTGGAATAAGGATATCAAGTATCCGTTCTTCTGCGAGAGCGACTGCTTTTGTTCTCACTTCGGCGGTCTTTTCCGATTTTACCATATTTACCGAAAACTCGACAAGGTCTCTAACAATAGACTCCACATCTCTGCCAACATATCCGACTTCTGTAAATTTGGAAGCTTCCACTTTCACAAAAGGAGCGTCAACCAGCTTTGCGAGTCTTCTGGCAATCTCTGTTTTACCAACGCCGGTAGGACCGATAAGAATGATGTTGTTTGGCATAATCTCATCTCTTATGGCTCCCTGGATTTGCTGCCGTCTCCATCTGTTTCTTAGTGCAATAGCCACAGCTCTTTTTGCATCATCCTGTCCGATGATGTATTTATTCAACTCCCCAACTATTTTTGTTGGTGTCAAGTCATTGTTACTATAGGGGTTCAATGCGTCTCCTCTTGGTTTTCTATCGTTTCGACGACAATATTTTTGTTTGTATAGATACAGATTTCCGAAGCTGTTTCCAGACTCTCTTTTACAATTTCCTTCGCAGTGAGTGTGCTGAATTTCTTGAGCATTTTAGCAGCAGCAAGAGCAAAGTTTCCACCCGAGCCAATGGCTACTATTTTATCCTGAGGCTCTATTACATCACCGTTTCCAGAGATTATAAGGGCTGTGTCGGCTGATACAACGGCAAGCAGAGCTTCAAGTTTGCGGAGGTATCTGTCAGTCCTCCACTCTTTGGCAAGCTCCACAGCGGCACGGTTTACATTACCCCTGTATTGCTCCAGTTTGTCTTCAAACCGTTCCATCAGGGTGAAGGCATCTGCTGATGCACCTGCAAACCCGCATAAAACTTTACCGCCCGATATCTTTCTGATTTTCATTGCATTGTGTTTCATGATAGTATTGCCAAGAGTGACCTGACCATCACCACCAATTGCTGCAACGCCGTTATGAATTATCCCGATAATCGTGGTAGATCTGATTTTAGCTTCCATCTTATTCCTGTTTCTGACTTTATGTCCAATTAAAAAATAATTAAAACCCGGATTTAATTTATGGATTCTGATCCTGTTTTTTTGTGACGCAATCTTTGCCCTTATCCAGGGTCAATAGTAGAACCCGATAGAGAAGTAGAAAACAACAGGTCCCCAGGATATTGGATTCAGACCTTCTGTTATGTTTTTCACAAAAAGAAAAGTTCTTCCTATGGCAAAATCCGCCGGACCAACCGGTGTATCGAAAGACAGTCCGATACCCAGAGCATGCCTTAAATCCCCAAGTTTAATTTTTTCTTCCTCTTCCCAGATGGATCCTATGTTATAACCTGCACTGACATAGGTGTCAAAAAAGATTTTAAATGGGAGTTTATATCTGTAATCAACTCCAAGTTTGAAGAGTTGCCGTCCCCTGAACTCATCCTGATACATACCGTAGAAAGACCGTAATCCACCCAGTGAAAACTGCTGCGAAAGGGGTAATGTTTTGTCAGCAAATGCTATTTCTGCGGAAGTCGAGAGAGTACTTCGTTCCGTTATTCCCAGATAGCCTTCGAACTTTGCTCCAAAGGATGTGTAGCCCGTGGTGGCTTTAATGAAATTAAAAGCTGTTTCATAGTATCCGTTAAACAATATTCCGTCTGTCGGGTACGGGTATTTATTCTTTGTATCTATCGTAGTCGAGAAGTTGAGGCTGAATACCGGGCTGTCGAAAACAAGCGGTTCGCTGGCAGTAATGTTTTCGATTCTGTTCAGCTCATATTTGGCTTTACCGATAAAATTTCCAAATCTTCCAACCTGCGTTCCCAGCCAAAGGGATACGCCGGCAAGAGATTGCCTGTACTCTCCGAACTGTGACCTTGTGTAGAATGAGGATGAACCTGCCGGATCGTCACGATAGGTAAAGATATCTCTTTGTGAGTAATGGAAACCAAGTTTATATGTCAGGTAGGTATCGAACAAGCGGTTGGCTCTTGATTCGAGTTCCGCAGAAAATTTCCTTGGACTGATGAAGAATATCAGACCAAGCTCTCCTCCTGTGGAAAAGATATTGGCATCCCGGATATCGATGTTTAATTGGGGAGCATTTTCATTGTCAACTTTAAACCCGAAACGGGCAATCTGTGATATCTTTTCATTAACCTGAATTTGAAGGATGTTTTTACCTTCTCTTTTAACGACATTCACAGTAAAATTTTCAAAGAGGTCGGTTGAATAGAGATTTTCCAACCCTCTTTTCAGTTTTTCCACATTAAGAAAGTCACCCGGTTCGATCGGTATCTCTCTCAGAATAACGGTGGGATTGGTGTTGATGTGTCCGTTTAATTCAACTTTAGCAATTCTTCCTCCGTCAAATCGAAGACTTAATTCACCTGTTTCATTGTTAAATTCAGCTCTGACAAGAGAAAACAAGGCATTCCCCTGATTTCTAAATCTTTTGATTATTTCCTTGATATAAGAAATTGTTTCAAGGGGCGAGAAATGCTTGCCGGCAAAAAGAGTGGAAGATGAGTCTGACAGCACAGAATCCTGGCCGTCTATCATAATACTGATTTTGGATATTTCAGGATAAAGAAATGGCTCTATTCTAAGGATGTTTTTTCCATCAGCGGTTCTGAATATGGATGCTTTCGTTTCTTCAAAGCCCGATCTCTTCTCTAAAAAAATGAGTTCCCGATAGATATCAGACAGTTTTGTTTTACCGTTTTTGGTCGCCCTCGAAATCAAACCCTCTGCATACCTGCATTCAGGATGGGGATATAAATTATCGAAGATTAAATCGTTGTTGGTAAAAGATGTATAGATTACAGAGTCAATTTTTTGTTGCAGTTGCTCAGCCGCAGTTATACCCGCTGCATATCCTGCTTTTATAAGCGAGTCAAACCCTGAAAAGTCGCCTGAATTTTTATCTCCTATCTCAGGAGTAACCAAAACATCTGCAAGGCGCAGCTCCTTTTCATTCAGTTTTTTCATGGGAATGCTCAAAAACTGATCAGCCAGTACCAGCGGGTTTTTAAGCCTGTCTTTAGGATTGAGAGGGCTTGTGGAGTTGACCGCAAGTATCAATCCGTTTGACATTCCTTTGGCAATGGAGACGGGAATATTGGCAACAAGTCCGCCATCAGCCAGAAGTACTGTATCGTATTCAACCGGGGACAGAAAAAATGAGACACTGGAACTCGCTCTTATGGCTTTCGATATCGATCCTGACTTTATAACATACGGGCTTCCCGATTCGAGGTCGGTGCAGACCGCTCTAAACTTGTACTCAAGGTCGTCGAAATTGTATCTGACCCCAATGGGTGATTGAAACGAGAGGAGGTTCAACTGGTTGAGAAGTTTCTGGCCGTCGTTGATAGAGTTCGGAATAAGGGGAGTAAGACCGTCGAGACGAAGGGAAAACACCGCTTTGTCCTCGGTAATTTTCTGATCAACAAAAAGATTGTTTCTGTTTTCCCGGTAGTTGAGTGATATGATTGAGTTCCAGTCAATGGTGCCGGCGAGAGAATCAAGATCATCCACCGAGTAACCGAGAGAATATAAACCTCCGACAATACTTCCTATGCTTGTGGCAACTACGGAGTTGGGATAGATTCCTTTTTCTTCAAGAGCCTTCAGCACACCAATCTGGGCAATGCCCCGGGCACCACCTCCGCTTAAGACATATGTAATCGGGGGGTAAAGAACAGGCTCCTTGTATTCAATTCCGAACGGGTGGGTAACTTTGCGGTAATCCAGTTTAAGCTTAAGTGTGTCACTATACTGTGAGTATAACGACACACTTAAAAGTAAAATAAAAAAGACTGTTTTTACCCTCAACGAGGGTATTCGAACGGATTTCATTAAAATGCATCTTTATGCTTGATGACCGTTATTTTTTCTTCTTTTTTTGTTGCTGTTGTGACTGGGCGCTCTTTTCAGCAGCTTCGGTTAATTTTGCCATGAAACCTTTTTTTCTCTTCTCAGCAGGTATGGGAACGAGTTCCTCATCTTTTCCATATTTGTTTATATACTGCTGTTGGAGGATGGAGAAAAGGTTAAACATAAAATAATAAAGGTTCAGACCTGACGGAAATGTCATAAACAGGATGGTCAGAACCACGGGCATAATGTAAACCAGCGCTTTCTGAGAGGGATCTTTCGTGGTCATCTTCTGTTGTATGAATGTTGTCACACCCATAAGAAGAGCCAGTCCGGAAATTTCCTGTACACCAAAAATTGGAATTGTAAAGGGAAGGCTAAAAAGAACATCTGGTCGTGAAAGATCGTGTATCCAAAAGATAAATCCTTCTCCCCTCAACTGAATGGCTGTCTGGAAAGTACCGAAAAGAGCAATGAATATAGGCATCTGGAGAATCATCGGGAGACAGCCACCGGCAGGATTTATGCCATATGTGGAATACAGTGCCATCGTTTCTTTTTGAACCTTTGTCGGATCGTCCTTGTATTTCTCTTTGATTTCAGCAATCTTTGGTTGAAGCATCTGCATCTTTTTCATCGACTGGAAAGTATTCTTTGTCAGAGGATAAAGGATGATTTTTATGATCAACGAGAAAATTATTATTACTATTCCGTAGTTGGGAATAAACGAATAGAGGAATATAAACAAAGGCAGCAGGAAATATTCTGCTATCGGTCTTACAAGAAATTTGATTCCAAAGAAACTTCCAAACTCAACTATCTCTGTGAGATTGTTTCCGTATCCCTTCAGGATATTATAATCTGCAGGACCCACATACAAAAGGAAGTTGTTGAGGGTATCTTTTTCCTTATATTCGAATCTTACTGTGGCATCATAAACTTTCCAGATGTGGTCGGGTTTCACCGGATAGTTTTTTGCGGACAATTCATAGCCCTGGGTAGCCTCATTTAAGGGAACGATAGTCGAAGTGAAATATTTGTTTTTAACAGATATCCATTTTACAATTCCTGATGATTTTTCTTCTTTCCCGCTTTCTGATGAAAATGTAACATGCTCATCACCATAGAAAACAGACGCGTTTGAGTAATTAAGCTCATCTTTGATGTATTGTTCCACATGGTTGAGACCGTTTCTCCACGATACCTGATACTGATTTCTTGAGATTACTTTGGAAAGATTATTCAGTCTAATGGCAAATCCAAGTCCGTAATCGTCACCTTTAATCACATAACGGAATCCAAAACCTGCACCGGTTGAATCCTTCTTTGACGAGAATTCCACAACGAGGGAATCTTTTCCCTTGAGAACGATTGAGTCTTTATCGAGATTAACTGAAAAATTGACTGTTCTTGAATCGACCCACTTGCCGGTGTTGTCCATGAACTCAAGACTTAATCCACTACCCCTCTCATAATCCATTATCTGAACAGATTTTTGTTTCAGGGATGCATTTGCAGGAAGTGTATCGTTAAACCAGTTTTTGTAATTCTTGAAGTAAATCTTTTTTAATGTGCCGCCTTTGGAAGAGAACTCCATAATGCCATGATCATTTTCAATGGTTATGGTTCTCGCTGCAACCGAATCGACCGAGAAATGCAGGGAAGAGGAACTCTCTTTCGTGGCTTTTGCGGTGGAATCCTTTTTGACAACAGCAAGGGAATCCACTTTTAATGCTTTTACAGAGTCAATTACCTTAACACTGTCTTTTTTATTTGTTTTGTTGTCTTTTGGTGCTTCCGGAGTACTCCAGTATAACCAAACCATCAATATCAAGCCAATCAAAATAAAGCCGATTGTTGCTTGTCTATCCATTAAATTTCCTGATTCTTGTTATTGTGTAAAAAGCAAAGGGTGTTCGGGGGGTAAATGTCCTGATGCGGGCTACTGAAGACCCGGATTGTTTCTATTAACGCTGTAGCTGATCTTGTTAAGAATTTCAACAATACTGTCTGTAAAATATGCGAGCCTGTATCTTTTGTTTTTATCAAGAAAAGAGTAGGGAGAGAGCAATATATAAAGTCTTATTCTCTGATCTATCCGACCATTAATTTCAAACTTGTTAAGCCTGTAGGATTCCCTGAGCAATCTTTTTATCCTGTTTCGGAACCAGGCTTTTCCGGCTTTTTTCGAAACAGCCACAGCGATTTTTATCTGTGGCTTTTCTTCAGATTCAATAACTTTATATATCGCCCGTACTCTCTTGTCGGAAGATATTAACTTTGTGCCCGATGTGTAGATTTCTTCAAAGGATGTTTTTCCTTTTATTCTTTCTCTTTTATTTAGAGAAAGTTTACTCAAAATCTTGACTCGTCACTTACTGTAAGTTTGTGTCTTCCTTTTTTGCGGCGGTTAGCCAATACTTTTCTACCACCAACACTGCTCATTCTTTCTCTAAAGCCGTGTTTGTTTCTTCTCTTTCTGTTGCTTGGCTGGAAAGTTCTTTTCATTCCAAAAACTCCTTTTCATTAAAGACTGCAAATTTACGACTTTTTAAAGAATTACACAACTTTTTATTTTATTGAAAAACTCTTTTTTTATAAAAAATCACTTGCTTGATATTATCATAACCTGATAAATTTCCATTGCAAATTATTGAAAACAAAATGTGGATAACTTGTTGATAAGTTTTGGGCGTGAAAAAGTTTCACGCAGGTTTCACACCGTTTCACAATTTAAGCACACAGCCAATTGTTCAAGTGTGTAAGAAGAGTCACCCTAACAAGTTTATTTTATTACACTTACCCGATTTTACACATTGTTGATAACTTGTTAACATTTTAAAAATTTAATTAACCAAATTTAGTAACTCACTAAAAAATCAGCACTTATATTTGTGGATAACTTATGCTAAATTCTCAAACTTCTGCACACAGCACCCCCCGGGATGCAGATTCTGTATGGAGAGAATGTCTTGATCAGATAAAACCCCTTGTTCCGGCAATGACCTTTAATACCTGGTTCCTGCCGATCAAGCCAATCGCCTTAAAAGGTGATTCTTTAACTATACAATTACCCAATAATTTTTTCTACGACTGGATAGCCGAACGCTACAACTCTCACATTAACAAAAGTGTGAAGGATGTGCTGGGAGAGAACGGGTTGATTGATTATGTTATTGTAAACGAAGAGACCAAAGAACCCTTTATGCACACTCAGCAACCGGCGCAAAGAATCATGGTTGACCCCTCCTCACTTGTTCAGGAAGAGGATGACGAGTATTTTGAGTCGAATATTAACAACAAATATACTTTTGATAACTTCATCAAAGGTGAATCGAACCAGCTCGCCCGGGCTGCTGCATATGCAATTGGTGAAAACCCGGGTGGCACATCCTTTAATCCACTTTTTATTTATGGCGGTGTGGGTCTTGGTAAAACACACCTGATTCACGCCATTGGCAATGCTGTCATGCAAAAAGACAGATCGAAGAGAGTACACTATATTTCCGCTGACCGTTTCACGGTGAAATTTGTTGAAGCAATACAGGAAAACAAGAAACAGCAGTTTACAGGACAGTTTCAAAAACTTGATGTTTTAATAATCGACGATATTCAGTTCCTTGCCGGTAAGGAAAAAACCCTCGATGAGTTTTTCCTTATTTTTAATACTCTTCACCAGTCAGGAAAACAAATTGTACTTACGAGCGACAGACCCCCCAAAGATCTGATCGGAATAAACGACAGACTTATCTCAAGATTTAACTGGGGACTGACCACCGATGTTCAGCCGCCTGATTTTGAAACAAGACTTGCGATTCTTAATAAAAAAGCTGACAGCTATAATATCCGGCTTACAGGCGATATGCTTGATTACATTGCCACTCACATTACATCGAATATTCGTGAACTCGAAGGTGTGCTGCTGAAACTGCTGGCAAAAATCTCCTTCGGATATTCAGATATCAATTTTGATCTGGTTAAAAAAGTTGTGAGAGAAATTTCCACCACAAAAAAGGTAAACATCGGAATTGATGTAATTACCAAAGTGGTTTGCGAACATCTTAAAGTTGATGAAAAGAAAATAAGGGATAAAACAAGAAAACAGGAGATAGTTGAAGCCCGTCAAATTGCGATGTACCTGTCGAAAATGATGACTAATTCAACCTTGAAAATGATTGGCCTTCACTTCGGAGGAAGGGACCACTCAACGGTGATTCATGCTGTTACTGAAATAGAAAACCAGGTGAACACCAGCGCCCGCTCTAAAGAGATGATTGAAGAAATTAAAAACAAGATTGAGTTGCTGTGTTCATAACTTGTTATTTAAGTGTTGATAAGCATGATTTATCTTGTTAATAAGTCATGCTTGTCAACACAGTGTTGGCAACCTTTTTTTATCAAATCTTTTATCCACCCGGAATCACCTTTAACTTGCTTTCCAACTTCTTTTTTTTCAACATGTTAACACAGATATCAACATATCAACACGACTATATATACATAATAGATTTAAAATAAAGTAATATTTATATATTTATCCGGGGTGTTAATTGAAGGGCAGAAAAGTATTTTATCGATTCGATTGTAAAAATATCACATTTTTACATCTATAATTTTTAATTTTCCGGAAAGAATATGTTTAAGAAGTTTTTACCAAAAGAAGAATTATATTTTTCCAATTTCATTTCCATGATAGACATCGTTGCCGACATGGGAAAAATATCTGCCAACTTCTTCTCTTCTGAAGAGTATGACACTGATATGTTTACTCAATTGAAACCATTGGAAAAACAGTGTGATGAAATTGCTACAAAAACCATTAAAAAGCTTGATGAAACATTTATAACTCCATTCGATCGCGAAGATATTTTTGCTCTCGTGAAGAAAATAGAGGATATAAGCGAAATTCTCCTTTCTGTAACAATTCGGGTAAATACCTATAATGTTAAGAAAAAAGTAGCAGGAGCCGGTGAGATCGCAGATATTATCTATAAGCAGGTACTGCTGTTGCAACAGGTATTGAACAAACTTGAAAAAAATGAGCATGATCACTCGCAGTTGGAAGAGATAAGGAGTCTTGAATCGGAGGCTGATAAAATATACAGAGATTCGCTGAAGGCGATGTTTTATGACGAAAATGCAAATGCAAATGCGATAGAAATAATAAAGAGCAAAGCAGTACTCGATCAACTGGAAAAAGCTGCGGATAAATGTCAGGCATGCGTAAATGTAATCAGATCCATACTGATCAAGAATTCATAATAACTTTAATCTGTTTATAAGGAAAAGATTTGTGGATATCCCTTTTTCACTGATATTTATAGTTTTTTTGGCTTTGGCATTTGATTTCATAAACGGATTTCATGATGCCGCCAATTCCATAGCAACAGTGGTTTCCACCAGAGTTCTCTCCCCCAGATATGCTGTTATGTGGGCAGCTTTCTTTAATTTTATTGCATTTCTCATCCTCGGACTACATGTTGCAAACACCATAGGCAAAGGAATTATAGAGCATGATGTTGTAGATCTCACCGTCATCGGAAGTGGTCTGACAGCGGCAATCATCTGGAATCTGCTTACATGGTGGCTGGGAATTCCCTCAAGTTCATCACATACCATGATCGGCGGACTGGTCGGGGCTGCAATTGTCAAAGGAGGATTTGCTGCCATCTTTGGATCCGAAGTACTGAAAATCATAGTTTTTATTTTTGTGGCACCCATGATTGGAATTTTCACAGCCTATTTCTTTTCTCTCCTGGTCCTGTATCTTTGCAGAAACATTTCACCGAGAAAAGTGGATAAACTTTTCAGAAAACTGCAGTTGCTTTCATCAGCGGCATACAGTCTTGGTCATGGTTCTAACGACGCACAGAAGATGATGGGTGTTATTTTTATGGCACTTGTAACAACTGGATATCTGGGGTCCAAAGATGAAATACCTCTCTGGGTTGTTTTGGCATGCCACGCAGCAATTGCCCTGGGAACCTTGTCCGGTGGTTGGAGAATTGTAAAAACCATGGGACAAAAAATAACAAAATTAAGACCCTTTGAAGGCTTTACTGCAGAAACTGCAGGTGCTATGACCCTGTTTGGCACGGCACTGTTTGGTATTCCTGTCAGTACCACACACACTATTACAGGAAGTATCATCGGTTCAGGAATAACGAAAAGACTAAGTGCCGTAAAATGGCAGGTTACTTACGAGTTGCTTTGGGCGTGGGTTCTGACCATCCCTGTAACCGCATTATTTGCAATGATCATTTATCTGGTATTCAGAATGTTTTAAATGAAAAAAGGGTCTCACCCGGATTAATTCAGATGAGACCCTTTTTAAGTTAAACTATAAACTAAGGTTCAGTTATCTCACGGAATTCATCAGGAATAAGAAACAATGGAACTCCATTATTCTTTAATCTGAATTTCAGGTCTTTTATCATTTCCGAACTCTCAAATGAGGGAATTGAAGGTAGCCCGAGTAATTTCCCAAGATCGAACCACGGTTGATTTGGATATTCCACTATCTCATATTCATCGAGACCGGCTTTTGAAGCTGCAATTCTGATCGCATCGTCGAGACCGCCAAGAACATCCACCAGCCCGTTTTTAGATCCGTCAATTCCTGACCAGACTCTTCCCTGAGCAAGTTTCTCGACTTCATCAACGCTCATTTTTCTACCCGTTGCAACTTTTTTCTTGAACATCTCATAGTTGCTCATAAAGTATTCCTTAACCTTCTCCTTCTCTTCAGCAGTAAGGTTTCTGGAGGGTATTGTTATTCCGAGCAAAGGAACAGTCACACCGGAAAACAAATCTGCTCTTTCCCCTTTTTGAACCTGATCGCTCGTTAAACCGGTAAGGTCCGAGAATCCTTTGTTGTAATACCATCCGCCAATCACTCCTATAGAGCCAGTAATAGTGTTTGGAGCGGCGATAATAGTGTCAGCATACATTGAGAGCCAGTAACCACCCGAAGCAGCCACAGAGCCCTGAGAAACTATCACTGGCTTATGCGATGCATACTTCTTCAATCCTTCAGCAATATAGTCTGAAGCTTTTCCGTCACCACCAGGGGAATCCACTCTAAGCACTATTGCCTTCACATCCCTGTTGGCAGCAGCAGCTCTTACATCATTTATCAGACTTCTGGCATTGATGCCTTCATCCATTGCACAGGCACCGAGGGCGTAGATAATTGCTATTTTGCTTTTCTTTCCCCAATATCTGTCATCGTAGATTTTATTGTTTCCCGCGGCGGAAATGTTTGTAACACTTATACCTGACTGAATCATCGACTCAAATATTTTAGGCAAATCGTCGTAACGGGCAATTGTATCCACGAGTCCGGCAGCCACAGCTCCTTCAGAATCGATCAACACCTTTTTATTCACAATATCATCGAATGAAGAGGCAAGCACGGGTCGGGATGTTATTATATCCTGTTTTGCAAGTTCATAGAAATCATCAATCAGAGCCTGTCTCTGCTCCTTGTCTGCATCGCTTGCCTTGTCGCGTGCTACAGTCTCGTATGCAGATTTATATTTAAAAAACCTCCATTCATCAACTCCGATACCAAGCTTGTCGAGAGTACCTTTCATGTAGGTTTTACTGATTGAGTATCCCGGCAGAGAAATAAGTGAAACGGGGTCAATCACTATTTTATCTGCGACAGACGCAAAATGGTAGAGATCGAAACCTCCTCCATCAAGATAAATCAGCACCTTTTTTCCCTGATTTTTCAGATCCTTGAGGCGTTCCCGAAGTTCCCAAAGCATCTCCTTGTTTATGTTTGCTCCCGACATGTTAAGAATAATTCCCTTGTATGCGGGATTGTCCTTAACATTTTCTATATCCTGAAGTGCGTTCAACAATGTATTTGATCCATCGAAAAGCTTGTACTTCTGATATTTCAACCCGCCAAACATGTTTGAGTATGCAACCATGTTTTTCTTTGTAATGTCGATGAGGTTTCTGTCATATGAACCAAATCGGATACCGTAAGTCTGATAACCGACTCCACTTCCTTCAGCGAGATGACTCTGACTGAAGATGGAAATATTGCCGAGACCAACCTGAAGACCAACAGTCATGCTTTTGTTTTCAAAATATCTGAACACAGCCCTGAGACCCGGAACAGGTTCAACAGCTACTCCGGCAGCCCACCTGTTTTTCAAGGGGTTGTCCTCTTTTTGAACTATATAATCAAAGAAGCCCGAAACCAGTTCGTTACCCGTCGGACGGATCGCCAAGGAAAAAACCCATTCATTCAGATCGCTGTTCTCGGGATAAACACCCAGAGCCGAGAGGGAAATCTGTCTGAGGGGTCTGTAGAACGCACCAGTCTGCCAGAAATTTTGTCTTCCGAAAAACGATTTTTCACCGTTGGACCATCCGTATCCGGCACCAATGCCGAATCTTTCATCACCAACAGAGAAATTTAATCCGTAGTCGTTTATTTTTCTGTCATTTTTTTTCTCTTCGTTAAAGTAAAAACTGAAATTGGGAGAAGCCGAAACAAATCCCCATCTGGAAAAACCCGCATCCTTTACAGGGGCAGCTCCGAACAGAGTGAGATCATTTCCCCTGTAAGCTGACAAAAATGCCGGATTATCATAACCATAAAGGCTGTACCCCATGGCGCCGGGAGATGTGAATGATATGTTATTCCTGGAGAAAAAGGAAAGGTTGTCGGTCTGTGCAAAAATCTGTGTGCACGATAATAAAAGGACTGCAGACAAGAGAATTGATTTCTTCATTTTGATGCCCGGAATGAGTGATTAAATAAAGCACAAAGTTACGAAAAAAGGATTGTTAAGCAGGAAAAGACGGGTCAAACGGTAAAAATATCTGTTAAATGTACAGATAGATGCCGGAAGCGGAAAACGGCTAAAGTTGAAATCAGTTGGTTCTTACGGTAAAGAAGAGTACAACAGCCAGCACAGTAGCGCCGGCGGCAATGGCAATGTTGGTAATACTGCCCCAAAAGGGTTCTTTGGGTATATCGGACATTGTGAAAGGAAGACCCCTGTTTTCAAGTTCTTTTACATCAGAAAGTTTAACCGTATCAACGGCTTCAAAACGAAATTTTGTTTCGGAAGAACCCATGTCACCCGAAATAAAGGCTGTTCGCTCTGTAAAATAGTCTCCAAGAAAATTTTTAGTAAACGGAGCGCTGTAGGTTACTGCAGCATTTTTTAAGGTGATGACAGCAGCTGCGTTCTCTGATACAAGAGTGATACCGTTATCAGTCAGATTTTTACGGAATGCAGCACTCAGTACTTTATAATCACCCGGAAGTTCAAGAGATACAGATGGAATACGGTCGCCCTGGAAGAAGTTGGCGGATATAAATGTGGAAGCAACACCGGTAAGGCTCTCAAAAACATGCAGATTAACGGGTGTTTGCCCGTTAATCTGAGTAACAAAAAGTAACGAAAAAACTACAAAAATTGATTTTTTCATCTGATTAAGCTCTGCCGGCAGCAATTTCCTGCAATTTTTTTACTCTTTCCTCGATTGGAGGATGTGTCGAGAAAAGTTTTGTTATTCCACCATTCCGAAGAGGATTCACAATAAACATGTGAGCTGTGGCAGGACCTGCGGCATCGACTGATTTTTGTGAATTGTATCCCGAAAGCTTCTGAAGAGCCGAAGCAAGTCCGAGGGGATTCCCTGAGATTTTAGCTCCCGAAGCGTCCGCAATATATTCTCTGGATCTTGAGATTGCAAGCTGCAACATTGTGGCTGCGATAGGAGCCACTATTATCAGTACCAGGGAACCGATGAGGCTGTTGTCCTCATCATCCCTGCCGCCAAAGATCATAGCCCATTGCGCCATGTTTGCGAGCATCGTTATCGCTCCTGCAAAGGTTGACGCAACAGCACCAATCAGTATATCACGGTTTTTGATGTGTGCCAGTTCGTGGGCTATTACACCCTCGAGCTCACTGTTGCTAAGCAGTCCTGTAATTCCGGATGTTACTGCCACCGCAGCATGATTCGGATTTCTACCAGTAGCGAAAGCGTTTGGGGTAGCATCGTTAATAACATACAATTTTGGCATTGGTATCTGAGCTTTTTGAGCAAGTCTTTCAACCATGTCAAACAGGAACGGTGACTGACTGCGGTCTATTTCAATCGCACCGTACATTTTAAGCACTATTTTATCTGAGAACCAGTAACTTCCGAAGTTCATTACAACGGCAAAGAGAAAAGCGAAAAACATTCCTGTTTGTCCGCCAATCAGATTACCTGCAAGTACCACTAAAACGGTGAGTACCGACATAAAGATTACTGTTTTAATCGTGTTCATACATTACCTCTAATAATGATAAAATCTCTTTGAGATTATTTTAAAATACACCAAAACAGACAAAAAAGTTCATTTTACTTCAAAAGCAGCATTTTTTGCCTGAGTGTTTTTCCTCCGGAATTCAGAACGGCGAAATAAACACCGCTCGGAAGATTCCCGGCTTGAAAACTTAGTTCGTGGCTACCAGTAAAATAATTCCCTTTTGCCAATACCGCCACCTCTTCACCATTTGTATTGAAAACAGACAGGGTTATGTAGCCAGCTTCGGGCATGGAAAATCTGATTTTTGTTTCCGGATTAAAGGGATTAGGATAGTTTGCATGTAAAACCATCTCCGCCGGAATTGCATCCTCATTTTCCACAGAAACCACAGTCGAGGCAACTTTTAGAACAATCTCATTATTCGGATCAAACATAAGCGAAACAGGCTGTTTTGTAAAGTTGAATGAAAACAACTGGTTGTTCTCATCATTGAACACCCGGACTGTTGTATCTCCACCATCTGCAAATGAAATTTTAAGCTCGATTGGCATTTTGAAGAACACTGTGTTTGTCTGGGTCTGCCTTGCCGTGAAGTTTACAACCCAGGAGCCATGTGCAGGCGAATAAATGGAATAAGTGTTGGCGTAAATCGCGTGATTTGGATTGTAGAGCCACTGTTCAAAGAACCATGACAAATCCTGACCGTATGAATCGCTCATTTTCTGAATAAACTCCGGAATGCTGCAACTTCTGTAGCGGTAGCGGGGATCTGAAGCATATGACTTGACAGCAGAGAAGAAACTCTCCGAACCCATCACATATCTTGCCATCGCAAGGACACAAGAACCTTTGGAGTATGTGATTGCTGTGTTAAAAAGTGTGTTTACATCGGGAGTAACCACTGCCCAGGAGGGATTATAGATGGGCCATCCGGGATTTGAGTTTTTATATTGATTTGCATCGTTTAAGATCATGTTTTTATAGGCAGCGTAACTTCCTCCGGGCTTCACTTCTTCCCAGACAGATTCCGAGAAAGTTGCAAACCCTTCGTTCAGGAAAATATCCGCCCAGGTTGAGGGGCTGATCATATCGCCAAACCACTGGTGCGCAAATTCGTGAGCAATCAGATTTTCAGACCAGCAACCGGAGCAGAGCGATGTAAGAGTCTGATTTTCCATGCCGCCCCAGGTGAATTGCGAATTCAGGGTTGCATACCCGTTCTTTTCGAAAGGATAAGGACCATAACTTCCGGTAAAACCGTCAAACTGATTTACTATGGCATTTCTGATGTTTGATGAGACCGTCTCACCGGGATTTGCATAAAGCAGGACGGGAATGGTATCACCCGATACAGGATCGACCCATGTTAAAATTATCAACTGATAATTCACTCTTCCGGAGAGCACCACAAGATATGTGGCAACCGGGTCTCTGCTTACCCAGCGGTAATAAATTTCGTTACCGGTATTTACAGAATCCTTTAACAGACCGTTGGAACCAAGTTTTACATTTACAGGCACCCTGGTGGTTATGTCGACAGTTGCCTTGTCAGAGGGTTTGTCGTAGCAGGGAAACCATTTCCTTGCACCTTCGGGTTCAGCATCGGTAAAGACGGTTCCACCACTCGCATAAAAAGCTCCGTCAGAAACATTTTTGTGTTTGTAATATATTTTAACTTCTGTCGTGTCACCGGGTTGATAAGTTCTGTCGAGTGTGATGTTCAATAAGTTGGAAGCATGAGTAAAAGCAGTACCGGCCAAAGAAACCGAATCAACCTGAATGGATGTGTTAACTGCATTCAGAGTGATGTTGTTCAATGTGGAATCAACAGCAAATTTTACAACGACACTTCCCGTATACGCTTTTGAATATGGGGATATGAAACAGTTGTAAATATCAAGATTGAGAGTGTAGTTCAACACATCGAATGAGTGCTTTATCTCCGATACAGAGGCATATTTGAGGAGTGATTGAGAATTGCTGCTATGTCTTTTTTCAGCACAATATTCATATCCTCTTTTTTCCTGGGCGAAAATGGATGCGGTAATAAGTACTAATGCTACCAGTCTGGTTGCAAGATTCATGAGAGGGTCCGGTAATTTAAGTGACGGATAAATATATTTATTAATCCTTAAATTACGGATATAATCACATCATAACAATGTTTTTAATAAGGTATTAAATGGTGCTGTATTAGCCGGTTTTCTCCCTGTCTGAAAGAATAAATGACAGGATTTTCCTTCCATTGTCGGAAGCAACACAAATTTTTTCTGGATCGATGTAAATATTGTTGAGATACTGAAGTTTAAGTATGTCTCCATTTCTGAATTCAGGAATCACACCGCCGAAAAAGAAACCTGTTTCTCTAAATTTGGGCACAAGGAACATTGTATTGGGATCCGAGAGAGGAAGTTCGAGGTAAATCGTATCAACCTTTTTCATGCACAGTTCCTTTACACTGTTCTGAACGAGAGGGACAATATCCTCGCCATACTTCTCAATGCTTATGATTGCAGAATTCAAATCGGGTTTGAAAACAGTTTCGCTTATGGTGATTCCGGAGAGTTCTGAAATGTTTTTGTATCTGTTAAAATAATTCAGTTTTCTGCTCAGCCCGAGATCATCATAGATAGAGGTAATCATCTCTTTGTATGGTTCAGGGATGAATACTTCCCGTTGCGGTTCTTCATTTATTTTCAGATAATAGAGCATAACCGCCTGCCTTTGGGAGAGCCCTTCATCGTTTATCTTCTTGAAAGAGATGTGCTCACCCGTAAATGCTATAAGCGAACCGATTTCCTTTGCGCCGAGCGTTATGTTTCCTTTTTGAGTGTAAGGGTGTATGGTCACGCTTTCACTGTACAGTCCGTACATTCCGGTTTCCCTGCCATGTTCAACCGCTTTAGCCTTCATTCTTTTGAAGAGATTATGACCCCTGTACCGGGGATCAACAATCGCCATGCCCGAATCGGCAACTTTTGAACCGGGTTTGTCGAAAAAGAGACCCAGATTAGCGATCATTTCATTCTTTGAATTGTGCACAACAACAGCCTTCATGTAACCGTAGTCGAGTAATTCCTTCAGTTTTTCAGGAAAATATGCGATACCCATATAGGTGTATCCATAAGCTCTGTAAGTGAGTCGCGTCAAATCGAGTACATCAGCGGGCTCTATCATTCTAAAGTGAAGTTCTTCATCAAGCGGAGCGGGTTCGGCTTTCTGTGCAGCTTCCTTCTCAAGAATTCCATTGATATCGCCTTCGGGGATATTAATTACTATCTCGAGCCGTTTTCCGTCCTTTCCAAGATTCACAAACTTGAATTCATCGGCGAGGTGTTTGATTATCAGGATTCCAAGCGCTGAATGTTCCTGTTTTTCCAGCATTGAAACATCTACAGGCAAACCCTTGTCCTCGAAGGACAATATCAGTTTTCCCGGTTTGAACCTGACGAAAAACCTGATTTCACCAAATTCCTCGGGATCGAAAGAGTTTTCCACAATGCTTACAAAAGACTCCTCAACAATCAGTTCCAGATTGTTGAAGTGATCCTCATCGAAGCCGAGCCATTTTGCTATGGTGGTTGAGATGTTCTGAAGTATTGGAAGGTAGGAAATGTTGGCAGGAACCTTAAGTTCCGCTAGCAATCCGTTAAGAAGAATTTTTTTATCAATTTTTTTATTCACAGTCTTACCGGCTCCATCAAAATTTGGTTCAACAAGTAAACAAGATAAGAAAAAAAAGATGAAAACTCGAATATCGGCAGGAAGGTCCCGCAAGGAGGGATTTCTAATGTCCTGTCATATGATCGAATTTGCGGGATGCATGCAAATCTTCATATTTATTCTTTGCATCCAGTTCTTTTTCAAACTTCATTATATTTCTTTTGTAGCAATATTTCATGAAATAAAAAGATTCGATCACCCCAAACTCCCCGTTGTCGTATTTGACTATTTTCAATGAATACTTGGGGAACCGGATTCCTTTTACCACTTCAAACTGTTCGGACATTTTGGCTGGACTTCTTAAAAATTGTGCGATTATAAATGCAAAATAAACATTTTTCATCTGATTTGGTAATAAACTTTTTGTTAACCCGGTGAGGGTTTTTTTTACACGAAGAGGTCTATTCGACATACATCACATGACTGAAGGGAGTAATTGGTTATATTTGCATTGAAAAAAGCAAAAAATTCTGAAACAATCGAAGAATTAATGAAAAAAGACATGTACGGCTGGCACATCAAGCAAGGTGATTACCGGCAAAATGATGAATATGATAAACTCTATTTGCGAAGCCGTAAAATAGAAAAAACAAAAAAGAGTGCTCTCTGGATCACAGCCGGAGTTGCCCTTACGGTGGCGATGTACTTTATTTTGATGGCAGTCGCCAAAATCTGATAAACCCGCTCGAATTCCCCCTTATTCAATTCTGAAATCCTTTTAAAATTTAATCAACTTCAGCAATCAGCTTCGCTGAAAACGCCTGTTTTAATATAATATACAGTATGTTAAAACAAAAACGAAAGATAGTTGACAAAAAAAACCAACTTATTTAAACTTTTTTAACTTATTTACTTGACTTTAAAATATATTATGATTAACTTTGTGCAGGTTTAAGGTGAGGTTTAAATGACCATTGGTTTTTCACAAAAAATGGAGGCTTTTTCTTTTAGATTTTTATTGTTATTGTAGAGGCGGGATGTAGTCAATAAACTGTGTTTGGTGTGGTGAGGGAAAAGGCATACTATCGCCGGTTTATAAGTTTCTAATATTGCAGCAAGCTGCATCCCCTTTTACAATGAACCCCTCAAGCTTATTCTTATCTAAAGAACCGCAATTTTTTCTTCTCAAGTTGAAAATCATCGAATTTTTATGCCCTGTACCATGTGTATGACCAGTCATCACCCGTAGCCGGTTGATGGTTTCACCACCATCCCTGAACTATGCCGTTACAGGATTTAAATAAATATAACATAAATAACAATAATTCAGTTACTTTATTGGAGGAAGTATGTTCAAGGACAATCAACCTGGTAATTTCGGTCAGGAAAAGATTACCATTGTCAGATTGATGCTCCTTGTTGCAGTTTATACTCCTGTGGTTTGCCTGATCATTTTGTTTTCTCCATTTCATGTAGTCAGACTGATGGTTGAAAAATTTATGATCAAATAACCTGTCTATAAACATGGAATTGAGGATTAAAATGCAACAGGAAACCACCCGGTACGGGTGGAGCATTGAAAAGGGAGACTTCCGCAGTACCGGCGAGTACGACAGTCTCTATTATAAAAGGAAAAACAGGAAAAACTTTTTCGTAATGTCATCTGGTTAGGTGTGGCGATTGTTGTGTCACAAATCTTTTTGAAGATTCTCGCATACACATCGCAAATGTGAAATCCCCCGAGGTGAGGATAGAGTTTCGATTTCTCTAAAAGAATGTGAATCCCTCACCTAACTAAACCTTGCCCGTTTATCTTTCGAGATGGCGGGCACTTTTTTTGCCATCCCTTACTTCGAATTTTTAATTAATATACCCGCAATAGAATAAACCCCGTTTTTTGATCCAAAAATAATTTGCATTAAAAATTCAACATTCTTAACTTGAGAATTCGTTATTAATATTTATCCATAGCCTCGTAAACAAACATTTCCAGATAAAATTATCCACAGGAGCATCAAAAATGAGTGATGAAACAGGCATTAAACAGTCTGAAGGAGAAATTTTCCACCCCTCGCAGTCAGTTATTGATAAAGCTCTCTGCAAAGACTACGATTCGATGTATAAGAAATCGATAGAAAACCCGGAGAATTTCTGGGGAGAAATCGCAGAAGAGTTTGTATGGTCTCAAAAATGGGAGAAAGTTTACGATGATTCGAACCCGCCGTTTTTTAAATGGTTTACGGGTGGTAAAACCAATATTGTTACCAATGCCATCGACAGACATTTAAAAACTTTCCGGAAGAACAAAATTGCCCTGATTTGGGAGAGTGAAGCCGGTGATGATGTAAGAACCTATTCCTATTTCGCCCTGAATCGCGAAATTGTAAAATTTGCCAACATTCTAAAGAGCATGGGCGTGCAGAAAGGTGATATTGTTACTATCTATATGCCCCGTGTTCCCGAACTGATGTTTGCAATGCTTGCCTGTGCCAAAATAGGAGCAGCTCACTCAGTGGTTTATGGTGGATTCAGTGTAGAGGCTCTTGCGGAAAGAATAGAAGATGCTCAAAGTAAAGTGCTTATTACTGCCGATGGTGGTTTCATGCGCGGTAAAATTGTAAACCTTAAAGAAATTGCAGATGAAGCACTCGCCAGACAGGGTACAATTGAACATTGCGTGGTTGTCAGGCGTACGGGACATGAAGTGTATATGGAGCCCGGAAGAGACTACTGGTACCACGACCTTCTAAGCGTGCCCGTGGTAAACCAGCCATGCGAAACCGAACAGGTGGACGCAGAAACGATGCTTTTTATCCTCTATACTTCAGGAACAACCGGCAGACCAAAAGGAGTAATCCACACTCACGGTGGTTACATGGTTTATACCGCCACCTCATTCAAGTATGTTTTTGACATCAACGACGAAGACCGTTACTGGTGTGCTGCTGATCCGGGGTGGATAACAGGACACAGTTACATTGTTTACGCGCCACTTCTTAACGGCGCCACAAGTTTCATGTACGAGGGTGCTCCAAACTTCCCGTATCCCAACAGGTGGTGGAAGATGATCGAGAAATACGGGATTACAATTCTATACACCGCTCCCACAGCAATCAGAGGTTTAATGCGGTTTGGAAATGCATGGCCCAACAGACACGACCTCTCTTCACTTAGAATCCTTGGAAGTGTCGGCGAACCGATAAATCCGGAAGCCTGGAAGTGGTATTACGAGGTAATCGGAAAATCAAAATGTCCGATCATGGATACCTGGTGGCAAACAGAAACGGGAGGTTTTATGATCACACCTCTCCCCGTCACCCCGTTGAAACCGGGAAGTGCAACAAAACCATTCTTTGGTATTGAAGTGGATGTTATCGACTCCGAAGGCAACAGCGCTGCTCCCGGTGAAGAAGGCATTCTGGTGATCAAAAAGCCCTGGCCCTCAATTATGCGGGGGATCCTGCACGATCCCGAACGGTATAAACAGCAATACTGGAGCAAATACACAACCATGTACGAAGCAGGCGACTCCGCCAGAAAAGACAAGGATGGTTATGTGTGGGTAATCGGAAGACTGGATGATGTAATTAAAGTGAGCGGTTATCGCCTCGGTACGGCAGAAATAGAATCCGCCCTTGTTTCACATTCTGCTGTCGCTGAAGCCGCAGCCATAGGTTTGCCGCACGAAGTAAAAGGAAATGTAATTCATGCCTATGTGGTTCTCAGAGCCGGATATGTAGCCTCGGAATCGCTCACGGAGGAACTGAAAAAACATGTCGGGCACGAGATTGGACCGATCGCAAAACCGGAAAAAATCAACTTCATGGATGCTCTTCCCAAAACAAGATCAGGCAAGATTATGAGAAGACTTCTCCGTGCCAGAGCTCTCGGTCTCCCCGAAGGTGACAAGAGTACGCTGGAAGAGTAAAAGAATAAAAAATAAAGAGGTTTCACACCGTTTTTTTATCGTTTGCCGATGGGTTTATCCCCGTCGGCAACGATTTATAAATGTTGAATTTTGAGACAATTTCTCAAAATAAAACAGATGTTTTAATCAAGTAGCCGTAGAAACAATCGTTTTTACGATATATTGAATTGGTATAATTTTTGACGGTGTAAATTGTTAAATCAGGAGAAAAAGATGCAAAAACATTTTACTATTCTTAATAAAGTTCTCTTTGCCTTTATTTGGGTTATCTCGACAGCGGTCGTATTTCCGATCGACACATTATCGGTCTCAGGAACCGAAAGCAATACAAAATTTCCGGCTGAATTTTTTGTTTCCCGGGATGGGATAACAAGCAGTATTGCGAAGGTTTTGGCAGTTGATAAAGGGACAAGCGGGATAAAATTTACCGATCCCTATAATCCCACAAAAATATTTAACGCCTGGGCGGGCACTTTTAAGGGTGAAATAAACAGTCAAACCGAAAACTTCTATTGCATAGACATAGCCCATACGCTTGCTTTTTACACAACATCGCAACCACATCTCTATATCGATTCGGGTGCAACCCCGTCACAAATAACCTATATATTGATGAATTACTATCCATACAAAACCTACCCTTATACCGGTGCTATGTCCACGGTTCAGAAGGAAGCCGCGGCAATACAACTCGCAATCTGGCATTTTGCTGATGGTGTTAATCCGAACACCATACAAACTGCTGATATTAAGGCAAGAACAATCGAAATTATTAATGATGCAAATGCAAATTCCAATGGATTTGTGCCGGTAAAAACCTTGATAATTCTTCCGTCAGCAAACCAGTATTTTACGGGAACAGATGCTCAGTTCAGAATTAAAGTGTTTGATGAACTTGCACGACCTGTTGCAAACAGACAAGTTACGCTTTCTGTTTCTGCAGGGTCACTTAGTCAAACGGTTGTTACAACCGATGCAACGGGCACGACCCCGTCTGTGACACTAAATCCCGGCTCTGCGAAGAATGTGACTCTGACTGCAACTGCCGTCATAACAATTCCCCAAGGAACGAGGTACATACATCAGGTACAACCAAACTCATTCCAAAAAATTGTACTCGCCACACCAGCCACAGCTCAAAAGAATACAACGATAAACCTTGAGTGGACGGAAAGAGTCGATATCAGTCTGACAAAAACAGTAAGCAATGCAAATCCTGTTAATGGCGAAAATGTTACATTCACAGTTTCTGTTGCTAACGCAGGTCCTTCACCCGCCTCAGGTGTGGTTGCAAAGGATTTTCTACCAGGTGGTCTTTCTTATATCAGTTCAAGTGCCTCCCAAGGCAGCTTCAACTCCGTAAACGGTGAATGGACAATCGGTAACCTTTCCAATGGTGCCAATGCTTCGCTAACCATAACAGTGAAAGTTGATGTCGCCGCAAATTATCTTTTCAGTCTCGGTGCCGCAGAGGGATACAATGTATTTACCCTCCAGGACATGAATCAGCCAACCGCTGATGTGGAAGGGAAAGTGGCAGTCGGAAGAGATGGATTTTTCTCAAACTTCAGCGCCGGTGACCTCCTTCCGGCGTCCGGAGGAACGGTCGATGTGCTGGTGGTTGGAAGACATCTCACATTTGCTTCGGGAAATGTAACAGGGGGCAATGTGGTTTACGGTACTTCGGGAACGGTCTCTCAACAGGTTGGTATAGTTGATGGAACTCTAAGGCAGGGAAATCCGGTCGATTTCAACGCTGCAGGTGCGTACCTGACCGCCCTTTCAACACAACTGGCCGGTTACACAACAAACGGTTCTACAACCATGTCTGGAGTTACCCTGACACTCAATGGTGCTGATCCGTTTTTAAACACATTCTCGGTTACTGCCGCACAGATGACCCAGACTCAGGAGGTATATGTAAATGTACCCAATGGTTCAGTTGCACTTATCAATGTGGCGGGCGACAGCATCGACTGGGGCGGAAACCTCGTCGTCTCAGGTACACCTATCACAAACTGCATGTTTAATTTTCATGATGCGAAAAAAATAACCATCCAGTCGATTGATGTAACCGGTTCTGTTCTTGCACCTTTAGCGGATGTAAACTTTATCAGCGGCGTTCAACACGGACAGATGATCTGCAAGTCTCTCTCTGGCGGAGCTCAGTACAATCTTGCAAATTTCATCGGAAACATTCCTCTTGACACAACAATCACAAATATTGCAGAAATTATCAGTTGCGACCAGCTCGATGTGGATTCAAACCCCGGATCGGGAGGGGCGAACGAGGATGATTATTCCGCAGCAAGCATTCATGTCAGGGGAACACATACCGGTGGTGGCGGATCCATAAACACAGGAAACTGGCAATATGTTGGATCAGTAAGCCAGGATTATTTTATCTGGACCTTCATGCGGGCGCAGGACGGTTCCATGATTGCAGGTACCTGGGGAGGAAAAATTCTGAGATCAACTGATCAGGGACTTACATTCTCTGTTATAAACAACGGAATGAATGTCGCATACATCTGGAGTCTCATTCAAACACCAGCCGGTGATTTCTATGCCGCAACCGAAAGAGGCGTTTTTCGTTCAAGCGACAATGGAGTTAACTGGAATTCCACTTCACTTCCACAGTACGATGTCCGTTCCCTTTTATACCATGGTAATTCCCTTTATGCCGGTCTGTGGGGACAGGGAGTTTACAAATCGACTGATAATGGCGCAAGCTGGGCGGATGCGAGCAGCGGTATGATTATCAAATCGGTTCAGGCTCTCACGAAAGATAACAGCGGCAATATTTACGCCGGAACATTCGGAGGCGGGGTTTACAAAAGTGTTGACGGAGGAGTGAACTGGAACTCAACAGCAATGAACTATCCGCATGTCTGGTCACTTGGCACCACTTCCACAGGCATAATCGTTGCGGGGACCTACGGGAATGGTCTCTATCTCTCTGCCGATGGTGGAAACTCGTGGCAACCACAAACCTCCGGAATAACAGCGACACACATCTACTCGGTATCTGTTGATAACGGAGACAATGTTTTTGTCAGCTCCTGGAACAACGGTGTTTATTTTGCACATATCACCTCAACCGATGCCCCTGCTTCTGCCTGGAATTATATCGGATTGAAGGGTGTGAAGGTAAGTGCAATCAGTTTCGATCAATCAAACGGAAGGTTGTTTGCTGCCACATCAGATGGCGGAATTCTTAGAAACGACTCTCCAACTTCGGTTAAAGAGATTGAAACAGCATCGAGTCCTGCCGGTTTCTCCCTGTCAGACAACTACCCGAATCCGTTTAATCCGGAGACAGTGATCGAATTCTCTGTTCCCTTAAAAGAGAATGTTGATCTTTCGGTTTACAATGTTTTGGGTGAATTGGTCAGCACACTTGCGACCGGTGAGTTGGAGGCAGGAAGATACTCCGTAAAATTTGATGCACAACAGCTTCCGAGCGGAATATATATCTACAGACTTTCATCAGGAACCAATGTCATTTCCAAAAAAATGATTTTAATGAAATAGTTAGTTAAAACCAGGTTTCTGCGTTATTGTGAGCCTCCGGAGGAAATGCCGGGGGCTTTTTTATTTGCCCGATTTTATGAAATATCCGATCATCTGAATGAAGGTTATGACAATGAATGTTATTATCACCGCAAAGAAAACTTCGTCGCTGATGTAAGCCGGGAAAATGGTTTTGGCGATGATAAACGAAAATAAACACACAAGCATCATTTTTAGCCAGCGGATCATTCTGACAGCGGTTGTGTATTGTCGCAGGGCATTTTCGCGGGTGATTTCTGTCAGATAGTTAAACGAATGCGGGAATCTTTGTGCGATTGTCATACCGGTGTACAGTAAAATTAGTATTCCAAAAAGAAAAAACAATTCTGCTTTGTCTCCCATACGGTCAACATTTCCTGAGAAGTCATAATGCATCGGCAATCTTTCATCAACAGAAGGGTACTGAAACAGAAATAGTACACTTATTGTCAAAAGTACAGTGGCAGATACAACCTCGACAATTTTGTCTGCAACAGAACTTTCAAGTTCTATCCGGGGCCTGTTTTTTGTTTCCAAATTTGGTTGTCTGATTTAAAGTGAATAAATGAAAATTTAATTATCAGCGATCAAAAAAACAATTCAAATTTTCCGTTTTACGCCTGCGTCAAAACCTGAAAAGGGATTTTATTGGCACTTCGAATACAATCTTCTTCTAAAATTTAAGAATATCTTAACAAATCCGGCAAACATTTTTTCATTATTGGCAAAAAATGACTAAAAACCTTGAAAAAGAGCCTTTATTGTTTTGGCACAATATTTGCATCATTGAATTGATTTTTATTCACGAAAAATAACCGATGGTAAGAAAATGGAAAGAAAAAAAGTAACTATTGACGGAAACGAGGCGGCGGGATATGTAGCCTATCACACTAACGAAGTGATAGCAATATACCCTATTACTCCTTCGTCTAACATGGCAGAATGGTGCGATGCTTGGGCATCGGAAGGAAGAAAAAACATCTGGGGAATAACACCATCTGTCTCTGAACTACAAAGTGAGGGCGGAGCCTCCGGCAGTGTGCACGGCGCACTTCAAACCGGTTCACTTACAACCACCTTCACAGCATCACAGGGTCTTCTATTGATGATTCCTAACATGTTTAAAATTGCCGGTGAACTGACCTCCACAGTATTTCATGTGTCAGCCCGTTCCATCGCTGCTTCAGCACTATCAATTTTTGGCGATCACAGTGATGTTATGTCAACCCGTTCAACAGGTTGGGCACTCCTCTCATCAAATTCCGTTCAGGAAGTAATGGACTTTGCCCTTATCGCTCAGGCTGCAACTCTGGAAGCAAGAGTGCCTTTTATCCACTTCTTCGACGGCTTCAGAACATCACACGAAGTTGCTAAAATTGAGCAGCTTACTCCCGATGATATGAAACATATGATCGATCAGAGACTTGTGTTCGAACACAGAAAAAGAGGTCTGAATCCTGACGCTCCTGTACTTCGCGGAACAGCTCAAAACCCTGATGTTTACTTCCAGGGAAGAGAGACAGTAAATCCGTTCTATAATGCATGTCCTGATATCGTTCAAAAATACATGGACAAGTTTGCGAAACTTACAGGCAGACAGTATAACCTTTACGATTATTACGGTGCACCGGATGCAGAAAAAGTAATTATCATTATGGGTTCAGGTGCAGAAGCGGTTGAAGAGACCGTTGAACACCTTACCGCAGCCGGGGAAAAAGTCGGTGTCTTAAAAGTAAGACTCTACAGACCTTTCTCAATGAAACACTTTATTGCTGCAATACCAAAAACCGTAAAAGTTATTGGTGTACTTGACAGGACAAAAGAGCCGGGAGCATCGGGAGAACCTCTCTACTTGGATGTTGTTAGCGCAATAGCCGAAACCTTTAACGAAGGAAACCTGCCTTTCGCATTCCCCAAAATAGTCGGCGGAAGATATGGTCTCTCTTCGAAAGAGTTCACACCTGCAATGATTAAATCAGTGTATGACGAACTCGGAAAAGAAAAACCTAAAAACCATTTCACAGTGGGAATTATCGAAGATGTAACCAATACAAGTCTCGAATTCGATCCTTCATTCTCAGTGGAAAACGAAGATACATTCAAAGGCAAGTTCTACGGACTTGGTGCTGACGGAACAGTTGGAGCAAACAAAAACTCCATCAAGATTATCGGTGAAGGCACCGACTTCTACGCACAGGGTTACTTCGTTTACGATTCGAAAAAATCGGGTTCGATGACCACATCCCACCTGAGGTTTGGACCAAAGAAAATCAAATCAAGCTACCTCATCAACCGTGCAAATTTCGTTGCATGCCATCAGACGGTCTTTCTCGAGACCACTGACATGCTTCGCGATGCAGTTGAAGGTGCCTCATTCCTGTTGAATACCCCGGCTTCAAAAGAAGAGGTTTGGGATACACTTCCTGAGAATGTTCAGAAAACCCTCATCGAAAAGAAGATGAAATTCTACATTATCGATGCTTACAAAGTTGCCAACGAAACAGGCATGGGCGGTAGAATCAACTCCATCATGCAAACCTGCTTCTTTGCGATTTCAAAAATCCTTCCAAAGGACAAAGCAATCGAAATGATCAAATATGCCATCAAGAAAACCTATGGTTCGAAAGGCGAAAAGATCGTTCAGATGAATTTTGACTCGGTTGACAGAACACTCGATAACCTTTTTGAGGTGGAAGTACCGGCTGTAATTACATCAAAATTCAATATCCGTGACGCTGTTCCTGCAAATTCACCCGAATTTGTCAAGAATGTAACCGGAAAGATTATCGCCGGTTTTGGTGATGACCTTCCTGTAAGCCTTATGCCGGTGGATGGTACATTCCCGACCGGAACAACCAAATACGAAAAAAGAAACATAGCACTTGAAGTTCCCGTTTGGGATGCTGATGTTTGTATTCAGTGTAACAAATGTGCGCTCATCTGCCCTCATGCTTCAATCAGAGCAAAAATTTATTCAAAAGATCAGCTTGACAAAGCTCCTGAAACCTTCAAAGCAGTTCCTTTCAAAGCGAAAGAACATGGTGAGGGCTTGTACTACACAATTCAGGTTGCAGTTGAAGATTGTACAGGTTGCGGTCTTTGCGTCGAATTCTGTCCTGCCAAAAACAAGAGAGAAGTCAGATTCAAAGCCATCAACATGCAACCACAGCTTCCGCTTCGTGAAACCGAACGCGCCAACTGGGATTTCTTCCTCGATATTCCTGAATGGGACAGAACTGATCTTAAGCTGAACACAGTAAAAGATTCGCAGTTCCTCGAGCCATTGTTTGAGTTCTCGGGTGCATGCTCGGGTTGCGGTGAAACTCCTTATGTTAAACTTGTCAGCCAGTTATACGGTGACAGGGCAGTGGTTGCCAACGCGACCGGTTGCTCCTCGATCTATGGCGGTAACCTGCCAACAACACCATGGAGCAAAAACAAAGACGGACGCGGACCAGCATGGTCAAACTCCCTCTTCGAGGACAACGCTGAATTTGGATACGGTTTCAAACTTTCGATCGACCAGTTTAACGAGCAGGCAAGAATTCTTCTCGTAAAACTCGGCGAAAAAATCGGTGACAGACTCGTTTTCGACCTCCTTAATGCAGATCAGAAAACTGAAGCAGGCATCAGAGACCAGAGAGAAAGAGTTGAAGAGCTGAAAACAAAGCTTACAGAGATCGAAAATTCAACATCTGATGAAGACCTTAAATTCGACGCAATCAACCTCAAGAGCCTTGCTGACTATCTCGTGAAGAAATCAGTCTGGATCATGGGCGGTGACGGATGGGCTTACGATATCGGCTATGGCGGTCTCGATCATGTGCTCGCATCGGGCAAAAATGTTAATGTTCTCGTTCTCGATACCGAAGTTTATTCAAACACAGGTGGTCAGATGTCTAAATCGACACCAAGAGCCGCAGTTGCAAAATTTGCTTCAGGCGGTAAACTTGCTGCGAAAAAAGATCTTGCGCTGATGGCTATGAGCTACGGTAATGTTTATGTTGCCAAAGTTGCGATGGGTGCAAATGACGCTCACACAGTGAAGGCGTTCATCGAAGCCGAAGCATATGACGGACCATCCTTGATCATTGCCTACAGCCACTGCATCGCTCATGGTATCGACATGTCAACCGCTACCAGAAACCAGAAAGCAGCAGTTGATTCAGGTCACTGGCAGCTCTTCAGGTACAATCCTGATCTCGTTGCAGAAGGAAAGAATCCTTTCAGCCTCGACTCAAAGGGCATGAAGATTCCTTTCAAAGATTACGCATATCTCGAAACCAGATATAAAATGTTGACAAAATCGCATCCCGAAGCTGCTGCCAGATTAATGGACGAAGCTCAGGAAGATGTTTCCAAGCGTTGGAAAATGTATGAAAACATGGCGAACCAAAATCCTAATGTTAACAATTAATTACGGTTTCAAGAAACGATTAACCTGATTTTAAGGAAAATAAAATGGATCTGACAACAACATATCTTGGCATGAAACTTAAAAACCCTGTGGTTCCATCCGCGGGTCCAATTTCTCAGGAGATTTCATCAATTAAAGCTCTCGAAGATGCAGGTGCTGCTGCTGTGGTGCTCTACTCACTCTTCGAGGAGCAGATTGAAAAAGAATCCCTTGCCAATCATTATTATACAACAGCGCATAACGAAAGTTATGCAGAAGCCACGACTTACTTCCCCGACCATATAGAGTATAAAGCCGGTCCCGAAGAGTATCTCGACCTTATTCGCAAAGCAAAGGAAGCTACCGATATCCCGGTTATTGCCAGCCTGAACGGCAAATCTTTGGGCGGATGGGTAAAATATGCTCACAACATGGAAGAAGCCGGTGCCGATGCACTCGAGTTGAACATCTATAAACTTGCCACCGATTTCAATACTGACGGCAGAGAGATTGAACAGATCTACATCGACATAATAAAAGAAGTTAAAAGAAATGTGAAAATCCCCGTAGCAGTAAAGCTGAGCCCTTTCTTCAGTTCAACTGCATGGATGGCTGACCAGCTTGACAAAGCAGGTGCAGACGGTCTCGTACTCTTCAACAGATTCTACCAGCCCGATATCGATCTGGAGAATCTCGAAGTGGTGCCCAATGTCCTTCTGAGCACCCCGATGGCGATGAGACTCCCTCTCCGCTGGATTGGTGTTCTCTACGGCAGACTCGACTGCGACCTCGCTGCCACGAGCGGTATCTACAGTGAAAAAGATGTCATAAAAATGATCATGGTAGGTGCCAAGGTCACACAAATGATGTCAAGTATCCTGAAATTCGGACCAAACCACATTTCTGATGTACTTGCAAAAATGAAATTCTGGATGGAAGCCAACGAGTATAACTCGGTGGAAGACATGCGTGGTTCAATGAGCTACATGAATGTTGGCGACCCCTCTCAATATGAAAGAGCCAACTATATGAAAGTAATCAGCTCGGTCAAATTATAGTGCTATCATCGTCCGCTTTGTAAGAAGGCGGTAGTTGTTTGTTTCTTACCACCGGCTGTTTCATTTATTTGAGGCGGCCGGTCTTTTTTTTTAATGCAGTAATGCAGTAATCCAATAATGCAGTAATTTTGTTATTGGGGATTTGTTACATTTCAAATTCTGTTATTCGATAACTATTCTAAATACCAATTACGGAGATCAAATGAGCGGACATTCTTCCGGGGAAGTCAAAGGACTTCCAAAAAATGCTTATTCCGAGTTGAAGCCGGGTGAAAAATACCAGCCTATTATGTCGCCACTCGCCATCGTGCCCGAGGTTAATGTTTACACAATAACATTGGGATTAATAATGGCAGTGCTCTTTTCAGCAGCGGCAGCCTATCTTGGTCTTAAGATCGGACAGGTTTTCGAGGCGGCAATTCCGATTGCAATTATTGCGGTTGGTCTGTCGACACTTCTGAAAAGAAAAAACGCTCTGGGTGAGAATGTGATCATCCAGTCGGTAGGTGCCACTTCAGGTGCTGTGGTTGCGGGTGCCATTTTTACGATACCTGCCCTATACATCCTCGATCTGGAAGCCACTTTCCTTCAGGTTTTCCTCTCTTCACTTCTTGGCGGATTTCTCGGGATATTGTTCCTCATTCCCTTTAGAAAATATTTCGTCGCTGATATGCATGGTAAATTTCCCTTCCCCGAGGCAACAGCCACTACAGAAGTGCTTGTAGCAGGTGAAAAAGGGGGTTCACAGGCACTGGTTCTGGTTTCTTCGGGACTTGTCGGTGGTGTTTACGACTTTATTATCGCCACTTTTGGATGGTGGAGCGAAACATTTTCCACAAAAGTGTTGCCGATCGGCGATATGCTCTATGATAAATACAAACTTGTTTTCAATATAAATATCGGTGCTGCCGTTACAGGACTCGGTTTTATTGTTGGTCTTAAATATGCCGCTATCATTGCCGCAGGCTCATTTGTTTCCTGGTACCTCCTTATCCCTGTTGTTTATTACATCGGTCAGGGACTTGTTGCCCCGTTCGGTGCCAATGTAACAGTATTAATAAAGGATATGTCGGCTGAACAGATTTTCAGAAATTATGTTCGTCACATCGGTATCGGTGGCATTGCCATGGCAGGAATTATCGGTATAGTCCGTTCCTCAGGAATCATTGCGGGAGCATTTAAACTTGCTGCCAAAGAGATTGGTGGTGGAAGGGCTGCAGCATCCGGTGCACTTCGTACTGAAAAAGACCTTCCGATGTTTGTAATTGTTTCAGGTATCCTTGCAGTTGGTCTGGCTCTTCTTCTTTTCTTCAACTTTGGAGTTACCGGAAGCTGGGGAGATGCTCTGATCGGACTTCTCATTGTAATGATCATTTCATTCCTTTTCACAACAGTTGCTGCTAATGCTATTGCAATCGTGGGTACAAACCCTGTTTCGGGTATGACACTCATGACCCTGATTCTTTCCTCAATTATTCTGATTTCATTCGGAATCAAAGGAAAAGAAGGAATGGTAACCGCCCTCTTGATTGGTGGAGCTGTTTGCACCGCACTTTCTTGTGCCGGTGCGTTCATTACCGATCTTAAGATTGGTTACTGGCTGGGAAGCTCACCCTACAAACAGCAAACCTGGAAATTTGTCGGAACCGCCGCATCAGCAGCAGTTGTGGGACTTATCATCATGGTTCTTAATGAAGCATACGGATTCAAAGGTGACAATGCACTTCAGGCTCCTCAGGCAAATGCAATGGCTGCAGTTATCGAGCCGTTGATGTCAGGGAAAGATGCCCCATGGATGCTCTACATTGCAGGTGCTGCCATGGCTCTGATCCTCACCATGATCAAAGTTCCGGCTCTTGCCTTCGCACTTGGAATGTATATCCCGCTCGAACTTAACACCCCGATTCTCATCGGCGGTATCCTTGCACACATCGTTTCAACCCGCAGCAAAGATGAAGAGCTTAACAACGCCCGCAGAGAACGCGGAACTCTTATCGCTTCAGGTTTCATCGCAGGCGGTGCCCTCATGGGTGTAATAAGTGCAGTAATGAAATACTTCGATGTGGATCTAATGGCAACACACTGGGTGGAATCCAACGGTGCCATGTTCGTTGGTCTCTTAATGTTTGCACTCCTCTGCGGATATGTAATCTGGGATGCAATGAGAGCCAAAAAAGAGAATTAATTATTCCGGCTTAAATGCCTTGTGATCTTTTTGCTGCCTCCGGAGAAATCTTCGGGGGCAGTTTTATTTTGTGCTTATTCACAATTTACTTCTTAATTTTGTAATGAGATTGATTATTTACATAATAATGTTTTCAGCACCAAAAACCCGGATAAAACATGAGTTTGGATATTACTCCTCTCGAAAAAGCAGCCAGATCGCTTCAAAGATCATTGAGTGTTACTGAATTAAACGAAAATTTCCACCAGCTTTCATTGGAAGAGCAGGAAACTCTGCAGGCAGGAGTAATACAAAATTTTGAAGTGGCGTTTGAACTTTCCTGGAAATTTGCCAAAAGATGGATCGAAACCAATATTGGAAAAGAGGTCGTCGACGGTGTCTCCAGAAGAGAACTCTTCAGGATCGCATATGAAGTTCGCCTCATCGACGATGTTGAAATATGGATAGATTTCCACTACACCCGTAACTCAACTTCTCATACTTATGATGAAGAAGTCGCAGACAATGCATATGAAATAGCAGTAAAATTTTATCCAGAAGTGTTGAAACTTATTGAGAAGTTGACGAATAATAATGATTGATGTCACAGAAAAAGAACTGCAGATCGTAAAATCAATACTGATATCATTTGTACCAAAAGCTAAAGTGCGTGTTTTTGGAAGTCGCGTGAATGGTACAAAGAGAGATATCTCTGATCTCGATCTTGCAATCGACTGCGGACAAAAAATGACTCTTTCCGAAATAGGCAGGATAAAGGAGGCCTTCCAGGAGAGCGATCTCCTCTTTCGTGTGGATGTAATTGACTGGAACCGTACATCAGAGATTTTTAGGAATATCATCTCTCAAAATTTTGAGGAACTGGTGCTGGAGTAGATAGATTTACTAAAATTTGTGTATATTTGCAGTCAGACTGCAAATATACAAGGTTTTTCCCTTCATGAGCAACTATATTACCAGAACTGCAGAACGAACTCTGCTCAAATATCTTTCAGCATTTCCTGTTGCGGGTGTTACAGGACCCCGTCAGTCAGGTAAATCAACAATGCTTAAAACTCTCCTCAAAGATAAATACAAATATGTGACATTTGATGACCCGGTGACAGTTGCAGAATTCAGGGATGATCCTGAAAGGTTTATGAGAATCTACAGTGACAAAGTTATCTTTGATGAGGCACAGAAGGCACCCGAAATTTTCTCTTATGTGAAAATCGCCGTTGACAATGACCGCGATAACTACGGCAAGTTCATTCTCTCCGGTTCCTCTCAGTTCACTTTGATGAAAAATATATCTGAATCGCTCGCCGGAAGAATAGGACTGCTATCACTCCTTCCATTGCAGTTTAAAGAAATTCCTGACAAACTTCATGAAGAATCGATATTTAAGGGCGGATACCCGGAACTGGTGAAGAGAGAATATCAGTTCGGAAACGATTGGTTTCAGGCGTATATCAATACCTATCTGGAGAAGGATTTAAGATCGGTCAGTGACATTGGGAATATTCGGGATTTCTTTCGTTTAATCAGATTTCTGGCTGCAAGGTGTTCTCAGATGATTAATCTGTCCGAGCTTGCCAGCGAGCTGGGAGTCACTGTAAATACTGTAAAACACTGGTTGTCGGTACTTGAGGCATCTTACATTATCTGGTTTCTGCCTCCGTTTTATGAAAATCTTGGTAAAAGAATAATAAAATCGCCAAAACTCTATTTTTATGATACCGGTCTTGTCTCTTTCCTCACCGGAATAGAATCACAAAAACAGTTCGAAAACAGCATCCTCGCAGGTACGCTGTTCGAGAATTATATCGTTTCCGAAATTAAAAAGATTCTTGAGCACAATAAATTGTTTTGGAATCTCTACTATTTCAGGACTTCATCCGGATTGGAAACAGATCTTGTCATTGATAAAAACTCGACCAGAGAATGGATCGAAATAAAAACAAGCGAAACCTTTCAAAAAAAATTCATCACGGCAATCGAGAAAACAAAACGGCACGAAGAAAAAGGATTTCTGATTTACAAGGGGATATCCAAACCCGGAACAGATGGCACAGAAATAAAAAACTACAAAGACTTCCTTAACGAATTTCATGACACAACAGGAGCAGCTCATAGTTCATAGCTAATAGATCATACCTAATTTTACTATCTTTGTAATTCAGTTTTTCAAAAAATTCAAAGACAAAATGCGACAAAGCAAATCATTTATACCGACACTTAAAGAAGTACCAAACGACGCGGTCGTGCCGAGTCATGTTCTCATGTTGAGGGGTGGCTATGTCAGGGCACTTGCAGCCGGAATCTATTCATTTCTCCCGCTCGGTTACCGGGTGGTAAAAAAAGTCTGTGAAATCATCCGTCAGGAGATGGATGCGATCGGCGGACAGGAATTTCACCTTCCTGCACTTAACCCAAGGGAAATCTGGGAAGAAACAGGCAGAGTTGAGGCTTTTGGCGATACCATGTATCACCTCAAAAACAGGGATTATGTCCTCGCTCCTACCCATGAAGAAATTATAACTTTCCATGCCCGTAAAGTGGTTAAATCGTACAAGGACATGCCACAGACCTGGTATCAGATTCAGACAAAGTTCAGAAATGAAGCCAGACCAAGAAGCGGTGTGATTCGCGGTAGACAGTTCCTGATGAAAGATTCCTACTCACTGGACATCGACACAGACGGTCTCGACAAATCGTATGAACTTCATGATCAGGCATACAGAAAAATATTTTCCAGAGCCGGTTTGAAGTTTTTCGTCGTGGGTGCCTCAAGTGGTGCGATGGGTGGAAGTGGAAGTGAAGAATTCATGGTTGGTTCTGATGCCGGCGAAGATACCGTTGCTCATTGTGAAGCCTGCGGATATGCAGCCAATGTTGAAGTGGCTTCATCTGTCATCACTCCGGTTCAAAGAGATGATGAATCAAAAGAAATTTTCGAAATCAGCACACCGAATGTGAAATCGATCGATGAACTTTGCGCCTTCCTCAAGATAAACGAGAGACAGACAGCAAAATCGAGGGTTTATATCGCTGACGGCAAGGCTGTTCTCATTCTGATCTCCGGAAATGAAGAAGTGAATGAAACGAAGCTTGAAAAAGCACTCGGAAGTGGTGTCAGACCAGCACATCCCGAAGAACTCAAAGAGATTACGGGCGCCGATGCCGGTTCCATTGGTCCAATCGGTTTCCCCGGGAGAATAATTGCCGATTTCAGAATTCGTGACTGCAACAATCTCTTCTCCGGTGCGAACAAAAACGATTACCACATCGGTGGCATCGACTTCAAGAGAGATGTTCCGACAATCGAATACGCCGATCTTCGTACCGTCACCTCAGGAGAAGGTTGCCCAAAATGTGGAAAGCCCCTCGGTGTATTTACTGCGATAGAACTTGGACACATTTTCAAACTCGGGACAAGATATTCCGCTGCCATGGGTGCAACATATCTTACAGAAGCGGGTGATGAAAAGCCGATTGTAATGGGCAGTTACGGAATTGGTGTCGAAAGAGTTGTCGCCTGCTCCATCGAACAAAGTCACGATGAAGCGGGTATAATCTGGAACAAGGCAATCGCTCCATTCCATGTCCACCTTCTTGGTTTGAACATGAAAAAGGAACCGGTTGCGGAAGCATCCGAAAAAATCTATTCTGAATTGCTGGCAGCGGGCATCGAAGTGCTTTTTGACGACAGAGCTGATGCACAGGCAGGTTTCAAATTCAAGGATGCTGACCTTCTCGGCATGCCTTTGCAGGTGATTGTCGGCGAGAAAAAACTCGCTGAAAACAAAGTGGAGATAAAAGTCAGAAAAACGGGTGAAAGACTCGAAGCTCCTCTCGATAACCTCGCTTCGACTCTCAAAGACCTGCTCGAAAAACTTTGATTTTAACCCGTAAGGAAGGTTGACCAATAATTCCGGTCACCCTTCCTTTGGGAAAATTTACCTTCCGGAAGTGAATAATATGATTAGACCAAAGATTTTATTAGTAATTCTTTTTATCGCCGCATACTCTGCCGGCGGGCAAAACCTCAAATTTGCATGGCTCACCGATATTCATGTGGGCTATGCCAAATCAGATTCTGTAATCCTGAAACAAATTGACAGGATAAACTCGCAGAATGATGTTGGATTTGTGGTCGTCACCGGTGATATTTCCGAGACGGGAAAATGGGATGAACTGGAAAGGGCGCAAAAACTCCTTTCGAAACTGAACAAACGATTTTTGGTAATTCCCGGCAACCACGATACAAAGTGGTCTGATATGGGTGGTATGGAATTTTCCGCGATCTTTGGCGACAATAAATTCCGGTTCGATACACTCAATTATGTTTTTATCGGATTAAATTCCGGAATTGTGCTTCGCGGTGGCGGTGGTCATGTCGTTCCCGAAGATATCGACTGGCTTGAAAAACAGCTCAAAAATACTCCGGATAACAAGGAAATTTACTTCTTTATCCACCATCCTCTCGATGGAGATGTTGACAACTGGTATAAGGTGACAAATCTGCTTCGCAAAAAGAATCTTAAATCCATTTTCGTTGGTCACGGGCACGCAAACAAGAAGATGGAATTTGATATGCTTCCGGCTTTTATGGGAGTTGGCTCTACATCAAAAACAAAGCTTTACGGCTTCAACTTCGTAGATCTTACCAAAAAAGAGATGAAGATAACCTCGATTGCCTCCCTGAGAGGCGACTCATCTTTCGTTGATACCGTTTTTACATGGTATGACGAAGCTAAAGTGCCGGGAATCAATCCCGTGCCAACCGATTCACTCGGCTTCATCGACTACAAGGAAGTAAAAATAATTAAAAAAATGGACCTTGGCAAAACCATGGTTTCGGCTCCCGTTCCCCACAAAGACGGATTTTTGGTTCCGACGCTTGAAGGGGCACTTTTCAACTACGACAAAAATCTTACCCTCCTTTGGTGGGTCGATCTTCAGGCACATCTCGTTTCTACCCCCGTTGTCGCGGGAAAACAGGTTTTTGCAGGAAATGCAGGTGGCGACCTTTATCAGATAGACCTTGAATCGGGTGAGGTTCTTCAATCGTTGGGTCTGAATGAACCAATCACATCACGGATCGTTTCCTTTCCTGTGTATTTCAGAGACAGACAAACGACAGCACTTCTTTTTGGGACGGCAAACGGTACTATCTACGCCTATGAAGCGTCGACCCTTACACCGATGTGGAAAAACTCCGATGCCAAGGGAAGAATCGAATCGCTGCCCGTGGTGTTAAACGACCGGGTAATCTTCTCTGCATGGGACGGGATGGTTTATTGTGTCGACCTCAGAACAGGCAAACTTAACTGGAAATGGTCGGAAAATGTAAACTTTTACTATTCAACCGCGAGTTGCACCCCCGTTACAAACGGAGATTACATCTGGTTTGTTTCTCCCGATAAAAGTGTTTCATGTGTAGATGTGCTGCTTGGGAAAACCCAGTGGAGTACCAAGGAATTTAATGCATGGGAGTCTTTGGGACTCAGTGAAGATGGAAAAACACTTTTTATCAAGTCGATCGAGAACGAATTTCACACTGTAAATGCTCTTACCGGAAAGAAAATTAAGACCCACAAAGTGAAGTGGGGGCTCGACACAAATCCGGTTCAAATAAAGGAATTCGATAAAAATGCAATTTTCGGACTGAAAAATGGCAATTTTCTCCGTTTTCAAAAGGACAAATTCACCAACCTGTTCTATCTCGGTCAGGCAAGAGCTTTAACTGTCGAGAAACTGGATGACATTTTTATTGCTTCCAACATGGACGGTACAATCCTCCTCTTTAAGTTAAAGTAGCGGATGATGGCACTGAAATATAAACTCTTTATTTTCGATATCGATTGTACACTAACTTCGACCAATCAGTTGATATTTGACTCATTCAACCACATTAACAACAAATATTTTGGGAAAATTCTCTCCCCCGAAGAAGTAATTGCTCTTTTTGGTCCCACAGAAGAGGAAATAATCGTGGAATTGTTTGGTGACAACGCTGAAAAAGCAATTGTCGACTATTTTGTCTATTACAAGGAGAACCACAATATTGCATCACTCCATGACGGTATCGAAAATCTGCTCGATCATATTATCGAAAATGGAGGCAGAATTGCGGCTTTCACCGGAAAAGGGAGAAGATCGGCAGAGATTACCCTGAAAGAACTTGGAGTTTTCGAAAAGGTTGAATTACTGGTATCGGGCGATGATGTTACCCAAAAGAAACCGTCGGGTGAAGGCATTCTGACAATTCTTAAAAAACTGGGGATTAAACCGGAAGAAGCAATAATGATCGGCGATTCTTCGGCAGATATAAAGGCTGCAAGGGAAGCCGGTGTAGCTGTTGCCTCTGTGCTTTGGGACTGCTGGACACCGGAACTTGTGATGAAAATGAACAACGGCATGCTTTTTAATACTGTGGAAGAGCTTCACAGTCACATTTCCGGCTGATATTGTTCTCTTTTCCTCGTTGGAGGAGTTGTTTCTTGTTTATCATTGGTTATTTTCACTATCCTGATATTTAATTTTATTTAATGCCATGTCACAACACGAGATACCCGAACCAAGAGCCCAAATAGATTCATTGCTCGCACAAACCAGGCAAAATCTCCTGAGATTAACCCAGGCAGCGGACACCAAGGCTCACATCCTCATAGTCATTTCAGCATTCACACTGAATATTACACTTTCGCACCTGGATCATCCGGTCCTTCGGTATGCAGCTCTCACAATGCTGGTTCAGGCATTCGTTACAGTAATTTTTTCATCGCTCAGTATAATGCCGAAACTGATTCAGGGTAAAAGTAAAAAATCGGATGTTACCGATGAGACCACACTTGAATCGATCTTCGCAGGATACTACATCAACTATGACTACAAAACATTTGAAAAACTGATGGCGAATACCTTAAGTGATCCGAAAAAGACATATCAGGTGCAGTTCAGGGAGATTTACGATTCCGGTCTTATTCTGATTCAAAAGAAGATGAGATATTTAAGGTATGCCTTCATTTCCCTTTTGATAGGTACGGGCTTCGCAATTTGTGTCACGGTATTTTCATTACTTCTGCTGAAGGGGAGTCCGTTTTAACTCAAAATGCCCGAAGTTGCTTACTGAATTCCCCCTGTACCAATTGCTTCCATAAAGGATATTAAATGTTCAAACCAACCCTTTCAGAAATTGAGAATTACGCAAAAGATTCCTCCCTGAGTTCGACAATCCGCGACCTTGGCATCCTTCTTGGAGAAGTGATCAAGGAACAGGAGGGGGAAAAGGTTTTTGAAAGTGTTGAGGAGCTCCGAACCCTCACGAAACAACTCAGAAACTCGTACAACGGGGAAACGGTCGAAAAAATAAAGGAAATCATCGCTGCCCTCTCCATCGATGAAGCCATAAGGGTGGTGAAAGCCTTCTCCATCTACTTTATTTTGGTGAATGCTGCGGATGAAATCTACACCCTGAGAAAAAACAGGGAGAGGCAGGGTGCCCACAGGGCAGAGGAACCGGGTACTTTCGACCACACGCTTGCAACCTTAAAAAATAACGGCTTGGATGAAAAAGAACTTTCCCTGCTTTTAAGGAAAATTGAAATTACTCCCGTATTTACAGCACACCCCACAGAGGCTTCCCGTCAGACTGTAATGCGTAAAATTCTAAAAATTTGCAATCTTCTCATTCTCAGAGATGAGAAAAACTACAGACACTTCGGAATTATTCAAAAACTGAAGGCGGAAATTACACTTCTCTGGCAGACCAATGATGTAAGAACCCACAAGGTTTCTGTGAGTGATGAGGTTCAGAGGGGTCTCTTTTTCCTTAAAGATGTGCTCTACGACCGGGTTGAAGAGTTTTACCACCTTTTCAATTATGCACTCCACTCCTCCGGTTTTCAGCTCTCTGCGGCTGGCCCTGTTGTAAGGTTTGGTTCCTGGATCGGCGGTGACCGCGACGGGCATCCTTTTGTTACCCCGGCACTTACCCGCGAAACCCTTCTTCAGCATAAGGAAGAGATTATCAGACTCTACCGGCAGGATCTCGACAGACTTTACACGAATCTCAGCAACTCAGTGAACCATGTTCCTGTCTCAAAAGCCCTCAATTCATCGATCAACAGTGATGTGAAATTGCTTAATTCGGGCGATCACCCCTGGTACAGAGACTCCTCGGAACTGTACCGTAAAAAACTTCTTCTCATTTATGAGAAACTCGGAAGAACACTCTCCGGAAGTGAAGGCGGTTACCTCGACGCCTCTGATTTAGTGGATGACCTTTCTTTTATGGCAGAGAGCCTTCGGGAAAACAAAGGTGAACTTATAGCGGATACAATCCTTCAGCCGTTCATTTATAAAGTGAAAACCTTTGGATTTCATTTTGTGAAGATCGATATCAGACAAAATTCAGCTCTTGTCAGGGAAGCAGTTGAAGAGATTTTGTTTCTTACCGCAGCATCACCAAATTTCAGAAATCTGCCTGAGGAGCAAAAAATAAAAGTTTTGAGGGATGAAATACTGTCTCCAAGGCCATTGATCAACTCTTTTTCCACTCTTTCAGAGAGGACAGCTCAGGTGCTCGAGGAGATATCCCTGATCAAATGGGCAATGGAAAATATTTCGAAGAATGCAGGAAAAGACTATATTATCAGCAACTGTTCCAGGGTCAGTGATGTTCTCTCCGTTCTTCTCCTTGCCAGAGAGTCAGGACTGGTAAAAGTCGAAGAGGAAAGAATAGTTGCATCGGATATCGATATACTTCCGCTTTTTGAGACAATAAACGATTTACAGGAATCAACCTCAATTCTAAAAGAACTCTTTGATCTGAGAGTTTATCGCCGGCATCTAAGGTTAAGGGGCAGGGTACAAAAAGTAATGATTGGTTACTCCGACAGCAACAAGGATGGCGGAATTGTTACTTCAAATTTCGAACTTTTCAAAGCTCAGAGCGGTATTTCACAACTTTGCAGCGAATATAAGATAGAACCTGTAATTTTTCACGGCAGGGGAGGAAGCATCTCCCGTGGTGGCGGTCCCGTTTATGATTCCATCATGGCAAATCCACAGGGAACTCTTAAGGGGAAGATTAAAATCACCGAACAGGGTGAAATGATCTCCGCAAAATATCTTATTCCCGAAACCGCCCTTAAATCACTCGAAATTACAACTTCAGCGGTCATTCTAAAAACCGCGGAGCCCGCTCCCGACCCGCAGCAAGAGCTTCTGAGGGATCAGAATATCACCCTTTTTGATAAAATATCAGCCTCGGCTTATAAAAAATATCGCTCCCTGGTCGAGCATCCCGGTTTTACGGAATATTTTCGCTCTGCAACCCCTATTGATGTTATTGAACAGCTTGAGATCGGTTCCCGCCCGGGGTCCAGAAGGGTTACCGGCGATCTTTCGGCTCTAAGGGCAATTCCATGGGTTTTTGCATGGACACAAAACAGGAACACAATATCAGGCTGGTTTGGATATGGTTCGGCGATTGAAGATGCCATTATAAACGAGGACGCCTCCGAAGCAGAACTGGTGAAGCTCTACAACAACTGGGACTTTTTCAAGGTACTAACCGAAAATGTGGAAATGGTGCTCTTTAAGACTGACATGATGATCGGGAGGGAATATTCCCTGCTTGCTAAAAGCCCCGCAGCACCGGAAATATTCAGGATGATTAAGGATGAATACGACAGGTCGGTCAGTGCGGTTCTTCTTCTCACAGGTGAGAAATACCTTCTCGGCAACAATAAAAACCTTCAAAGAAGGCTTCAACTTCGGAATCCTTACATTGATCCCGTAAGTTTTATTCAGTTAAGGTTTATCCGTGAATGGCGAAAAGGGAACGATCACGCTGAAAATGACGACCTGACGACACTTCTTCGTTCGACTGTGAACGGCATTGCAGCAGGAATCAAAAATACCGGCTGATTACCGGTCACCTTTTTCGGAGAGATTCAGTTCGAATTCGGGAATATACTGCTCATACTCCACCCCTGCCAGACCAAGCAGTTTTCTTGATGCCACCCATATCGGCTCATCGTGATATTTATCCGAAGCGTAGATTACTTTCTTTATCCCGTTCTGAATAATTGTCTTTGTACATTCATTACAGGGAAAAAGTGTGCAATATAAAACACAATCATGAACGGATTTATTGGCGTTGTATATCGCATTTTCTTCGGCATGTACCACAAACGCATACTTCGATTCCGTAAAGCCACCACTTCTTGACCATGGAAGTTTCCCCTCGTCGATCCCTCTCGGGAAACCGTTGTATCCCAAACCCACAATTACCTTGTTCTGATCAACAATCACGGCGCCTGCCTGCGTGTTCGGGTCTTTCGATCTCATCGCCATCAGGTATGCCATCTGCATAAAACATTCATTCCACGATATAGGGTCACGGGGTTTTGTCATCTGTAACTTCCATTTTTTAATTACTAAATTTAACTGTTATACGATCAACAGCAAAGGGAGAAACCCAAACTGAGCGTTCAGAGATATCAAAGCGGGATCATAATAAAGCAAAGCGTTTACTAAACTACTGCATTACTGCATTATTGGATTATTGGATTAAAAAAAAAGCTGCCCCCTTATCAGAGAGCAGCTTTACAATTGTTTTTATGACAGTTGACTCAATTATGAAAATTCAATTCATAACTCATAAGTCAAAACTCATAATTATTTCATTACCACCATTTTGCGGGTGATAACCTGGTTGCCGAACTGTAAGCGATAGAAATAAACGCCTGATGAAAGACTTGTTGCATCAAAAGCGATGTCATATCTTCCGAGGTTCATTTGTCTGTTTACAAGAGTAGCAACTTCAACACCGGAAACATTGTAAACTTTCAGGGTGACCATTCCGTTTTCAGGAATTTCGAAAGTTATCTTTGTTGAAGGGTTGAACGGGTTAGGATAGTTCTGACCAAGACTTAAAGTATTAGGCAGAGTAATCTCAACTTCGATCTCTTTGGTATAGGTGGTTGTTCCGTCGAGGTCAACCTGTTTCAGTCTGTAGCTGACTTTTGATGAGTTCAGTTTTACAGCTTCTTTATCGGTATATGAGTAGTTTGTTATTTCGGTCGAGTTTCCTTTACCGTTAACAAATCCGATGGTTGCCCATTCGCCGTTTTTGGCTTTTCTCTCAACCGAGAATCCCTTGTTGTTGGTTTCGGTTGCGGTAGCCCAGTTTACTGTTACATTGTTATTAACAACAGCAGCACTGAAGTCTGTAAGTTCTACAGGAACAGGTCCGCCGAGAGCAGCGATTGATCTCTGAAGTACACTGATTGCATATTTAGGATTGTGAACGCCTCTTGAGCCATCATAAGCGATAAGCTGGTAGTTCCAGTATGCTTTTCTTTCAGCAAGATTGTTGTTGGCGTTGATCATTGTGTAGGAAATTGAATCGAGACCTACAGGTGGTAACCAGATTCTGAGGGTTCTTACGAGACCGTCAAATTCAACCTGGAATGGTTCAACCTGTCCGTCCATGTCATAATCAACTGAAGCAATAATTTCTTCAAATGAGTTTATGTTGCCATGGCATGATTTACATGCTGTGGTGTTGTCATATCCGTTATCAGGATTGTGCATTCTCCATGTGTGGCTTCCAACTTTGTCTTTGTTGGCTGCGGTTGTGTCGGCTGCCATGTGGCAGGTAACGCAAGCACCGGCAATGGATTTGTGAGCAATACTGGTTGGGTATGCTGATGTATAAACAGAAGCATTCTGACCAAGGAGGTTGTCTGTCTGTGTTGAGTGGTGAGGACCCCAGGTAGAGTTAACTGTACCTGCAGGAACATAGGTTTCATTGTTTCTGCGTGCTTTGTGGCAGTTCATACAAAGTTTGCCTTCGCCTGTAACAACAGCGGAGTAGTTGAAACCGTTACCAAGAGTATCACCAACAGCAGGTGTATATCTTAAGCTGGCAGGGTTTGTTGTTCCGTGAGGATCGTGGCACATTGAGCAGCCAAGATCTGTCTGGTTTGCTTCAGTCCAACCGGTTGTGTTGGTTGTTCTGCCATATGAGTAGTTGATGTAACCTTTTGCATCGTGGCAACGGATACAGTTACCCAATGAGTTGTTCTGTGAAGCTGCTGCCTGAGCAAATGAGTTTGACCAAACTGCTACAGAGTGTCTTGTTACAGCAAACTGGTTGTAGGTTCTGTAATAAGGCGGTGAATCATGGCATCTCATGCAAGCGCCTGCTTCATAGTTGATGGCAATGTTTGCTGTGCTTGGAGCTGCAGCGTGCTGGCTGCCTGCACCGTGGCACATTTCGCAACCAACATTGGCTGTATTAACAAGTACACCACCATTAACTGCTCTAAGGGTATCCCATTTCAATGGATTTGGAGGTCCTGAATAGACATATCCGTTTGCAGCAGCCAAATCATCAAATCCACCATTTACTGATGCGAGATTATGATCTGTTCCGGTTGTATGGCATTTCAAACATGTTGGTCCAAAATGTGAGTTTGTACCGGTCATTTCTCTCTTTAAAGCAAGACCGTGTTTCGAGTCTTTCCATCTGTTGAAAATGCCGCTGAAGGTCGGGTTTGAAGTGTGGCAGGTCATACATTTTGGGAATGTACCGGCAATACCGTCAAATCCACCAACACCAACATAATTACCGGCTACAAATGTCATTGTGGTGTCATGTGTGCCGCCTGTGGTGGTGACTGAAAGATTAACTACATAGTTACCAACTACATCGGGCTTCAAACCAACCATTGTCGGCAGAAGATTTTCGATTGTAGCTGTGGAACCAGCGGGTTTAGTTGTCAATGTAAAAGTGAACGCCGTGATCGGTAATGTATTTGCGATATTTCTTGGTGAGAAATAGAAATAAGTACCATTAGCGGTAACTTTGGCTCCGGAAGAAACGGAGTTGGTGCTCAAACCTAATGTCGTCAACCTGGCTTCTGACATTGGCTCGGAAAAGATTTTTGCTCTGGGTACTTGCGCGTACACTGCTGCGGTAAATGATACAGCTACCAGAATGAAAAGTAGTTTTTTTAGCATTTTTGCCTCTATAAATTAAAGTGCTGGTGTAATTAAGCAATTCTCGTGCCAATGTTGAATTATTAAGCATATCCGCTGTAATGGCTTGTTTTGGTGTATAATTTTTTTACAACCCGGGAAAAATTCTAATAATGAAGAAAATTTTTTTCAATAATTGGAAATTTTTATCTGATTTGAGAATGTAAGTTGTAACACAGGTTATTTTGTTATGAGGAACATCTTTGCAAGATTTACCTTATGTATATTATGATATTAAAAAACAGGAATTTTCCATGACACATACACTACGGATATCACTCTTTTTTTTCATGGTTTATGCTTCGAAAATCCTCGCTCAGGAAACCACACAAATCAAAAACTTTGGTGAACTTCTCTCCACTCTCGACAAGGGGGCTCAGGTAAGGGTTGTCTTCCACTATGCAAAGTGCCGGCTGGTGATCGATTCCACCGAAGAGAAATCTCCCGATGTAACCGGGGGAATGGGCATCGACGAATTCGAATACTTCCCCGCGGGTTCAATCAAAAACCCCAAAGGGTATCTCGCATTCAGCAAAGCGGTTCTCATTTCCCACAGAAAATATGGATATGTCACCAATTATGTGAAGTGTCGCGTATTCGAGGATAACTCGGTGGAAGTAAATGCCCGCTACATCACTCCCGATAAATATGAAACTGTAATGAATGAGACATTTTATTGCACCATTGCAAACGGTGAGAACGGTGAAGGGGTGCTCTTCTTTTTGCAGGATTGAATCCGGGTTGTTTAAGGGTAAAAACCCGGGTGAATTTAAACCATTTTTATTCAGGTATTATCTAACAGACATAACAACCATTATTTAATAATTTTCATGCAATATGAAACGGAGACTCTTTCTATGCAAAACAGATTAAAAGCACTTTTCCCCCATGCTTCTGGTTATTCCCCTGTTCCTGACGATTTCAGGATGTAAGAAAGGTGAGAATCCAACTGAAGTGCAGGTGGAAGCCGCAGCAACGCAGGACGCCGCAGCATCAATAGCAGCCTCACTGGCAATTAACGACGGTGGAGCGCTCGAACAAATGTCTGACATGATGGCAAGTGCTACAAAAGAGGGACTGCAAAACGAGGTTGTCAACTCGCTTTTTGGTTTCCGGAATGGCTCAGTAAATGTTGAAAAAGTCTATGACTCACTTACAGGCTGGTGGACGGTAACCGTAACCCGCACAAAAGGCGACCCTTCCGGGCTCTATCATGCAAACTATGTTCGCGTGTATAAACACAGATTTCTGGACAAAAACGGCGTTTTTCAAAAACACTATATTGTCGATCTGAACGGTACACCTGATACTGCCTACACTGTCAATCAGGAAATTGTAAGCGGAACCGGAGAACTGGTGAGGCCGGGTGTTTCCCGCAAACTTCTCACACTCTCGGCAGGATGGACCACAACAAACGCCAACACTTCCATTGTTACGGTTAATACACTCCCCGCTTCCCCTCTAAGAAGAGCCGTCTCGGATACCATTATCAGAGGAAATGCCGTCCGCACACTCAACAACAACCTCACATTGAACTTTACCAATGTTAAGGGTCCAAGATTAAGAACATTGAACTGGCACCGTGCAATCAGCGGAACCATCACCGGTACCTACACGGCGACAGTTACATTTCTGAAAGGTGAAGTTTACAGGGAGAAGGTTATCAACCGCGAAATAAACATTACGCTCGGCGGTGATAAAATTCAGATGAATGTCGGTGGCACCAAATTCCTCCTCGATCCCGTAACGGGCGAGCTGACACAATAAGGAAATTTTATTTGAATGGAAAAGGCGGGCTGCAAAAAATGTGGTCTGCCTTTTTTATTTCGGGACTTGCACCCATTTAAAGAAGTGTACCCCTGAGGAAAAGGGCGGCACAGGTGAAGTAGATGATTATTCCGGTCACATCCACGAGTGTGGAAACGAAGGGAGCTGACGAAGTCGCCGGATCAAACCCCAGCCTTTTAAGCAACAGCGGCAACATTGCACCCACGAATGTACCCCAAAGAACAACCCCGATCAGGGCACTGGATACACTCAATGAGATTAAAAACCAGTAATCGAGATGGCTCAGGTTAAGAACTTCGAGTATTGCGATTCTGAAAAATCCGATGCCTGCCAGTATCAGTCCCAGAAACAGTCCGGTGATAAACTCTTTTTTCATCACTCCCCACCAGTCGCCTATCGATATTTCACCAAGTGAGAGGGCACGGGTGACGAGGGTTGCCGCCTGCGAACCGGAATTACCCCCCGAGGCAATCACCAGCGGAATAAAGAGGGAAAGTACCAGTGCCTTCGCGAGCTCCTCTTCAAAAATTCCTATCGCGGACGCGGTAAGACTTCCGCTGACAAAAAGTACTGCAAGCCAGCCGACCCGTTTTTTTATCATTTGCGGAATTGTAGTATCCACATAAGAATCCTCCAAAGCAGAGACGGCACCCAGTTTCTGGATATCCTCGGTTGCCTCCTCTTCCGCAACATCCAACACATCATCCACAGTAATGATACCAATCAGCACACCTTGTGAATCAACGACGGGAATTGAGAGTTTGTCATATTTCTTGAAAACCTCAACCGCCTGCTCCTGATCTTCCGATGCGCTGAGGCAGACAAAGTTGTTATCCATCAGATCATACACTTTTTTATGAAGTGGATTCAACAGAAATTCCCTGATTCTGATGTCATCCACAAGCTGCCCTCTTTCGTTCACGACATATATCGTGTTCAGAGTTTCAGAATCCTCACCGTTTTCGCGGATGTAGTCCAGCACTTCCTTTATCGACCAGTCTTCCTCAACTGCGATGTAATCGGGGGTCATCAGACGGCCAATTGAGTTCTCGGGGTAACCAAGCAACTGCTTTGCGACAGCCCTTTCCTCCGTTGAGAGGAGGGACATCAGCTGTTTTGTTATGCTTGCCGGAAGTTCTTCGAAAAGTGCGGTACGATCATCAGGCGACATTTCATTCAGGATGTTCGAAACCTCTTCATTCCCCATCGCTTTCAGAAGATTCATCTGATCTTCAATCTCGAGGTATTCGAAAGTTTCTATCTCCACATCTTTGGGGAGTACTCTGAAAAAAACGGCACAATCGGTATCGGGAAGGCAGGAAATGAGGTCAGCCAGGTCTGCAGGAGTCCATTCATCTATAAGTTCTTTAATCGGCGAGAGATTCCTTTTACGGATTAACTCGCTGATCTCGGGCTGGAGTATTTTTCCAATCATAGCTTCTCCTGCGTTTTTTTGAGAAGACGGGAATTAGTTGGCTGCTGTTGGTGATTACACTGGTATTACTGATATCAAATTTTGTCAAAAACAGACTCTAAAATTAAGGAATTTCGGGGCTACTAAAAAGTCAATTTGAAGTTATTTTTGCATTTACACTTAGTATAATACCTGCTAATTATCATTAGGATTTTAATAAAAAATTTCCGATACTTCAATAATTGATTTTTTTCAATAGAATTAACGGACTTCCGAATTTTATTTCGGTATAAGGATTTATCCGGCACAAAATGACTTTTGAACATCACTTTTCATATGCAGGTAAAAAATGAAAGCACAGACTTCACTTCTATTTATTCTCACCTTCTCATCCATTCTTAATGCCCAATGGTTCTGGCAAAATCCGCTTCCTCAGGGCAACTGGCTTTTCGATGTAAAATACACTAATCCGGAGACCGCGTTGGCGGTTGGTGCTGATGGCACAATAATAAAGACCACCAATGGCGGCGAGAATTGGCACAGGATGGAGGCGAATACAGGTTATTATTTGCATGGCTTGTTTACATTAAACTCACAGATCAGTTTTGCGGTTGGCGACCATGGGACCTTCCTTAAAACCACCGATGGCGGCAGTTACTGGGAAGTTTCGGATGCAATTGTGAATAAAGACCTGATTGATGTTTTCTTCATTAACGAAATGACGGGGTGGGCAACTGGGTGGGGAGGTGTAATCATGAAGACGACTGATGGCGGAACCTCGTGGAGCACTTTCCGTAATCAACCTGAGATCAGGCTGGAATCAATTTTCTTTATCGATCAGAACACAGGTTGGGCAGCCGGACAGTCAGGTTATATCCTTAAAACAACTGACGGTGGTAATTCCTGGCAAACACAAAACACAGGGACACTGGAGACTTTCTATTCCATACAGTTCTTCGATGCACAAAACGGATGGGCGTGCGGAGGTGGTGCCGGAACGATTATGAAAACCACGAATGGTGGAACCTCCTGGACCAGGATAACCACGGGTTCGACCCGCTATTTTATGGCGCTCCAATTCATCGATTCCCTGCACGGCTGGGCTCTAAGCGACAAGTTCAATGTGTCAAGAACCACCGACGGCGGTAATACATGGAATGAGTCAATAACAGGGGGCACCTGGTTCCTGAGCGGGATGCATTTCGCAAATTCATCAACAGGATGTGTAGTCGGACAGTATGGTCAGTTGTTTCTTACCTCCGATGGAGGAGCAACATGGAGCTCCAAACCACGGGTTACTTTAGCCACACTTTACTCGTCATGTTTTACGGATTCCCTTAACGGCTGGATGGCGGGTCTGGGTGGGACTATAATCCACACATCCAACAGCGGATCAACCTGGGAGGTCCAAAACAGTGGTACAACTCAACATTTGCGGGCGGTGCAGTTCGTGGATAACATGAATGGATGGGCTGTCGGAGGAGAGGGTTATGTCTGGAATATTCTTAGGACCACGGATGGGGGTGTAAACTGGTCAGTACAGGAGAATACTACTGAATACCCTTTACATTCATTGAGTTTTGTTGATTCTCAGACGGGGTGGGTTGCCGGTCACTCTGGAAAGATAAGGAAAACCACTGACGGAGGACAAACCTGGATCCCCCAATTCAACGATACTACAAGTTCAATAATGGAGATTAGATTTATAAACAGTCAGACAGGTTGGTGCATTGCAGATGGCGGAGTGATCTACAAGACAACCAACGGGGGAGAAAACTGGCAGGGCATCTATGTCGCAACCACGACAATGTACTCTTTTTGCTTCGTAAATGAATCAACAGGTTGGGCATGTGGTTGGAATGGTACGATTCTGAAAACTACAAATGGGGGTATCTCATGGGTTCGTCAGCATTTGGAACTTGGACTTTTGCTCGAATCGATCGATTTCGCGGATGAGATGTCTGGTCGGGCAGTCGGTGCAAATGGAACCCTCTTTTTCACCACAGACGGGGGTGACACCTGGGGAAAACAGAATTGTGGAACGACTTACGCATTTTATACAGTAGATATGATCAATCGACAGACAGCATGGATTGCGGGGTCTTACGGCTCCATTCTGAAAACCACTGACGGTGGAGGTGTGGTTTCTGTTGACGATATTGTAACATCCAAGCCGGTCTCATTTGAGCTAGGGCAGAACTACCCAAATCCATTTAATCCGGAAACCGTTATCTCTTACACACTACCTGTCACCGGTGAAGTAACAATAATTGTATATAACACTCTCGGACAAAAAATCGCCACACTTGTTGAAGGCATACAAGAAGCAGGCAATCACCGGGTCACCTTCAAGGCGGATAACCTGCCAAGCGGGGTCTATTTTTACAGGATGGCATCGGGAAATGTGAGCATAGTGAAGAAGATGGTTGTTATTCGATAGCATTGAAAAGATTCCTGTTTGTTAATGGTTTGTGTTCACAGGAGTAGAGGGGAGATTTCTTCTAAAATCGCATTATATCGTCCAAATTTCCGGCTATGATGCTTCTCGAATTCTATCTTTTCCCCCTTTCAAATTGAACACTTCAATCTTTTGCCACTGTTTTTTCAAATAGACCTCTTTAAATAACGACGGACGCTAAAAAAACATTTTGAATTTATTTTTCATGTGCTTATATTTGTAAGCTAATTTTGAAAATGTTTTGAAATTGTAGTCGGGATGAAGTTCGGGAACGGAGTTTCTGCCTTTTAAGCAGAGGCCCGGTGGTTCAGACCGAAAAAGTTTTTATTGTTTGTTGGGCACGTAGCTCAGGGGTAGAGCATCTGCCTTTTAAGCAGAGGGTCGGTGGTTCGAGCCCACCCGTGCTCACGAAAAAAAAGCCTTCAGAGAAATCTGAGGGCTTTTTTGTTTTTAAAACTTCCTTTTGTTAGCCAACTGCCCGCCTTTACTATCGATACCCCTCAAAGATACGATAAAATACTCGCTATTTTCTTTTTAACAGTAATTTTAATAACTTGAAACACCATTTATAAAAATTTTCAAGGTATGGAATTAACCCCTCACCAAGCTAAATATTTCGCTCTGGAATTAACGAGACGCACTGCATCAGACGATATGCAAAAGCTTGTACCGTCTCTTATGGATGCCAAGGTGGATTTAAATCATCCGAATGAGCGAATATTCCCGATTAGTACAATTTCAAAGTTTAGTCTCCGGTCATTAGCCGGCGTTTTCCCTTCCGTCACAACATTAGTTGGACCACAACCCGTTTTAAGATATCTCAATCGAGCAAAAAAAGACCAAATATGAATCAAATCGAAAAATTCCCATTAGACTCAATGAATATTAAAGAGGAACAAATCTCACAGTTAAAGCAGCTTTTCCCGGAGGCGTTCACAGAAGGAAATAAAATTGACTGGGAAAGGTTGAGGCTCACACTCGGAGAAAATGTTGATGTCGGGAAAGAGAGATTTGTGTTGAACTGGGCAGGTAAATCTGAGTGTTTTAAGTTGATCCAACAACCTTCAACAGGTACATTGGTACCCTCAAGAGAGGAAAGCATAAATTTTGATACCACAGAAAACCTCTTTATCGAAGGAGACAATCTTGAAGTATTAAAACTCCTCCAGAAGTCATACTTTGGTAAAGTGAAGATGATCTACATCGACCCCCCCTACAACACCGGAAACGATTTTGTTTACATCGACGATTTTAAGGATAACCTGAAGAATTATCTTGAACTAACAGGTCAGGTCGATTCCGAAGGGAAAAAACTCTCCACGAATGTTGAATCCGATGGCAGATTCCACAGCAACTGGTTGAATATGATGTATCCGAGATTGTTTCTTGCCAAAAACCTTCTCAGGGAAGATGGGGTTATTTTTATCTCCATTGATGATAATGAGGTGCACAATCTAAGAGCTTTGTGCAATGAGATTTTTGGTGAGGAAAATTTTGTAGGGACTTTCATCTGGAAAAGAAGAGCGTCCTCAGCGTTGGCAGAGATGCGAGTTTCTAGTGATCACGAATATGTAATATGTTTTCAAAAAGGTTTTCTGACAACTTTTAAAGGGAATTCAAAAGACTATAGTTTTTATAAAAATCCCGATAATGACCCCAGAGGCCCTTGGACACTTGGAGATCTTACTGTTGGAATGACAAAGGATCAGAGACCCAACCAATTTTACGATCTAATTGACCCTGAAACAAATCTTGTATATTCTCCTAATCCTAACCGAGTTTGGGCTTATATTCCAAGTAGTATGGAGGTGCTAATACGAGAAAAAAGAGTCTATTTCCCGAAGGATTCTAATCGGAGGCCAATGGCAAAACGATTTAAATCTGAATTGAAAGCTGAGGTTAATCCAAAATCTACTCTACTCGAAGATGTTGGCATGAATTCGGAGGGTACTCGCCTAATAAGAGATCTCCTCGAAGCTAATTTCTTTAACTATTCAAAGCCTCTTACACTGTTAACTGAGTTGATCGAGCAGGTAGCCTCAAATGAGGATATCATTATCGATTTTTTTGCTGGTTCTGCTACAACTGCCCATGCTGTTCTTAATCTGAATAAGGAAGACGGTGGGAACCGAAAATTCATTTGTGTCCAGATCCCCGAACCAACGGATGAAGCAAGTGAAGCCTACAAAGCCGGCTACAAAACAATTGCAGACATCGGAAAGGAAAGAATCAGAAGAGTAATAAAGAAAATTGAGGCCGAAAAGGAAAAGCAGGAGCCTGACATGTTTGAAGGAGAGAAAAAAGCTCAAGACCTTGGATTCAAAGTTTTCAAACTCCGAAGATCGAATTTTGCCACATGGGATGCAAATGTTGAAAAGAATGTTGATGCACTCACGGAGCAGTTATTCAAAAATGTGGATCACATCTCCCCCGCTGCTGAACAGGAAGCCATACTCTACGAACTCCTTTTAAAGGCAGGGTTTGAATTGACAACAGAGATATCAAAACTCACGATAACCGACAAGATAGTTTACAGCGTTATGGATAACGCCCTGCTCATCTGCCTTGAGCGAAACCTGACTCACGAGCTCCTAAAAGCTATAGCACAACTAAAACCTGTCAGGTTCATCTGCCTCGATGAAGGCTTCCGCGATAACGACCAGTTAAAATCAAATGCCGTCCTCTTGATGAAGGAGAACGGAGTTCAAAAATTTCAAACAGTGTGATGGAGATGTCTTTCATTGAAGTGACGATTAACGAGTTGGGAGAGCTGACACCTTCGCAATTCTCAGAAGTTTTATTGAGGTTATTAAAATTTGAATCTGAAAAATATAACTTTCAAAGTTCCGCTAACATTCTTGTCCCCTTAAATATCAATGTCGCTGATGAAGGGGAAGATGGCAGAATAGTGTGTGATTCTACAAATGGTTCTCCTTGGATCAGGAATAACTTCACCATTTATCAGATGAAAACATATGATCTCCAGCCAAAAAAAATCTTTAAAGAATTCTTCACTAAAGACAGTTTAAGAATTCAACCTTCAATTGAGGAAGCACTTGATGAGGGAGGGGAGTATGTACTTTTTATCAGCAAAGCTTATACTGCAGCTCAACTAAAAAAAAGGATCGAAGCTGCGCATAGGACGATTGAAGAAATCAATAGCAAGTTCCAAAAGAACTACAGTGTTTACCAGGTCCGGCTACTGGAGGGAAATCAAATAAAAGACTGGGTTAATGATTATTTGTATGTAGTTTTAAGGATTAAAGAGTACCTTAAATCACCACTTCCCGAAGGTTTGATGACTATTGAACAACTTGGGAAATATAAAAATTTGACTACTCCAGAATTCGTTTCAAATGACTGGGTTATGAATTTCAAATCTGTTATTTTACAAGAATTATCTATCGTGAGGAAATCAATCAGATTAGTTGGACACTCGGGCGTGGGGAAGACACGATTAGTATATGAAGTTTTCAAGAATGAAGGTGAATTTGCGAAAAATGCTATCTACTACGATGCAAGCAATGCCGCACCAGGATTTGTGGGTTTTGTCCATAGAGTTGTTTCTCAAACAAGAACCATTTTTATAATTGATAATTGTTCGAAAGAGCTTCATGAAAAACTCCAAGCAGAGGTTGAAAGATTTGATTCACAGTGTAGCCTCCTTACAATTTCAAGTAGCGTTCATGAATTCGAAGATTATTACAATCATTCGGGTGGAGTAAATCTGATATTATATCTCGCAAAAGAGAATGAGGACATTCTACCCAAACTCATTCGTAATTTGTATGGTAATCAAATTTTGGATATTGAAGTTGAAAGTGTTCATAGGTTGACTGATAATTATCCTGCAATGGCAATCCGCCTCCATAAAATTAGAAAAGGAGAAGGGGCACAACAAGTTACGAAAATAATAGATGACGATAAAATAGATAAAATTCTCTACGGTAATTCGCCTCCCAAAAACCGGGATATTAGATTATACACATCAATTATTAAAGTTTTATCAATTTTTGAGTATTTCCCTTCTTATGATATTCTCGTTACCAATCCAATATCACAAACTGTATTAGACACTCAAATCAATTTCATCATTGAAAATATTTGTAAAATTGATAAAAGAACTTTCAAGGAAGTATGCCTCTATTTTGTAAAACAAAAAATCTTGATCTCAAGAGGTCGATACTTAACAGTAAGTCCTACACCACTTGCAATTAAATTAGCATTGGACTGGTGGAGAGTGCTGCCAAATGATGAGATTGAAAAGTTTTTTGAAGATGTAACAAAACATGGGTTAGGTGTTTTCCTTGTCAATCGGCTCAGATACCTTGATGCTAGTCCTGAAGTTCAATCACAGCTTGAGGTAATTATTGGGGAGCTTGGCCTTCTTGGAAAAACAGAGGTACTCAATACGGAGTTAGGTTCAAGGCTTTTTAGCTCTTTAACAGAAGTGAATCCGGAAGCTTCAATAAGAACCCTTGAAAAACTTTATTTTAGTACACCTATTTCTGATCTCAGGGATGTCACCGAGGGAAGACAGTATATAGTCTGGAGTCTTCAAAAATTGTGTTTTCGTAAGGAGACATTTAATCGAGCAGCCAAGATTCTGTATCGATTTGCTCAAGTTGGAAACGAAGGTTGGATTAATAATGCTCGTGGGATCTTTAAGCAACTATTCAGACCCCGCTTAGGTGGTACCGAAGCAGACCTAAATGCGAGACTTGAAATATTGCACTTTGCAATAACTCAACCCTTCGTTGGACAGAATGAATTTCTAATTGAAGCAGTTATGGCCGCTTTTGAAATCCGGGGAGTATCACGGATAATCGGTGCCGAATTCCAGAGTACGAAAGTCCTAAAAGATTACAAACCAAAGGATTCGGAAATTACTTCTTACTGGGAAGAAATAATAAGAATCCTGAAAAAAATTTGGGCAACTCATTTAGATTTGAGAACACTCATCGAGAAACAATTTTATTTTAAGTCACTTCAAATTATTTCTTACGGGAAGATTGAGTTAGTAATTGATTTTGTCAATTGGTTGGAATCTAATGAAATTTTTATTCCTTCAAGTTTTTTTAACTCACTGATCCGAAAAATGACTTCAGATCGGACTCCTGAAACAATAAAAATAGGAATCAGCACTTTTCTTGAATCTAAGAAGCCCAGAACTAAAAAAGAAATATTCATGCGCCAAGTCAGAGATGCAACTTTTCCACACGGGAGAGATCAGAATGGTAAGGAAATTGAACAGACTGAAGAGATAGTTCGGGAAATTGCACATCAATTTTATGATGATGGAGTTAGGATTGTTGATATCCTTGACTTGATGCTTCGAGGGCAACAGAGATATACCGAGGTGTTTGTGGCAGAATATTTGAGTCGCCTTGATCAGAGGGAGTATAATAAATATCTGTGGGATTTATCAGTAGAAGAATTGGTGAAAATAGAAGCAGAAGACCGAAATTGGGCAGTGTTACAAGGTATTTTGAAAAGTTCACCCAAAGAGGAAAAACTTAATTTAATCTTAAGGCTCGGAGAGATCAAAGGCTTTGAACAGATATTCATTAGATTCGTAAATTACCATTTGCTGTCTGTCAATGAACTAGATATGATTTGGGAGTTGATTGTGAGAAGAGATATTAAGCCGGAGATAGTATCTGATCTTAGAATGGGATATTTTGCTTACAATGAAAGTTTCGATGCTTCAAGATTTATTTGTGACAAACTCAAGTTCTTCGGAGATCAAGGTTATTGGTCTATTATTGATATCTTAGCTTCCAGGTTGGTCCATGGGAAAAGAGGAGGTGGTGAAGAATGGGAGTATTGTAGGGAATTATTCTTCCAATTTGATTACTTCAAACTTGATAATAAACCTGAATTTTTGGATTTATATGACCTCACAGAGATTTCAAAAAAATTGTTGAATAAATTCCCAGATGATGGACTTTTTAATCGGATTGCTGATTGTTTACTTAGTTACCTGAAATCTACTCAATCAGTTGAGGATGAGTATCAACTTAGTGAGTTAACAGATCAATTGATTGAACTTAATTTTAAAGCATTTTGGATTAAATTGTCTGAGGTATTACTTTCATCGGATGTTATGATGTACAATATACATAACATGATTGGCTCAAATCATAGTTTCCCTGGAACATATCGTGAAGGTGTGCTATTTTCTAATCCCCTATATTATGATACAATAATTGGATGGTGTAAACAAAATATAGACAAGGGGCTTTTAATAATTGCCTATCTAATGCCAATTTATGATTCTGAGAACAAGACTTGGCACCCTTTTGCAAAAAAAATGATTCATGAATTTGGTGATAATAGTGACTTTCTGACTATTATGAGCTCAAATATGGGTTCCTTTGGGTTCGTTGGTTCTCCTATAGGGTACTACGAAAATGAGATAAAAATGTATGAACAATTATTGGGACATTCAATTCCACAAGTAAAAGATTTTGCGCTGAAACAAATTGAAACTATCCACAATTATATTAAAAGGGAAAAATTGGATGAAGAGGAGAGGTTTCTAGGTTTATGAAACTAAAATTTGACAGTTCCCATCAGTTCCAACTGGATGCGATTGCGAGTATTGTTGATCTCTGTGTTGGGAAACATTCAACTAAGTGTTTTGCCTTGTCAAAATTGACTATAATCCAAAAAAATCAGACGCTTTGAGCCAATGATGACTTTTAAATGAAAAAATTATGAAGATTACTGAAATAAAATTGTTTATTTACAAAATAATTCCTATTTTTGCACCAACATACCTGCCAAGCCTATGTCCGGGAAACCGGTTACGCTCAAATGGGCAGGTTTTTCTTTTTAAACCATGAAGATAAATTACACAAAGACACCACTTCTTTACAGCGAACAAGTTCAACTGCTAAAAAGCCGCGGATTGAACATCGCCGATGATTCCTACGCTGAAGCATGCCTTTCGGACATCAGCTATTACAGGTTATCCGCTTATTTTTATCCTTTCCTCGCAGATAAGAAAAACCATGTCTTCAAGCCCGGTTCCGATTTTGAGTCCGTGATAAAACTTTATCGTTTTGACAATGAATTTAGACTTTTGTTATTCAATGCGATTACTCTTATTGAAGTATCAGTACGCACGAAATTGACCTACGAACTTTCACACAAATATGGTGCATTCTGGTTGGAGAACGAAACTCTTTACCGGGATAAGGGGAAGACAAAGCAACTTCTTTCAAAACTCAAGGAGGAACTTGGCAGATCCGATGAGGAATATCTCGAGCATTACAGAAACAAATATTTGGAGGATATTCCACCTGCGTGGATATCATTGGAAATATCATCTTTTGGGTTAGTCTCACAACTTTATATGAATCTTTCAAGTTTCAAAGATAAAAAAGAAATAGCCCGGCATTTTGGGTTTCACCTTCCGGTTTTTCAATCATTTCTTCACTCCCTGACAGTTGTCAGAAATATATGTGCTCATCACTCAAGAATTTGGAATAAAGTGCTGAGTGTCCAGCCTGTCATACCGAAGGGATCAATTCAGTCAATGGTGGACACCAATAAAGTGAAAAGAGACAGGATTTCAATTATAGTCCTGATGATGACAGAAATATTAAGTAAAATTTCAATTGCCAATGATTTTCGTAAAGAGTTTGAAAGTCTGCTAATGAAATATCCTGACATTGACCTGTGGGCAATGGGTTTTATGGAAAATATATTTGATAAAAACCGGACGATATGAAACTAAAATTTGACAGTTCCCAACAGTTCCAGCTTGATGCCATAGCGAGTATCGTTGACCTCTTCGATGGTCAGCCGTTGAACAAGGGAGACTTCTCCGTAGAGATTGAATTGGGACAAAATGCCCTTTTTCAAACAGAACTAGGGTTTGGGAACCTGCTTCAGATCTCAGAGGAAGCCATATATGAAAATCTTGTAAAGATTCAGGAGAGAAACGACCTCGATATCACCGGATTGGATGAATTCAGTGCCAACGGGTTAAACTTCACAGTCGAGATGGAGACAGGAACCGGAAAGACCTATGTCTATCTAAGAACAATCTTTGAGTTGAATAAAAAATACGGTTTCAAAAAGTTTGTTGTCGTTGTGCCAAGCATTGCCATCAGAGAAGGTACACTTAAAAACATCGAAATTACCCGTGATCATTTCAGAGCTCTATACAATAATGTTGAATTCGAGTATTTCGTTTATGACGGCAAAAAGGCAAACAGACTCAGGAACTTTGCCACAAGTAATCAAATCCAGATAATGATCATCAACATTGATTCATTCCGGAAGGATTTCTCCGACAGTGAGGATGATAAAAAGAGCAATGTGATATTTAAGGAGAATGACAAACTATCAGGGAGAAAACCGATAGAGTTCATTCAAAGCACCAACCCTTTCGTGATAATTGATGAACCTCAGAGTGTTGATAATACACCAAAAGCAAAGGAAGGGATACAATCACTAAAACCACTCTGCATTTTCCGGTATTCAGCCACACATCGTGAACTTTACAATCAGGTTTACAAACTTGACCCCATCCGTGCGTTTGAGTTGAAACTGGTTAAACAAATCGTTGTTGCACAGGTCTCAACTTCGAGTACCCTGAATGAGGCTTTTGTAAAACTGAAGGAAGTGGATAATAAATCAGGGATCAGAGCGAAGATCACTATTCAGGTTCAGCAGAAAGATGGTGTAAAGGAAAAAGATTTTTGGGTAAAACCGGGTCATGATCTATATACTCTCTCCAACGAAAGGGCTCATTATCAGGACGGATATCAGGTCATCGAGATTAGTGCTGCCAAAGGGGAGGAATATATTGAACTCGGAGTCGGAAGAGTCTGGCTTGGGGAAACAAAAGGGGGAATGAAAGACGAAATAATTGAGAATCAGATACGAAACACAATACAAAAGCACCTCGAGAAGGAATTGCAGGTTGTTAAGAAAGGGATTAAAGTCCTTTCCCTCTTCTTTATAGACAGGGTACACAACTACAGAGCCTATGACGAAGCCGGAAAACCCGCTAAAGGGAAATTTGCGCAGATTTTCGAAGAACAATACAACGATTTGATCGCTTCTCCCCGGTACAAAGAACTGGATAAATTTGATGTGTCGGCTATCCACGACGGTTATTTTTCACAAGACAACAAAGGAATTCTGAAGGATACTTCCGGAATTACTGCACTTGATTACAGTACCTACGACAGGATTATGAAAGAGAAGGAAAAACTCCTTTCACTCGATGATCCGTTGAAGTTTATATTCTCCCACTCCGCCCTGAGGGAAGGATGGGATAATCCGAATGTTTTTCAAATATGTACTCTGAACGAAACAAAATCGACACTTCGAAAAAGGCAGGAGATAGGAAGAGGCCTTCGATTACCCGTTGATCAGGAAGGTAACAGAGTATTTGACGAAGTGATTAACAGACTGACAGTCGTGGCAAATGAGAGCTATGATGAATTTGCAAAGACTCTTCAGAGAGAGTATGAGGATGATTGCGGCGTAACATTTGGAAAGATTTCAAAGTTTGCCTTCAGTCAGTTGCATGCGGGCGAAAATGATCCCGAAGCAAAGGTTGGCAGAGTTCGATCAGAGTTTATTTGGAATGATCTGGTTCAGAACGGCATACTTGACGGAAACGGGAAGATCACTCACAAGTTTAACCCCTCCTCCCCCGGATTCACTTTGGGAGTCAGAAATATAGACCCCTCAATGGAAGCAGAAATAATTGAAACCATAGAATCGTATCAAATCGACAGGCACATCAAAAAAGATGAGGAGCCAAAGAAGCTTCGATTAAAATCAGAAAAAGAACTCGTAGAACAGGATCTCAATGAAGACTTTCGTGCTTTGTGGGAAAAGATCAGACAAAAGACCTCCTTCAAAGTTGAATTTGACACGAATGTGCTGATAAACAATTGCGTCAGAATGATCAAATCGATGGCGACAGTGGAAAAGGTAAAGATCAAATACACCGAAGCTGAATTGACAGTGGATAAAAGGGGTGTGACAGGTGATGTTACACGGGTCAGGGAAAGACTTTCATCCTATATCGGACCTCTTCCCGATGTCATCGCCTACCTTCAAAGAGAAACCGAACTCACAAGGAGGACTCTCGTAACAATCTTAACGGAGTCGGGCAGATTGCAGGAATTTATCGTAAATCCTCAGAAATTCATGGAGCAGGTAACCAATATCATAAACCGTGAAAAACAGAAGCTGATCATTGACGGAATAAAATATGAGAAAATCGCCGGTGAAGTGTATCAGATGGAATTGTTTGAGCAAAAGGAAATCGACAGTTATCTGAGTAACCGGCTTGCTGTGAGGAAGTCAATCTACGACTATGTAGTTTACGACAGCAGTATCGAAAAGAAATTCGCCGAAGCACTGGATAAACGGGAGGATGTGAAACTCTTCCTGAAACTTCCGAACTGGTTTACCGTAACCACCCCCATCGGTGAATACAATCCTGATTGGGCAATCGTGAAGCATGACCAGTCAAAAGTATATCTCGTTCGGGAAACCAAAGGAAACAAAGACCGTTCAAAACTTCGCCCCTCTGAAGCCGAAAAGATCGAGTGCGCCGAGAAACACTTTAATACCCTCGGCGTAAGTTTTGATGTAGTTGTGGATGCGGGGGAGGTATAATTTGAATTTTTCAGGAAAAAGACACTAAATGGGAAAGAAGACCAAAGTGGCAAGGACCACAAACCATTCCGAGGAAGATATCAAGATTAAAATCATTCTACCGATCTTAAAGGATCTTGGATTTAGCGAAGACCAATTGTCTTTCGAGGATAAATTTACTATCACTCTTGGCCATAACCTATTGGATATTAAGCAGAGCGTCGACGGCTATTCTGATATACTTTGCAAATCCCCAGATGGTAAACGTAATCTCTTCGTAATAGAGGTAAAGAGAGATGATGTTAAGTTTACCGAAAAGGAAATTGAACAGGTCATCTCTTATGCCAGACTGGTTCACCCTATAGCCCCTCTTTCAATACTGACAAATGGGAATGAATTGTTAGTCTATGACACATATACTAAAGAGTTGTACGAAAACAACATAGACTTTAGTGACCCTACCAAATTGAAAATACACCATGGATTGAAAGAAGATATTGAGTATCGATATGAAGCACTAAAATTTCTTGTAGGTTACAATTTAATCAATCTAAAAGCTTTTGTTGAAGAACAGCAAAAAACACGAATGGCCTCATTTTTTGGGGATATTTCTAATCTAAGTAAAAAATATATACCTGAACTCTATCAAGCTCCCTCCGACTTAGCCCCCCTGTTTAAAGAATTTCTCACTGATGCCAAATCAGTTTTTCTAATAATTGGTGAGCAGGGGGTCGGTAAAACAAATGCAATGTGTTATTTAGCTCAAAAGCACCTTATTGATCAGATACCGTTTTTTTATGCAGGACATCTTATTTCAGAAGATGTACTTGAACTTATTAAGAAAGATTGCAACTGGTTCTTCTCATCCCACCTTGAGGCTGATCAGATTGTAGATAGGTTAGCAAGTCTGACTTTGCCCGAAAGGAAATTAATCATCTTCATTGATGCTATTGATGAAGTAATAATTCAAAATTTCCCCAGTTTTCCCAGACAACTAAATGAATTGGTTGTTAAATTCAAGAAATTTCCGAATGTAAAAATAGTAATCAGTTCCAAAACAAACACCGCCTACAGATTTTTGAAAATCGGGGGTGAACCCTCCGATATTTTGGAACAATTATTCATATCTGGTGGGAATGAGGTTGAGCCCGGCAAAAAAAACGAGTATAGTTTTAAAGTTGAGTTGTTCAATAACCATGATTTCAAAGATGTTTATTCTCTTTATTGTAATCGTTTGAGTATAAATGGAGCACCTCCTGCCAGCATACTTGATGAATTGCATCGTGGTATTGCACTCAAAGTATTTTGCATTGTTTTTCAGGGTAAACAGGTAGATCATAAAATAGATTTTAAAGAATTGTTTGAACTTTATCTGGAAAATATTCTTTCCAAAATTAAAAATCCAGCACATGTAATAAGAATTTTACACCAATTAAGCAAGTGCATATTTGAAAAGAACGAAGAAGAATCACACGAAAATTATTCTCTAGATTTTATTGAGGAAGAGGAATTCCGAAACTATCTAAAGTTTGGAATTAATGATGAAATCCCTCACGAGTTATTTGACTATAACATTCTGACACGCCAATCAAACTATACAAAAACACCTTCAGTTGGTTTTTACTATACAATGGTCAGAGACTTTTTGATGGTCTCAAAAACAATGGATATTTACTCAATGAATTTCGATTCCTTCAAGGTCAAAATTGAAGAACTTTCACAATTTGGTCTTGGAAAAGATCTAATTTCTGTGATTAATCTTTTTTTAGATGTTCAGAGAAAAGTATGGTTAGTGACTATCTATGAAGGCAAATGTGAACAATTTTCGAATGAAATGGTGCGCATTACCGAACTAGCTAACCCAAAACTAAAAAACTTCTTATTTCCAGGACTTAAAAACAGCATAGGTTTTGTGTTCGGCAAGGGTATAGCTTCACCTTATCGTGGAGTAAGAGAAAAACAGAGGAATGAGCCTTTGGTGAGCTATTTTAATGGAGAGTTTGATTACGAGGTATGGTTTGGGAGCATGAGACTTTTCGATTTTAGGATTGACAGCCCTATCCTGATCCTCAAGGACCCTATTGGATTAGCTCATAAAGAGATGATTGAGAGAATAACAAAGGTTGTAAATTCTGGTCTACTTATTGAAACTGAATGCAAAACAATTGAGATCGAGGTATTGTTTAGATTGATACAAAACAATCAAGACAAATTAGGATTGAATCTGGTGAAGTTATCTTCGTTTGCACAAAAAAATCATGGTAAATTGACATTGGATCGTACGGATATTCTTCGGAGGACGAAAAAATATTTTGCACTTAAGCACTTTCAGAATCTATCACCTCAAAATTTGCATCGAGAGTTTCAAAAAATAAACACCCATTGGCCGGGCACCAACAATAACTTAAATTTTAGTCAATTATCACTCCAAGATATTATTGAAGGATTTCAACACGAAATTCTAGATGAATATGCAAATCGATTCAGACTTGGAGATGAAATGGAGATGAAAAGAATATTTGATATCCTGATGAGGTGGGATGATCTCAAATTTAGCCCTCCACTTAACCATAATTTTCCTAATTGGAATCAAAACAACCAAATTGTGATAGGAAATCAGCATGATTTTAGTGCATCGTTACTAGACTCAATCTTAAACTCATTCTCAACGGATCAGATTGAAGAATACTTAACAACTTTTTTTAATTGCTTTATCGAAAGCTACCGTGATCTTATAAAATCTAATTTTGAGAGTCTTTCGGATAGATTCGAGTTATACAAAGAACTACCCGTTGATTTACTTTTTTCGGTTGATTACAAGTCGGGAGCTGTTATGTATGGTTTAAGCAAAAATGGTTCAAATTCTGTGAGAAGTGTCGAAAAAATAGGTTTTGATGGAGATATATTCGCTGGCGCAGGTTGTCGGCTAGCAGATTTTTTTGTAAGTGAAACATCCTATCCCTTTTTACATGATAAAACTGAGAAAATAAGTAATTCGGCTGTAATAAGGAATTTTGTTTACCGGCGGATTGAGAGTGAGATTAAAAGCTCGAATTTTAAATTCTGAATAGGGACAACTACTGCTGATGTAATGTGCTAACTTGACAATGTAAGTGTTATTTGTGAAAACTACTACTGACCGTATCCCGTGGTGTACATTTTCCCATGGTGAATTACAAAATAAAAGGAACAATTGGGACAACCCGAAAGTGCGAAGACAAACCATATAATTATCCTGCAAATTTGAGGCAATGAACGGACATGAAACATTTGAGATTACAAAAGTAATTGCGAGTAATTTAGCAGTCATTGATGGAATCAAAGGTGCTAAAAAGATTTCCAAAGATTTCTTAAACGAATATCCATCAAAGTATTAAAAACTTGAGAACATTTACGGGTAGCTTGGGATTTAATTAATTACCATTTTACTAAATAACCAAAAAGCGAATTTTTTAATGGCAACATACAAAGAGTATTCCAGAAACTTCCTGAACTTCAGGACGCAAATAGAAGCAGATACACCAGTATACAGAGTGATTCCTATAAAAAGGTTGTTGGATTTAATCCAAAATAAAACAAATGTTTTGGTGCATCCGTCGATGTGGGATGACCCCTATGAGAATTTTCTATTGAAATCTAAATTTAAATGGAATGGATTCAATATTGATGTTTCTAATCTTCGGGACAGAGTTTTTGGACAGTGCTGGACGCTTAACAGTCAAGAAACTGACGCACTGTGGCGGATTTACTCACCTGAGAAAGATGGCGTACGTTTAAAAAGTAGTATAAAACAAGTATTTGCCCCACTCGTGGCGCAAAATAATGATTGGTATATAAGTGCCTACTTTGGAAAAGTACGATATTTTAATCAGGAAAGAATGAAAAAAGTGATGCAAAACTATGTACTTAAGAGCCTCAATTTTGGACTTACGAATGGTATAGATATTATTTACTCACTGATGTCGAAAAGAGAAGCATTTAAACATGAAAAAGAGGTCCGACTAGTTTATCGAGGAACACCAAATCGCAGTGATAAACTTCATGGATATAGCATTAATCCACAAAAGTTTATTCATGAATTACTTTTTGACCCAAGAATTGATGAGCAAGATTATCAGAATTATAAGGAACAGTTGCAGATATTGATTCCGAAATGCCTTATTTCACACTCAGATCTTTATAAAGGGCCGGATTTTACCGTTATTATTAAAGATGAATAAATTAAGTAAAACCTAGTCATTGAACTTCAAACTCCGCAACAATGACAGCAACAACAATTCTTAACTCCTTATATAATAAGCACTTATAGCTCTGACCCTCTGCCTTTTAAGCAGAGGGTCGGTGGTTCGAGCCCACCCGTGCTCACGAAAAAAAAGCCTTCAGAGAAATCTGAGGGCTTTTTTGTTTTAAATATTCAAACTAAAACCAATAGAAGCCAGTTTGAAATCCTCTTTTGCAAAAGAGAACCATTCTTTTACACTCTCACCCCCCCTTTTCATACAAAACAATTCCTTCTTTAAGAGCTGAGAAATAAATATATCCTTTTACAGTTCGATAAAGATCAATATCTGTTTCTGTTGCAGCCACAAAATCAACAGGTACTGCTCCACTTCGAACTTTACGATACAGGAGTTGTGCGGTCTCCCTTCTGTGAGAGCCGTCATCAACGACAATAAGCAAATCGATATCGTTGTACTTGTCGACTTCTTTCCTTGCGGCAGAACCAAACAGTATGATTTTCTTCGGAGATACGACCTCGACGACTTGTGGAATTAACATTCTGAGTATCTCTCCAACTTGAAAACTGTTGATGGAAAAATCAGATTTCATTAAAGCAAATTCACTTTTATCATTGAATAATCAAAGTATGTTTTTCTTAATGTAACTCTTCGAAAACCCAAATATACAAAAAAGGTCTTTAACAGATTTTGGATGTTCCGGTTTCGTGATTGGTAGAAAAATACCTCAACCATCCGGTTACTTGAAGTGATGCTTTGGATTGGTTTTTCGTGAAAACTTATATTTGGGAGGTTCCGGCTCTATTTCAGCTTCCACGGAAACCTCTGGTTCTGATTCCTCTTCCGACAGTGATTCTTCTTCGAAAGCGACCAGATCGGGATTAATCGACATGCTTTCGATTGTTTCCGGGTCGAGAAAAGAGTCTTTCTGCTTCCTGAAGAGGGCAATGCTGACGGGAGGGACAACGATAAAAAAGATAAGCGTTAAGATTATTACAAGAGTGTCGCTCATATTAAACCGGGAAGATTACAAAATTATACTATTCAAAATTAAAAAGAAACTGTTATACAGAATTGCCACTAATTTGATGATTAGCAGTATTAGTCTTCGACGGCCTTCGAGATTACGGAATCTACGACAACTAATAAATCAGATGATGACCCCGGCCTATTAATCACACGATGATCGTGTGACTGTGCTCACAGCCCGGAGTGACACGATTAAACCGGACCAATTCTGAAAATGTCATATAAACGAATCAGTTTAATATTTATTCATTTAACCGGAGATAAAAATGAGATCCTTGGTTCTCTTTCTTCTGTTTTCAGGAATCCTTTATCCGCAGACGCACGGCACCCATTCAGCATGGTCGTCCGCTGAAGTTGTACCATTATCACAGACCGGAGCTTCCGCGGGCGGTGGCGTACCCAACACCTTGATTGCGTTGGGAGAGGGGAAGATACTCGTTTTTTACACTGAGCAGTTTCCGTTTCCCGGAGGTCCCGTCAAGCCTTTTTTCGCGGGATCGACAGACAACGGTCAGACATGGAGTGCTCCCTCTGCCACTCTCATCCCTCCCGTTGCAAAAACGACAGCAATCGCAGGTTCGCTCGGAGCAGCTAAGCTTGCATCGGGAAATGTGGCGGTTTCATGGGCTTCTGCCAACCCTCAGGGTATCTTCTCCGCTATCTATAACCCCGCCACCGCCTCCTGGGGTGACACGGTAAGGGTATCGCAGTATGTGCTGAGATCGACCGGATACCAGTTCACTACAGCGGACAGGAAAGGAAGGATTCACATAGTCTGGTCTGATGGCCGCATCGAGCCCGGATCGGTTCAGGAGATTTATTATTCCCGATCAACCGATGGCGGTGCGAGCTGGTCGGAACAAAAAATGTTGAGCAGTGACGACGGACGCCACTCTTCTTTCCCTTGTGGTGATTTCACGGGCACTTATTCTGACACTCTCGCTTTCGCATGGCGTGACAGCATATCGGGACCCAAAAACTGGGATGTCAATATCGTCGTATCAACCGACGGCGGGGTGAGCTGGCAGACCCCGAAAGCACTCACCTCATCAACCCTGATGCAGAGTGATCCACAGGTGATAGTTGATAAACACGGGGGTTTTTATCTGATCTTTCATGAGTACTCGACCGCGTGTGCCGGCGGATACTGTGCCTCAGTTTATTTCGGGTACAGTTCTGATGGAGGTGCATCATGGGGTTCAGGGTTCCGTAAGATATCCCCGGAAAATATCCGCTCCCACCTGTGTAAATCTGCTTACGACTATGCAAACGACCGCTTTTGGGCGTTCTGGAAGGACGAGCGCGACTTCAACTTCACAACTGGAAATCCTGAGGCGGACATTGTCGGCAGAAGTTTTGAAAGCAGGGGAAGTGTTGCCCCGGACACTCTCGAGTTCATTTCGGATATGGGGGATATGGAGGCGGCGTTCCATAATTTTTCCGCCGGGGCAGACGGGTCTCTTTATGCCGTATGGTATGCCGACTATTCGCAGTCGGCTCAGCCAAGAAAAATGTATTTTTCACGCCGTGTCGCAGTAACCGGGCTTAAGGCTGAGGAAACTGTAAACACGATCGGGGAATTGGAGCCTTTGGCATATCCGAATCCGTTCAATCCCTCAACGGTAATAGCTTTCTCACTGAATCAACCTGCGCTTGCAAGTGTCTCAATTTATGACATGACAGGAAGCAAAACCATGGAAATATTCTCCGGTTATCTTGACGCTGGGACACACAGTTTTCAGTTCGATGCGCGCTCCCTCTCAGCGGGTATTTATATATGTCAGGTTGCAACACCCGTTACGAGAAAACACCTGAAACTCGCCCTGGTGAAGTGATGTTTTTTTGTGTTAAATACTTCAACCATCCGGTTACTTGAAGTGATGCTTTGGATTGGTTTTTCGTGAAAACTTATATTTGGGAGGTTCCGGCTCTATTTCAGCTTCCACGGAAACCTCTGGTTCTGATTCCTCTCCCGACAGTGATTCTTCTTCGAAAGCGACCAGATCGGGATTAATCGACATGCTTTCGATTGTTTCCGGATCGAGAAAAGAGTCTTTCTGCTTCCTGAAGAGGGCAATGCTGACGGGCGGGACAACGATAAAAAAGATAAGCGTTAAGATTATTACAAGAGTGTCGCTCATATTAAACCGGGAAGATTACAAAATTATACTATTCAAAATTAAAAATAAATTAGTAAATCTACTAACTTTTATACAGAATTAACACTAATTTAATGATAAACGGTAGTGTTATGCTGAAATCATGTAGAAACTGATGTCCCTTCCTCCCCTGCAGGATTGTAATGCAAAGAATATTTTGTAACTTTAGTTGTCTTTAAATTTATTATGTTTGACCGGATGAAGCGAGATCAGTTTCGTTCACAAACAAGAGATGAAAAAATGAAAAATCTCATTAATTCAGTTAAAATTTCCCTTCTTTTTCTTTCCGTGATCCTCAATTTATCCTGCTCAAAGGAGAACTCCTCCAATCCTGTAGAACCGGTGGATCAGACAAAACTTGACGCAGCTTTTTCACGGGCAGCCGGTATGACAAATCTTAAAAGTCTTGTTGTCTCCAGAAATGGAACGATAGTAAAAGAGGCGTATTTTAACGGTGGAGGCGCTGATCTTACACATGATGTAAGGTCTGTAACAAAAAGTGTGGTTGCCATTCTGACAGGAATTGCAATCGATAAGGGATTGATACAATCCGCTGAGCAGCCAATCGACAGCTTCATCAGGCCCCTGGTTCCGGACCTCTCAACCGAAAAAGGAAAAATCACCATTGGCAACCTCCTCTCGATGAGCAGCGGTTTCGAGTGGGATGAATTAAATTCTGAATTCGGATACAACAACTGGGTGCTTGCTGAAAATCAGGTTCAATATCTTTTTGCAAAGCCGCTGACCTCGCTGCCGGGGCTGACTTTTACATACAACTCTGCAGCTTTGCATATCCTGTCGGTGATTATTTCCCGTGCAGCCAAAATGCAAACCCTTGAATTTGCAAATATCCATTTTTTTGAAAAACTTGAAACGGGTGCGAGAAACTGGCAGACAGACCGGCAGGGTTACAACAACGGTGGTGCCGGATTGGAACTCACTCCCCGGGAAATGATAAAAATTGGAAACCTGATTCTCGACAAGGGTGAGTATATGGGACGGCGAATAGTTTCTCAGGAGTGGATCACCCGAATGAAAGGCCACCAGATTTCCCTTGCAGACAATACGATGAATTATGCAAACGGCTACGGATTTGGCTGGTGGACAGGGGAAGGTTCGAAAGGGAACTATGTTTTCGCAAACGGTTGGGGAGGGCAGTTTATCGTGGTTGTACCGGACTATAAACTGGTGATTACGGCGACAAATAAATGGAGCGGTGTTGGTTCCCCGGTGGCTAATCAGCAGTGGCTGGCAACAATTAACCTCATTATGTCGGATGTCCTGGGTGCTTTTAATTGAAATCCCTCACCAATTCTTTTTATTTTTGACTGATCATTTAACAATTATTCAGAGATCAAAATGTTTGAAAAAATAAACAGACTCCCGATAGCCAATCTTCCAACTCCACTGGAGCCCGCCGAAAAACTTGCGGCACATCTCGGGCTGGAATCTTTTCTCTTTAAAAGGGATGACCTGACGGGGCTGGCGATGGGAGGGAACAAAGCCCGAAAACTTGAATTTGAACTGGCAGGAATTGTCGCCGACGGGTATGATACAATTATCACGGTGGGAGGACAGCAGTCGAACCATGCGAGAATGACAGCCGCAGCCTGCCGGAAACTCGGAATTGATGTCAAACTGGTTCTCGGTGGAAAAGATTTTACTGAGTTTAAGGGAAATCTGCTTCTCGATACTCTTTTTGGTGCCGATATCAGATATATTTCCGGAAGTGATGAGGATGATGATCTTCAGACGCTTCAAATGAAGTGGTGCGACGAACTGAAGGCAGCCGGTAAAAAGCCGTATGCGCTTCCTCTCGGTGGCTCAACTCCCCTCGGAACGCTTGGATATGTAAAAGCCATGGAAGAGTTGAGAGGTCAACTCGAGGATGACAAGGTGCAGATATTTTGTCCCGTTGGTTCATGCGGAACTCTTGCCGGAACTGTTTTGGGAGTTGCACTTTTCCTGCCCGGAGCAGAGGTATATGGAATCAGTGTTTCCCGTAACAAAGAGGACATCTTCAGAAGGACAAGGGAATTAATGAGGGAAGCTGCCCTGTTAATCGATGCTGACCCTGCCCTGTCGGAAAGAGAGTTTTTTGTCTATGACTGCTACCACGAGGAATACGCAAAACATATCCAAATTGCGAAAGATGCTGCGGAGGTTTGTGCCATGCTCGAAGGGATTATAGTCGATCAGGTTTACACAGGTAAGGCGATGGCGGGGCTCTTTGATCTCGCGGTAAAGGGGGTGTTGAAGAAAGAGGAACCCGTGATATTCCTTCACACAGGAGGAATGCCCGAGGTGTTTTCAGATACTCTTCTGTATGGAGAATACGAAAAATGCCGGAAGTACAGTGTCGAAGATGTGCAGGAGATGAAAAAATGATTTGGTGGCGTTTCCCCGGCTATTGCAGGCTTTTGTTTGCGGTTACAATTCTGTGGATTTGTGCTTTTGAAGCATACGGACAGGAGGGCAAATCAACCGAAGAAGTGATAGCCAAAGTTGACAGCATGATACCGGCTCTTCAAAAAGAGTATAAAGTGCCCGGAGTCTCATTGGTTCTTATCAGGGATAACCGGATAGTATATTCGTCCGGTTTTGGTGTAAAGGATGCGCGGACCAATGAACCCGTGACGGATGAAACGATGTTTGAAGCCTGTTCGATGACGAAACCGGTGTTTGCATACCTTGCGATGAAGCAGGTGGAAGCGGGAAATCTTCGACTTGATACTCCCGTCTGGACAATCTTTGACGATCCCTCATTTCAGGGACAGGATTTGAGAAAGAAGATTACTGTAAGGATGCTCCTCTCACACACCTCAGGTCTGCCAAACTGGCGTCCGGGTGATGATGAAGAGAACGGTTATCTCCCCATTGAGTTTGAACCCGGTACAAAATTCGGCTACTCGGGGGAGGGGATGTATTATCTTCAAAAAGTTGTCGAGAAAATAACCGGAAAATCTCTCGAAGTGCTGGCAAAAGAAACACTTTTCAACAGAAACCTGATGAAGAATTCGAGCTTTATATATCTTCCCGAATTTGAAACAAAGCTGGCTTCAGGTCACGATACTTCCGGCAATTTCAAGAAAAAAACCTCCTATTCAAGAGCAAATGCTGGCTATTCCCTCTACTGTTCAGCGAAGGACTACGCTTTGTTCCTCCTGGATGTGATGGCGAATGACCGTTCCGGTGGAGATGCCCTCTCATCAGAATTTATCGATCAAATGCTCACTCCACAGATAAAAGTAACGACCAGAGAACCACAGGTGAGACCCGGAAATGCAAACGGAATTGAGACTTTTCGCGGACTTGGCTGGGTAATCGATTCCACTCTCGAGGGGGATATCTGCTACCACAGCGGTGCCAATGGTTCAGGATTCAAATGCTACTCGCAGTTTAACCGCAAAAAAGGTTCAGGAATTGTTATTATGACAAACAGTTCAGGCGGTCTCGGTGTTTGGGATAGTGTGATAAGAGCGATAGGGGATATTTAAATGAAATTTTATTGACCGGGTCAAAAATAATTCAGTAAATGTGATCAATAATACTTGTTTTTTTATAATTTATAATTATTTTTACTCCCGGGTATTTATTTCACTTGCCCGTGGTTTATGGTGGAGTTTGTATAATCGTGAGGGTTATTTTCCGGAGAAACCTGTTTAACCCGTTGCACTCTTGGGTGCTTTCTTCTCCAAATGCTTTAGTCGCCTTTCTAATCATCATCATCTGACCGTGGTGGACAGTCTTATCTGCAATTTTGCAAAAACTGTTCTTCCCGTCTCTTGTTTTTAATCTCCAATCCCTAACTGTGTGTCATCGACCATCAATTTTTATTGAGTGATGACTTTTTTCGTGGTGAGACGACAGGGGTGCTCGCTTAAGAGAAGGAGAATAAAATGAAAAGAATTTCACTGATTTTGTTTGTACTGTTGGCTTTATCGGGTCACCTGCCTGCACAGATCGGCGGTTATGCAGTCGATTTGGATGGCACCGATGACTATATCGACCTGCCTGACGGAGTATATTTCGATGACAATACCTATACTATTGAAGCATGGGTATACCTGCGGGATGCCGGATTTCAAAAGCGACTCATTGACTTTGCCAACGGCCCCAGTTCAAACAATGTGATTCTCTCGTTGCGGGGGACTAATGAGTATCCCCGGTTTGAAATTTACAATAACAATCTGTTCACAAGCGGGGTTTCGGGAAATACACAAATACCCCTGAATCAATGGACGCACATTGCGTTGGCTTGTTCCAGCGGGTATGCCAGAATGTATATGAACGGATTGCTCATAGGGGAAGTTGCAACAAGCGGTCTAAGGGCTATATCCCGTTCATCAAACTTTATCGGTAAAAGTAACTGGTCTGGCGATGGAAGCGCGAATATGAAAATAGACGAGTTCAGGTTCTGGAAAACGGGCAGAACTGCCGAAGAAATAAAAAGGTACATGTATAAAGAACTCACCGGTAGTGAAGACAGCCTTCTTGTTTACTACAAAATGAGTAACGGTTCGGGAACCACTGTTTCTGATAATAAAACCGGCGGTACTACCAATGGTACCCTTGTCAACGGGCCCGTATGGAAAGCATCAGGATGCTTTGCGAATCCTACACAGGCGTTGGAATTCGACGGCACACAATATGTCTCAGCCACTTTGAATACTGCCATTGGAGCATCTTTCACTGAAGAGGTGTGGATATATCCTACTAATTCGTCTTTACAGTACCTTGGAATTATTGGATATCACCCGGGCACTCCACCCTCCCGAACACCCAGTATCTACCAGTACGGCTATAATGTCCACTGGGGATTTGGCAATGGAACCATTTGGTACAGCGATGAGACCACAACCAACCCGTTAACCATGAACAAGTGGAACCACATTGCTACAACCTTTGACGGCACCAATTACCGGCTATATGTCAATGGTAAAGAGGAAAAAAATTATACCGGTGCATCTGGCAAGACACCGGTAAATACGACAGCTTTCAGGATTGGTATCGTCGATAACAATTACATCGGTAAAATTGATGAAGTCAGGGTATGGTCTGCCGTGCGCACTCCACAGGAAATCAGGGATAATATGATGCGTCCTTTAAGAGGTGATGAAACAAACCTGAAGGCTTATTACAGATTCGAAGAACGGGAAGGAAATACCGTTTACGAACTTGTTTCCGCGTCACAAAACGGCACGATGAACGGCATGAATCCTGCGACAGACCGCGTGACATCAACGGCTTACAACACATGGATTGGAAGTGAAAGCAGTGTCTGGACAAACACTGCAAACTGGAGTCTCGGTACCGCTCCTGATAACACTCAAAATGCAGGTGCCTACAAGTGGAATCTTGGTAACGAATTGAATTTTAGTGGCACACCGGCAGTAAACAATCTTTTGGTCTCTTCAGGTTCTGCGCCTGTACTTGGTTCGGCTCTCTCCATAGCCGGGAATTTTGTACTCGAAAGCGACCTCAACCTCAATGGACAGCAGATTTCTCTTGGATCGACAGGATATCTTGTTGAAGGATCAGGCAGGCTCTTCGGAACCACAGGAAGTATCACTGCCAGCAGAACCCTGTCTAATATCACCTCCGAAAATGTAGCAGGACTTGGCGCCGTAATTACCTCCTCTGCAAATATGGGAGTTACTACCATAACCAGGGGGCACTCATCAAGAATTGCTCACGGTACAGGGAGTGTGTTGAGGTGGTACGATATCAGTCCTGCGACCAACATCGGGTTGGATGCGACCCTCGTTTTCAACTACAACTCCCTTGAACTCGGATCTGTTACGGAAAGCAAACTCGTTCTCTTCAAGTCGATCAACAGTGGAACCGACTGGACAAAAATGAATGGAACTGTTGATGTGGATAATAACAGAGTAACACTCTCCGGCATTGGTAGTTTCTCTTTGTGGACTGCTGCCGACTCTGACAATCCTCTTCCAGTTGAGCTGGTGAATTTTACCACATCTGTTTCCGGCAAAACTGTAATGCTGAACTGGGAAACAAAAACAGAGGTGATGAACGCCGGTTTCGAAGTTGAAAGGAAAACTCCGGGTTCAGATTGGCAGAAAATAGCTTTCGTCGAAGGTAACTACACCACCAATTCACCAAAATACTATTCTTTCTCCGATCAGCCGGCTGTGAACGGTACCGTTTTTTATCGCTTGAAACAAGTGGATACCGACGGCAGTTTTGAATATTCCGCGGAAGTAAAAGTTGATCTTGGTCTGCCGGCGCAGTTTGCCATCGATCAAAACTTCCCGAATCCGTTTAATCCTTCGACCACAGTTAATTATTCGTTGCCGGTTGAAGGAATAGTGAATATAAAACTTTACAACTCACAGGGCAGGGAAGTAGCAACGATTCTTAACGAGTTAAAAGAGGCAGGATACCACAGTATCACGATTGATGCAGCAAAACTTTCCCTTGCATCAGGTGTTTACTTCTACAGAATCTCGGCAGGTGGTTTTACCAAAACCAGGAAAATGCTTCTTTTGCAATAGTTTCACACGATACTCCGGGCAGGTATTTAAATGCCTGTCCGGGGTGTTCATCCGGGTACCGGCTACAAATCCCTCGGCAGTTTTTGGATGATGTTGTCGAACACCCTGTCCCTGAGTGATTTGTATTGGGGTATGAAGTTAATCAGAACACCTGAAAGAATCAGTATTACGCCAACAGCTACAACTTTTGTGCTGATAAATATTCCCAAAGCAACCAGGGCTATAGATGGCAGATAGTAAATCATAAACTCTACAAATCCTCTAAGCATGATTACTGACATTTTCCATAAAACATATAAAATGCCAATACCGAGAAGAATCCCCAAAGATATGAGTACCGCTTCCATTATGCTGCCTCCAATCCCCGGACAATATTGGATATCATGTTCAGTTTTTTAATAAATGCTCTCAACTCACTTTTTGAATAAAGTTTGACGCTTACCTCGGTTGTTCCGCCCGGGTAGTCGATTTGAAACAGCTTGTCTTTTCGTAAAAAATAGAGTATCAGATAAAACACTCCGAATAAAAATAACGGGTAAATGGGAAAGGTTAGTCCCAGACAAATGATAGCCCGGATCAGATAGGGAGTAGGTTTATATTCGATGAATTTTGCCCCTCTGATATCTTTAAGCTCCACTATCTGGCTGCCTGAAAGTTTGAGCCCGCCTTTATACAACCTTCCATATGCGTAAACTCTTTTGTTTGAAACCACCATTATATTTTTTGAGAGACTCCCCTTTAGCAGTCCCGTTATGTATCCCTCGCCCAAAGCGAAGACAGCTCTCTCGTCCCGATCGTGCAACATTTTTCTGATATTAACATCTGAGGGAAGAGAGACAGAATCGGGGAACACCCTGTTGATTGCAGGGTTGCTGTTCCCTTCGGCCATAATTGATCTCTCAATGAAGACACAATGTTGAAAATCATATAACTCGGCCGCAGAGAAAAATTTGGCAAGGGTGGCAATTGACCCGCCGGGGTATTCAATAATGAACATTTTCTGTTTCCCAAAAAATGCGTCAAATAAAAAACCAATCGAAAGTTGAATAAACAGGACGGTAAGCCCTATAACAACCATGTGCAAACCAAAATTATGATGGAAATTGTTGCTTAAAGAGAGAGCTATACCGGCTATACCAAGAGGTAAAAAAATCAATCCCAGTATCTTGCGAATCCAAAACTCTGTAGTAACAAACTTTACACCGGTAACTTTACGAAGAGGGACAATTTTATTCTCTGTCGCCCGGTTCAGAGGCAGGGAAAATTGCACACCCCTGAAGTATATTCGTTTGTCGGTAAGGATTATAAAAGTGGAAGCCAGTGACCCGTCCATCAATGAGGCAATATAGCCTTGTCCGACAACCTTGATGATTCTTTCTTCAGGGTCGAGTAAAACCTTTGAAAAATCTGTCGCCATTGTTTCCCCGCAGTTACCGGTAAGCTTGCCGGCTGTCTTGAAGTTTGTAAATGGCCTTTTGGAACTCCCTTATCTCTCTCGGCTCATACCAACTTGCTTTTACGGCGACATATCCACCCGGGTACTCAATTATAAAGAGTCTCTTGCGAAAAATAAAGTAAAGAATCAAAGGAATGATCAAAAAGAATAAGATCAAAAGCCGTGGATTGCTCAACTGGACATACCTGGTACCCGTGATATCGGCGACATTGATTATCGATTCCGAATAAAAACTTTGTCCAAACAGGTTGAAGACCCGCCCCTTCTGGTATACCCTCTCGTTACTAAGCAACAGAACCCCGCTGCTTACATCTCCCTGCAGAATACTTGCGACATAACTCTGCCCCAGGACAGACACAAACTGCTCGTTCTGTGTGACAAAAATCTTATTAAGTTGTTCATTTGTAATCATATCTCTTCCGGAAAATATTTATGCAAAGTTTTAACTTCCTGAAGAGAATATAGAATGAAAAGAAGCTTATTCGGAAAAGATGGATTATATGCCGGAAAATAAATTCTCTACTTCAAAAGCAAAATCTTCTGAGTCAGTCTGTTTTTTGCCGAGATTGCCTGCACGAAATAGACTCCCGAGGAGAGCCCCAATCCGTCAATGGAGAAGTGGTGGGTTCCCGGTTCCTTCGTTCCGTTGAAAATCGATTTAATGAGTGTCCCACGGCTGTCGAACAGGGTAATGTGAATATCAGACGACACGGGGATATCGAGTGTGAAGCCTGTCTGTGGATTAAAGGGATTCGGTGTCGCATTTCCCATTCTGAAGTCAGCCGGGATTTCCGAATGCTTTTCCTCAACTCCAACAGCAGTAAGAGGGATTTTAATTGTTTGAATCTGATAGATTCCCGAACGGTTGTCCATCCAGAAAGGATGAAGGGTGTTTTGCCGGTAAACTATTGAGATGTTGTCTCCCTGATATCCCTGTCCCAACCCGCCAATCGGGGTTGGTTTAAAATTTCTGTCAGAAATCTCATACTCCGTCCAGGTGTTACCATTGTCGAGAGACCTTGCGAGAAAAACACCTGCGGAGTCGGAAGTTGTCGCTCTGTCATCGTAATAAATCACATTAATTCCTCCGAATTCATCCACGGTCATCGCAGGAAAGAATTGTATTTTCCCATTGTTCAATGGATCCTGATTTACTCGAATTCCACCTGACCAGGTTGCTCCCCCGTCCGTCGAACGGTTGAATATGATATCTGGATCAGACCCCGCCACTGAGGTATTTTTTTGGGTGGTGATTACATAAAGCCAGCCGTTTGATGCTCCACCCGAAAGATCAATGGCAAGCTGAGGATTGCTGTTCACCCGGATATTCTGTTTTGTGGGGAGTACTCCCTGAATACCGTTGGTTACAAAAGCATTCTCGGTTACAGTCCATGAAGTGCCGCCGTTTGTTGATTTTGCAAAGCCTGTGTATTTTTCAGTAAACGGCGAGACAGATGTAACGGCTGCCCAGACTGCATAGACCACTCCTGAGTTGTCAACCACAAGTCCACCACCGTAGTTTCTGTCAGTTGGTGAATTGATTTGCTGCACTGCCGACCAGTTTTGTCCACCATCGTCGGAATAAACAAAAACCAAGGGGTAAGGGGGGCTGTATCTCACCCATGCGACATAAATTCTTCCATAATAAGGACTTGCAGGGGAATTATCGGAAGCCAGCCATGCCCTCTCGAGTTCAACATTTGTAATTGATTTTGCATTCGACCATGTTTTCCCCTGATCGGTTGATCTGTGCGAGTAGAGTCCGTAAAGGGGTATCTTGCCGTTACGAGTCAGCACAAATGTGCCGTTTTTATCGATTACCACTCCGGGGTCGCCACCGTGAAATGCTATCGAGGGACCACCCGAACATGTATCGCTGCCGAAAAAGGAGGTTCCACCATTGGTCGAGACATAAATACCCTCACTGACAAAAAACTGCGGGGAAAAACTGATGGCATTTGCCGATACAAATATCATGTCAGGGAAGTTGTGATTAACGGTAGCCACCACTTCTGTTTGCGTGACTGCGGAAGGAAATACCGGATAGTTGGGGATACCGAGATGAATGTAATTTTGAGCAGGTGTTACTGTCATTAAACAGAAAATTCCGTAAAATGCAAATGAAAAGCATCTCTTTCTAATTAAAAGATTCAAAAAATTCTTGTTCTGTTTATTTGGCATTATTGACCTGTTTTTACATTAAACCACAGAGCACACAGAGTGCACAGAGGAAAAAACCGCAGAGATCGCAAAGACCGCAAGGGGGCACGAATGCCCCTCATACGGAAAATTATTGGATTACTGCATTATTGCATTATTGGATTACTGCATTAAAACCTGTATCCCGTTGTAAAAGATATAAACGCATTTCTTGGTTCACCGAGTTCATAAAATCTGGCAGAAGTTGAGTTAATGTTCAGGAATGCTGCATATCTTTTATCGAGGATATTGTTTACACCACCCGAGAGCATGAAATTGAGATTCTTAACCTTCAGATCGAGACCAAAAACTGAATTCAACAGAGTGTAGGAGGGGTTGCTTTCCGAATTTGCATCGTCGGTGTACATGTCAGAAATATGGACTACAGATCCTTTTATAAATCCTGTAAGATTTTCTGTCAGGTCTTTGCTCCAGGCTGCCGAGAAGTAAAAATTGTGCTTCGGAACCGAGGGCACAATCTTACCCGAAAAATCTTTATCCTGGGTTACAAAGTTACCTTGATTATCCAGTTTTATCACTCTCGCCGTATATGTGTCGTAGTTGAAACTGCTGAAAGTGTAGGAAAACTTGAACATAAGAGCTTTCAGAATGGCGGTTTCGGCACCAAGTTCGATACCTGTTCTGTTTGTTTTTGCTGAATTACGATAGAAGACACTTCCCAAAACTTCAAAAGGAACGATTTCGTTATCGATCATGATGTTGAAAAAAGTACCTTCGAAGAAGAGGTAGTTGAATAGCCCCTGTGAGAAAATCAGGTTGCCCTTGACACCAAATTCAAAGTTTTTTGACTTCTGTGCCTCGAGATCAGGGTTGTAGATTTTTCCCTGGTTCGAACTCGTCGGATAGTTGTCAAGTTCATTGCCGGCAGGGGAGTCGAAACTGAGTCCATATGAAGTATAAAGGGAAAGATATGGGGTCAGTTTATAGTTCAAAGCGAGTTTGGGTGTGAATGCCTCATATTTTTTTCTGTCATCCTGGGAGCCCAAAAGTCTGTTTTTAGCCGCAAATGTTACATTATCATATCTGCCCGTCAGAAGGAGAGCAAATTTGTCAGGGATAAATTCGAATCTTTCCTGGAGGAAGAAGCCCGCATTCTGAATGGTTTCATCAACGAGGGTAAGGAGATTGTCGCCCTTCAGACCGTTGATGTTGTTGTATTCTTCAATGGGACCTGTCTGGTAGAAAAGGTCGCCGCCGACTGAAAAAGTGTTGCTTAATCCGACGATTTTTGACTTGTTGGTAAATCTCGTTGAAGCACCCATACCATAGCGGTTGAAGATTCTGACGGTTTTTTGGGCTCTTTCGAAATATTTTAGAGTGACATATCCCGTTATTTCAAATTCGTTGTTCCGTTTTTCATCAAACGAAGTCTCGAATTTGATGCCCAGCCTCCCTTTGTTTGAGAGTCTGTAGTAATCATAATCTTTTTCGGTTTTGGCAGCCTGATAGGGGTCGAGATCGAATTCAGATTTTTTCAGTGAGCCCGGAAGTTTGATAACTCCTGTTGCCGAATAACCGAAAAGGGAAAGTTTTGATACATCATTCAGTTTGGTTTCGAGCACTGTGTTAAGAATGTTCCAGAAGTCTTCGGAATGTTGTCTGTAACCCGCAAAATTGTGGTAATTGTATGAAACCATAAATTTTGTATCATCCGATTTTATCCCGAGCTTTACCCCGTTTCTCCTTAGACCGAATTCCCCGAATTCATTGAACTGTGTGACAAACGATGAGGGGAAATTGATCTCGTTGATGAAATTCACAACTCCACCGGGGGCGTTTGTATAGAGAGAGGACGCACTTCCGCGGACAAGTTCTATCGATCCGATTGAATTGAAGTCTATTGCCTCGATGCGGGTTTGTCCATCGGGTTCCGATTCGGGGATACCGTCCAGAAGAATTCTAATGCCTCTGATTCCGGAGTTTGAACGGCTTCCGAATCCTCTGATTGACATTCTTACATCATGATTTCCGTAGCGGGATTGCATGAAGAGCCCCGGGACACCCGCCAAAACCTCATTTACAGAAGTTTTTTTATCGAATGTATATGCACTGTTGTCCATTCTGTAAACAGGGTAGGGGATATCAATAATTTTTTCACCGACTCTTGTTGCCGTAATAACAACATCATCGAGGCGGTATTTCATCTCGATGGTGTCTTTCGGCGCTTTGGTCTCTTTTTGTGCAAATACTGCACTTAAACCAAGTACAAAAATGACTAAAAAGAAAAGTTTTTTCATTTATTTTACTTTCATAAAAAAATATTGTGCGGAATTAAACTTAAGGATATTTTGTGAAATTGAGTTTGAAGTGAACAAAAAATACCCTGATTTACGGGAGAAGTTTAGTGGTGAAAAAGGGAGCTATACGGGTTATGGTAACTTAAAAACACCTGTTGTTCTATTTTCATTCATTTTTCCAATATTTAACTGAACTTAATAGATTTCCTGAAAGATGATGAAAAAATAACTCGGTAAATATCTGACCTTCAGGAACCTTGACAAATATGAAAACCTGAAAGCCTTCCTCATTCTGTTTCTTAACAACAAATCCGCAATTTTTGAAGTCGGAGGAAAAGAGTCGGCCTGAAGCTTTTATTCAATCAAAGTTTTCAATTAAACTTATACTGAAATTTTATTTCCCTAAAACAAACTTCCCGGTCAGTCTTTTGATGCTGCCTTCCAATCCTGCGGCTTCGACCGTATAGAAGTATACTCCCGACGGGGATTGTGACATGTCCAGACTGATATCATGCATTCCTTTTTGTGTCAATCCCGCTTTAAGTGATTTTACGATTTCTCCGGTGGCAGACCAGATATTCAGAGTAACAAATGCCGTTTCAGGGAGGGTGTACCTGATTACAGTAGAGGGATTAAACGGATTCGGGAAGTTGCCCACAAGCTCAAATGATGAAATGCCGGCAGGTTCCGCCTCCACAGATTTGGAGTAGTGGTGTGTTCCGTCGAAATCGGTTTGATTCAGTCTGTATAAAACTTTCCCTGAGAGATTTTTTGCGGAAATGTCGGTAAATGAATATTCTTTTAGTTGAGTTGTGGTTCCGGAGCCGGTAACCGACCCGATTTCAGTCCAAGATTTGTCTGACCCGGTTTTTCTTTCTATTCTGAATTCCTTGTTGTTGGTTTCGGATGCTGTTGTCCAAGTCAGGGAGACACCCTCATTCGTTGCAGAGGCGGAGAAAGAAACCAGTTCAACTGGAACAGGAGTCAACTGATTCAGAAAGAGGACTATCGGAGTGCGTGCCGTGCCGACTGCAAGATCGAGCATGCCGTCACCGTTCACATCACCGTAGGCAATCGAATTAAGTGAAGACGCACCGATGTATGTCCACGAAGGAGTGACCGGAAGTGTACCATTGTCGTTCAGGTAGATTTCAACCCTCGGTGGTGAGAAACTCACTGTTGATACATCGGGATATCCGTCGTTATTCACATCATTTACTATCAGTTCCTGTACTCCGGGGGTTGGACTGGTCTGAGATGTCCAAAAGGGGGAGGAACCCAGGGTTCCCGAGGTGTTTTTGTACATTACATTTTGATTCGTGTTGCCTCCTATCACAAAATCAGCGTATCCGTCGAGGTCAAAATCACCCCAGCCACAACCTTTTTGCGAAATGGTGTTCCCGACTGTCCACGCGGGAGTACCCGACATTCCTCCCATGTAGTTGAGGTAAACACCTGATGCGAAATTTACCCATTTTGAAACACCCAAATCCCCTTTTTTCACATGAGTATAATCAACGGAAATGGTTCCACCCTGCGGAAGGATGCCACCGGCAGAGACAAACGCACCAACCGGGTCGTAACAGTAGTTGAAGACTTCCACTCCATTCACTTTAACCGAATGTACTTTCACCACGGGTGTTTTTGAGAGATGAACCGCCCCTTTTCCCGTTTCGGAGATTATGAAAGACTCCTGCACTCTTGTAAGGTCGCTTTTGTCGAGATCTGTGAACGCAACAGAGTTGGTGATCATTCCGTCGTTCGAAGTGTAGGTCGGGGATGTTGTGAAGCCCGTTCCCTGGTTGATGTAGTAGAAAATTGGCTTATACGGATCGGAAGTGTTGCCCTGATTTCCGACTGCCAGATCAGGAAGCCCGTCTCCGTTAATGTCGCCGAAGGCTGTTCCAACAGTCCATGCCAGACCGGCAAAGGTGAAGGAAGGTGTGGTTGGCACTCCGGTTCCGGTGTTCAGATAGATAGTGGAAGGTGCATAGCCGCCGTCGCCGTTTCCCGAGAAGAGGTCGGGCTTTCCGTCGTTGTTGATATCCGCCCACTTGATGTCGGTGGTTGATCTCGAGTCAGCCGAATACCAGACGGGATTCACCGTGAGGACACCATTGTCGTTTCTGAAAATCAGATTGTTATAGTCAGGGATAGGGGGAAATGAGTTGCTGAAGTAGCATCCCGCAGCGAGGTCGAGGTCGCCATCCATGTCAAAATCGCCGAAAGCGAGCCCTCCGATTTGCCTTTCGAGACCGGCTGTCCAGGCAGGTGTTGTTCCAAAAGGAGCCTGTGGAGTCCGGTAAACCATCTCTTTCATATCACTCTTTATATATATGTGGGTCGATTTACCGTCAGGACTGATGTCGGTAATCTTTTTTAAGTCCTGAGAAATCAATGAGATTGTCAGTAAAAGAGAAAAGGCAAATAATCTTTGTAACATTTTTTCGCTCCGGGGAAAAATTATTGCAGAAAATTACAAAAAAATCCCGACAGTTCATATATCTTTACAACCGTTTGTGGAATCCGGAAAAACACAACAACGGTTTTATCTCAATCATGATGAGAAAAGAGGAGTAATCAGCCCCCGATAATTGCAGTGGCTTCTATTTCCACAAGCATGTCGGGGTCGACGAGGGAACTTACAGCCACCAGGGTTGAGGCAGGTTTGATCGTTCCAAACACCTCACCGTGGGCTCTCCCGACATCTTCCCACATTGCGATATCCACCACATATATTCTAGTTCTGACGATATCGGTCATTGCGGCACCTGCATCAATAAGAGCCTGTTCTATCTTCTTCAGAATAATTTTCGTCTGGTAATATGGTTCTCCGAGACCTCTGACTTTGCCATCCTTCATCGATGTCGTTCCCGCCACTTCCACGATATTGCCAACCCGTACGGCGCGGGAGTAGCCGACTTTATCCTCATATTCACTCCCGGATGGGATGTTTCTTCTCATAAATCAACCTTTTCTGACTGTAAATAATGGTTTGATAAAATTTGTAACTGCATTTCGTTCAATTCACCTGTTCCCAGCCCGAATCCTGAATGAACGGCTTCAGATATTTTCCCGTCCACGATTCAGGACATGCAGCAATCTCTTCGGGGGTTCCCGTAGCCACGATGTAGCCTCCCTTGTCACCCGCTTCGGGTCCAAGGTCTATAACATGATCGGCACACTTGATTACATCGAGATTATGCTCGATCAGCAGAACTGAATTGTTGTTTTCGATCAGCAGATGGAACGATTTCAGCAGTTTAGAAATGTCGTCAAAGTGCAATCCCGTTGTCGGCTCGTCAAATATAAAGAGGGTATGCCGGTTGTCTTTCCTTTGGCTGAGGTGTAGAGCAAGCTTTATTCTTTGAGCTTCACCCCCCGATAAAGTGTTGGCGGGCTGACCAAGTTTCATATAATCCAGCCCAACATCCGAGAGCACCTGAAGCGGTTTTGTGATTTTGTTGTAACCCTCAAAGTGGTGCAGCGCCTCATCAACAGTCATTTCCAGCACTTCCACGAGGTTTTTGCCCCGAAGAGTGATGTCTCTTACTTCCTTTTTGTACCGGGTGCCCTTGCAGTCCTCACATTCGAGGTAAATATCGGCGAGAAACTGCATCTCAACTTTAATGAACCCCTCTCCCTGACAGGTTTCGCATCTGCCACCGGGGATGTTGAAGGAGAAAAAGCCGGGCGAAAATCCTTTTTGCTTTGCCTGATGTGTAGCCGAAAAAGCCTCCCGTATGTGTTCAAACGCCTTCACATAGCTTGCAGGGTTTGAGCGGGGTGATTTCCCAATCGGCGACTGATCAACAATTTCGATCGAATCGAGATACACTTCGCCTGTTATTGAATCGCATTTCCCCGGATTCGAAACAGCGCCACCGAGATTTTTGGCTATGTTCCCGTAGATTACATCGTGTACAAGAGTGCTTTTCCCCGAACCGCTTACACCTGTTATCACAACAAATTTATTCAACGGTATCTCGACATCAACATCTTTCAGGTTGTTCTCTCTCGCTCCCTTCACGACAATGGAAAAACCCTTTTCTGTGTTTCGTTTGGCGGGAATCGGGATGCTTCTTGCACCCGAGAGATAGGCTCCTGTGAGTGATTTTGGATTCGCCAGTATCTCGCTGTATGTCCCCTGTGCGACGATCTCACCGCCGTTCAAGCCCGCTTTCGGACCCATGTCCACGATAAGGTCGGCACTCTCCATCATTTCTGAATCGTGTTCAACCACAAGAACGGAGTTGCCGATATCCCTCAGATTTTTCAATATTTTTATCAGTCGTGAATTGTCGCGGGGATGAAGCCCGATCGACGGTTCGTCAAGTACATAGAGAGTGCCGACGAGTGCCGACCCCAGAGCTGTCGCAAGGTTGATCCTCTGCGATTCTCCCCCGGAGAGGGTTGAACTCACCCTGTCCATCGTGAGGTAGCCGAGCCCCACATCGTTCAAAAATGTGAGCCTTTTGATCAGTTCTTTTAATATCCTGTCGGCTATCTGATTTTCATAATCCGTAAGCTGAAGCCCCGAGAAGAATTTCAGGCTCTGCTCTATCGGCATTATCACCACTTCGTGAATCGATTTTTTGTCGATTTTTACCTGAAGAGCTTCCCTCCTTAGCCGGGTTCCTTTGCATGCTGTGCAGTTGGTGTAACCCCTGTACCGGGCGAGGAAAATCCTGATTTGCATCTTGTAGTTGTCTTTTTCGAGCTCGTCGAAGAAAGCCTGCAGCCCCGTAAATTCAGGTGCACCGCTTACTATCAGGTTTACATGTTCCTCACTCAGATATCTGAACGGTTCATTGATCGGGATGTTGTATTTCTTTGCTGCACCGATAAGTGCCCTGTTGTAATGACTGAATTTGGGACTTTTCCACGGGGCAATTGCGCTGTTTACTATCGAAAGGTTGTCGTTCGGAACCACAAGATTCATGTCGATTCCGTACATTTTTGAAAATCCCTGACAAACGGGACATGCACCGAACGGGTTGTTAAAAGAGAAAAACCGCGGTTCGGGTTCCTCGTATCTGATTCCACAGCACTCGTAGAATGTATTAAAATCGTATTGCTTTGATGCCGGATTGCCGGAATCTTCGGAGGCTGTGTCATCCCCTGAAAGGATCACCCTTAACCTTTGCTCACCCTCCTTGAAACACATTTCTATTGAATCGGCAAGGCGGTCGCGCATCTCCCCTTTTTTTATTTTGAAGCGTTCTGCGATGACTGTAATTTTGTCCTTCTCATCGGGAAGCGGGGTTTCGTCGGCAAGTTCGTACATTTTGCCATCGAAGAAAACCCTGAAAAAGCCTCTTTTTCTTATAAGGTCAATCTCTTCAGCTACACTTCTTCCCTCGTGTTTGTGAAGAGGAAATCCCAGGAACCACTTCCCCCCCTCCTCCTGAGTTTCGAGGAAATCGCAAACCGTTGTGGTTGATGCCCGCTTCACTTCCTTCCCGCAGACGAAACATTCCGTCCTGCCGATTCTCGCAAAAAGGAGACGGAGATAATCGTAAACCTCTGTTGTTGTGCCGACGGTCGAGCGGGTATTTTTCGAAATGGTCTTTTGTTCAATCGATACGGCGGGTGAGATGCCCGTTATCAGGTCCACATCAGGTTTATTGATCCGTTCGAGGAACTGGCGTGCATAGGATGAGAGGGATTCCACATAGCGTCTCTGTCCCTCGGCGTAAATCGTATCGAACACCAGGGATGACTTACCCGATCCGCTAACTCCCGTAAAAACAATAAGTTTCCCCGAAGGAATCTCAAGATCGATATTCTTTAAATTATGTTCTCTTGCGCCTTTTACAACAATGTTCCGGTCTTTGGCTTCGTGCTTCTTCATTCAAGTATATGCTAAATCTGTAAAAATGTGACTTTAAATTTACTTATAAATGCCAACAAAATGAGAGAAGAAATAGTTTGAAGGCTGAATAAAGAGGTCAGAAGTTTGAGGTATGAACTATGATCTATGAACTATTAGCTGACCTGAAGATTGAATTTCGGAAAAGGAGCGACAATCGTCTCGATTGTCCCACCGACAAAAAATAATAAATAATAACTCATAATTAATAAATCCTCGAAGCGGTTTACATGTTTGAAAAAAAATTAAAAAATATTTTTTTACATTTCCGGAAAAACTCTGGTTTAATTACTCTCTCTATGTAGAGGGTGAATTTACAGATTTTCAAAAGGAGAGAAAAAATGGATATGAAACAGATAACAATTCAAAAACAGGGAGAAGATGGTTTTAAGGTATTAAGGAATGGTCTTGAACTTAAAACCCACCGGGACGACTCTTTCCCTCCGCTTCAGGAGGATATTGCAACCATACTCGCCGATGATCTGAACTATATTTATGACAATGTTAAAGGTCCCGATGTAAGAATGAGCATGGTTTACTGTGTTCTTTCAACCCTGTACCACACTAATAAGAGCAGGGGTTGCAATGGATGTAGTGGCAAACCCGATCCTTATGATCTCTCTGTGGAAATTGTTCACCTCATTCAATGGGACCGTTGCTTCAGGATCAGCCCGAACCCCGAGTTCGCCATTCCGCAGCGATGGGCGAATGACCCTGTTGTCACCTTCCTTGGTGAAGACTGGGTTGACCTTCCCGTGAACTTTTGTTCCACTACAGAGCAGATGATGGATAATCCCTCCAACCCCGGTTTTGTACCGAGGAAAACGATCAAAAAATTTGAGGAAGTGTTGAATGCTTTCACCCGTGCCCAAAGATTTTCCGTCACGCTGGTCGGAGACATGTTTGGTGACTTCTCGGTCTCCCTTACTACACTTCTTATCGCAAAGCTTGTCTCACCTGAAGACTACTTCCTTGCGATGCTGATATTTCGATATGAAAAAACGAGTGACCGGCTTAAGAAGCAAGAAAAACTGGAGAGGGATATTTTCATTAATAAAATGAACAACCTTCTTAAAGCTCTCGATTCAGAGGGGCTGCAGCAACTGATCTGATTCCGTAACCGGAATCGTTTGTTACGATGACATTAACTGATTAAAAAAATCTTAACCATAACGGGGTCCGCATATGATACTTATATTAAAAATCATTGAGCATCTGCTGTCCGACATTCCGACCTTCTTCTACGATTTCGAGGATTTTATGACCGATCTGGTTATCCTGGGATTCCTCAAGTTCGTGATGTATGTCTTTGTCTCTATGGCTTGAAAAAATATTTTCGGGAATTCGGAAAAACGAGAATTTTTTTACTCTATTATAACATAAGCATTTCAAACAAAAAAAGAGGTTAGCCGTGTACGGAAGAACATACGCAATCGAACCGGTTGATGATCATATAATTGTAAAGATGGACGGACTTAATGTCCTTGTTGATACCGGTTCTCCCGGATCATTTGCGAAAAATCCCTCCTTTACCTACAACGGCGTGACCGAAACTTTGCCTTCATCCCTCCTGGGAATGACAGACATCCATCAGGTGGGTGAACTTCTTGGTCACCCGGTGGATGTGCTGCTTGGCGCCGATCTTCTCTCCCGTCATCCCGTACGAATCGATCTGAAAAAGAATTCGTTCACCATCCTTGAAGACATTTCCGGGGAAGGGGCGGCAGTTGTACCGTTTCGCCAAACCATGGGAGGAGTCATTTTCGACATGGAGTTGAACGGTGAGCTGCATCCCGTCATTCTCGACAGCGGAGCCAAGATATCCTACATTTCTGTGGATAACCCGGTTGCAAAGAGCTTTACGGAACAAAAAACCGACTTTCACCCGATGACTGGCAACTTTGAAACCATTGTTGGCGAAGTTCCCGTAAGAATTGCAGGAAAGGAACTGACCTTCACATTCGGTACACTTCCCGATATGCTTGAGATGCTCCTTGGATTGATCGGTGTGCCCAATATTGTCGGCAGCGATCTCTTCAAAAACTTCGAAGTCGTCATCGACTATGCAAACAGCAGAATGCTCCTCCGGGAAAACAACTAAATATTAACCAAATAAAAGGATACAAAATGGGAATCTCACTGACAAGATTAAAACAGGAAATAAACGCCACAGATGCCGAAAAGATCAACGGTGGCTTCCATGAAACCGGATTCAACGATTATGAGTTGATTATCGGTCATTTTGAGGGCACTCCGGGGAAGTGTCTTCCAATTTACAACGCCAAAGAAGATAAATGGTATGGCAGCGATGATACCGATTCAGAGGAAACCAGGGATATCGAAGTCCAGTTTGATAGCACGGGTGAAGTGGTGCTGTTAGAAGACTACGGTGACCCAATCGACACTCTAAAAATCAGGAACCTTTACGAGTTCCTGCAATACTTTAACAACCTGGATGGCTTTACAAACGAGGTCCTCAATGCACCTGTTAAGTTCAGGGAGTTCCCTTTGAGCGAAGTGGTGGAGGATGTGTACATCTCCGTAAACTACCCCGAGGATGAATCGATCCCGAAGGAAACATTCAGATTTGCGAAGAGAAGCGACCTCGAACCGGTAATCGGAAAGAAAACAATGGCATCACTTCTTGCCTGCATTTTCAACGACAAATTCAGTTTCCTCACTGACATCGGCAGTTGGTCACAGTTTTGCGAAGAGCACAAACTGCTTGAAAAGCTCGAAACAGTATCCTTTTCCGAAATCCCGGTATTCTATCACAACGAAGTCATTTCCAACTGTGATAACAGACTGTTCGCCGCCATGCCCTATGCCGGTTTCAGACTGAAGCAAACATTCTCGGCACAATACTTTTTCGACTTTCTCACCACTTCATCCGAAGGAGAGAAATTCTTAAAAACCCTCTCGAAAAAGATCCGTAAAGGGGAATTCCCTGCCGATTACGGAATTGTTGCGCCCGATTCGCTCGTTTCGCAAATCAGATACTCGATCGAGCTGAGGGATCAAAAAAGGCTCCTCACCAATACCGTCAACCGTTTTATTCCGGCAGACCCTGCCACTGTGACCGGTCTGAAATCGCGACTCAAAAAGAGAAACGACAGCCTCGGCAATTTTGTATCCTCATACCTCGAAAACAACAAAGACTAAAGGAGAAGGAAATGGAAGAGAAATCAAAAGTTGAGCAGTTTGAAGAGAAGCTGGAGGAGTTTTTCAGGAATGAGGATGTGCAGGTTACTATTACACACGAATTCGACGAACCGGCAAAGGAGTTGATCGAAAAACTCGAACCAACTCCGGAAGAGCGGAAGGAGATGAAAGATATTCTTTATGATTATGAAGAGGCTGAACGAGATGCCCTTGAGGATATGCTCATTCAAGAACTGACCGAAAAAGTCGGCAGGTATGGCGGAAACACTAATATCGTCAGGGATTGTGTAGCCTACTACAGAAGGCATGGTTATGCTGAGGATTCTGCACTTGAGACTTACGCCGACTTCGCCGAACTTCCCGATGATGATGAAGACATATATTGGGGGAATTACTTCAAATTCTTCCCCGATGCAAAGATACCTGAAGGGATGGCAACCTATGATTACCTGAAGATGCAGTATGAGATACGGCGTGAAAGAGATCACACATTCTTCGTCATTGACTGGTTTTTAATGGATGTGTGCTACAGGATTATTGAACTCAGATTCGGCAAAGCCCTCAGCAAGGATGATATCAGAACAATATACCGGGCAAACGATTTCAAAAACTTCTACCCCGAGTTTATCGAAGCATATAAGGGAGCTGCCTCTGCCTCCAAAGAGAAATCCAAAGAGATCGCCAGGGAATACTCCAAACTGCAATCAAAAACTAAAAGCACCGCCCGCCGTTTGTTGAAAATAACCCCCGAGCTGAAGATACCGGAGGAGGTGAAGCGGAGAATTCGGGGGGATTCAAATCCGTAATAAGTTTATGAGGGAGAGGGAGGAATCCCTCCCCTCAAACAATTGTTTAATCTACTTAGTTACTCTATAAATCTGTCCCTGACGGAACTCAATCCTGAATGTTTTGTGGCATTGCCGGCATTGAGCAGGGGATGACCCCGACCCTTTACTGCCTTCCGAAATACCAATTGTGAACTGCCCTGTGCTTCCACAGTGCGGACATGGGACGACTACTTTTTGTGACATTTTGGATACATCTATTGTTTTATTTATAATCAAAATTTTAATTTGCGCTGTGGATTAATACAAGTCATCAATACTAATATTTTATCGAACCAATTTATTCAGTTCCAGATTTTCGAATGATTATTTGAAAATTCAATGCGTGCGATATTCTTTCGAGATAGTCAACCGAGATTGCAAAATTTCCGTTTTCGATTTTTGAAAGTGTCGATCTGCTAATACCAAGAACTTCAGCCAATTGTTTCTGATTATATCCTTTTGACCTTCGAATCTCCATGATTGCCGTTCCAATTTCTTTTCTTAGTATCTTGGAACCCTTGGAATCAGGGTACAAAACCACAACATCATGTTCCGAAGACATAAAAGCCATCGTGCTGTATGCCGGATTTATCTATTATTGTAAGTTGACAATTTGTAATTACCTTCCGCTCATCTCTGGACATTTCAAGAAATATTTCTTTGTCCTTGGCTGATATTACCCTTCCGTTAACCTCACTACCATCTCTTTTAATCAATGAGACTGTTTCACCAATCATTTCGGTGGCTGATACTCTGACTTCTTCCAAATGGGAACTCTTGACCGTTAAGACAGGTGGAAATTGAAAATTAAAATTCAATGGTTTGATTGCAGCACGATTTGAGGTTTCATCATCCGAAATTTCAACGATGACATAGATTTGTGTCGGGTCTTCGTCGGGAAGAGGTGTGTGAAATCGAACTATCTGACCAGCTTTTAAAGTCTTCATATAAATTCTCTTGGATTATAAAAAAATGTTATGTGCAATATATTGAACATGCTGCAAAAAGTCAAAATCTTTCAACTTAACATGAAATTTTGTTGACCTGATATTGAATCCAAAGATTCTGGATTACAATAAATCCTTAAAAAAACCGAATTTCTCATCAATGAGTGCTCGCCGGTCTAAAGAGAGATTCATTTCTTCACAGGCAGTTTCAGAAACCATCGAACACGAAAAACAAGAGGCTAAGTTTAAATTATACAATCCGTTTGGCTCATTCAACCAGCAAAGCGGGTCTGCTGAACATGACATAGCTCTCCTGAGACTTTTACCAAACAAGTTGGAAAAAAGGGAAGGTGTTGCCTGCTGTATCAACCCACCCATACTCCCTTCCGAACCATCTACTGTATAAATAAGGAAGCCACTCATGGTGTCAGAGATGTACAATCTTTCTACGAGGCTCGCGGTCGGGTAACCGCATGAGTATTCAAGCTCTCGCATCAAAAGATGTGATAAGGTGTGAATCAATAACTTTTTGGGACCTTTATTTAGAAGATCTTGTTTTAGGTGATAACCAGACTCATTTGAATCAAGTTGCCGATTGAAGAAATATTCATATACATCCTGAGGCAGATTACTCTCCCATTCCTTTATTTTATTCTGGTCAAGTACAACGAAAATGCCTTCGCCATAACTTACCCATCCGGGGATAGCGTAAACTTCTTCTGGTACACCCGAGTAAATTGGCCTAAGAGATCCATTCCTATGGGTGGCACCGTTAACCTCAATCTCATAATACGGGGTAACTCTGGAAAAACCAGCCTGTACTTTAGTAACACAAAGTTTACCAATTCTTTTAATCTGTGCAAAATAGCTCATAAGACTTTCAGGTAAATCGACATTGTCGTAGGTTAATTTAGCATCAGAATAAGAATCTTTATTTGAAAAAAATGTATATTCCTGAGCACGATATTCTTCATCGTTGAGAGCGTTAGTCGCCTCTGCATTTAAAAATGAAATTCTTAACTCTTCGATGATGGCATCAAGACTCCCAATCTCCAAACCATTGTCCAATGCGTAATCCATTCTATCCGCTGGCTCAAGGAAGATTTTATCATAATAGCTATTCCAGATTTGAACTCGGCTGAGTGTGGGATCATTTTCGATTCTTCTCTTGTAAAATACTTCTATCGGTCGGAGAAGAAAATGGTTGATTTCCTCCGTTCTGGGAATAAAAAGGCTCGATTTCCCAAGGGGGAAATATACGCTGTTACCTGTAACTAAGGATACCTGCATATGCTCAGATTGACCAGGATTTCCTGCACAATGACAATTATCATTGTTCCAGCTTATACCCCATTCCCATGGTTTCTCTCCTATGCAAAAAGGTTTAAGATTGTTAATTCCATCAAGCGAGACTTTCGGAGAATTATCTTCACCGGAGCCCATTTTACAAGCGGTACACTCTAAAAAAACACTCCCGAATCCTTCTCCTCTGGTTTTGCTTTCACTCCATTTTAACTCAGGTCTACTACAACAGTCCTTCATCCTAAAAAGAAAGCTACCATTATCATTTTGCTCATTTTCAAGGTTATTTAGTAACAATTGAGTTTTCCACCGCAAATATTTTGACCAAGGGATATCGGACAAATGTCCATTTCGACAAATCAGAATTAAATTTAACTGTTCCAGTTGTCGATAAAGTTTTATTTGCTTGTCAAAGTATTTGACAGATATATCCTTCCCGCCCTTTTTAACAATACCATTTGAATCCCTTGGTGGAACAAAGGCTGCTTCAGGTAACAATCGATTCAGTAGTGTATCGTGTTTACTTGTCCACTCTATTTTCCACTTATCATATTTCATTAATCGACCAAATCCATTCTTAAACCATTTTGGGAAATGGGACGCGGTTAACATAAAGCTAGTTGCCTTTACCTCTTCCGGCAATATTTGTCTTATTGGATGATTTTCCCAATTTGGTTCATTAGAATAGTCAATAAGAGACATTGATGGTATCTCGATGAGAGATGTCAGATTATTAAGACCGAGAGAAGTGCGAAGATATTCAATGAATCTGAAGTCATCAATAATGGTTATGCCTTGTCCGATCAAAGATGAACGGGCAGCTTTGTAAGCTTGAAAATTAGAACCACGAGCAGCTTCTATCGCTGTCCTTATTAAAGGTTTTGCATTCCGAATGAAAGGCCAGTGGTCGATTGAATCTATAAGAAAATAATAACCCATTTTGGACACAATAATCGATCCTACACCTGAAGTCGAAGAAATAATTTTACTCTTGTCAACCGGTTCGTTATACTGGGTAGATTTCACTATCATTTGATTACCTCAATTCAATTTTAATTGCTGCTTGTTGTTCTATTATCCTCAATGATTGGTTAACCTTCCAAATCTGACTGTGAACATTATCTTCATATTCATCAATGTCAACATAAAGAGCCGTCTGATTTCGTGATGGGGAGTTGAATACAAACCGTTGACTATCTTGAACAGAATTCGCTTTATTTGCCCAGTCGTCCAACATCTGATTTATCAGATTTTCAATTTGTTCAAGAACTCCTTCGTTCAAAAGCGACCTGATTGAATCCTGAAAACCGTTAGCATTATCTGTAACGAAACGGTATCTTCTTTTAAATTCCTCGAGAAACCTTGAGACAAAGTCCACCCTCTCTTGCAAATCATTAAGGCTGCTTATATTTGAGGCATTGTTCCTGTCTGTAAAATTTGACTCTAAATGTCTCAACATTGTTGCAAAATAAAGTGGAAAATACTTTTCCAAAGCCTTGGGAGTGAAAGGGGTAATGGAAATCGGCTCTACAAAGCTATATATTTTACTGTGAAAACCTGAGAAGCGCTCGAAATGAGAAATATCTCTTGCCCTAAATGGATTGTGTAAAGTCACTACCAATCCGGGATTCTCACGGGCGACCCTGCTTGAAGCCTGAATATACTCTGATAAGTTTCTCGGCATAGAATTGACTAACATAGTGTTTAATCGTGGTACATCGATTCCCACGGAAATCATGTTCGTTGCCAAGACTATGTCTGTTACTTTTGAATAACCTGCTTCTGTCAATTGCGTCCAAGGTTTTTTCAATTTTTCTAAATTATTTTTAACCTTATAGCCTTCGATTCTCCCTGTCATTTCAGTAGGATCAAGGGCAAAAGTATAAAGACCTTGGAGTAGTTTATTAGGCCTCACAACTCTATGGAAAACCTTTCTCACTTCTTTGATCAAATAAGAGGAAGTTTGTGCATCAGTTTTTCCTAAATCCTTAAGACTGTTGAAGTAGGCGATGACCGTGTGAAAGTTATCCATTACTTTATTGAAGTCAGCACTTGTTTCTTCGCCGGAAACCGGGTAATGTTTCATCAGAGTAACTGCACGATGGGTAAGTAAAATGGCTAAAATTCTCATTTGCGACCATATCTGAGTCCTGCCGGTTGGTAGCACACCTAAATATCTTCTTTTGGATTCATATTCATGCGTGCTTAAATCTGCAGTGTTAAAATTTCTCTTATAAAATGCAAAAAAAGAATCATCAATATCAATGCCTGGTTTTGGGAAAATATTTAGCCTTCTGTTATACAATGCGACAATTTGTAGTTCTGTGTTTCTTGTTGTTGCCGTAGACGAAATTATTTTCGGTCGTTTACCATCCTCCCTTTCGCAGAGTTTGTCAATCACTGTTTCAAACAAAGCTACTGCGGTTCCAAGTGGACCCAGTAACAAGTGAAGTTCGTCTTGGATAATCAGTTCTGGTGGTATATACCCATCCATTGGTCTCCAATTTTCCCAATTCCCTCGTCCAAAAAGCCGTCTGGAATCATCACCTCTGCTTGTCCTCTCGGATGAGGCTTTGTGAGCCAATTGAGCAAATTTATCTACCGTTCCAAATAGAAGGGTGGGTGGATTTTCATAAATATCCTCATCGCACAAAGTCACCGGTATTGGGCCTTGAAAATATTGGTCGGCGTGATCAGGAATGTCAAAATTAAAACTGCAAAAAGAGTTCGAACACTTTAATAATAGCTTATGCTCAAGGAAATTATTACCAACATCCCCAGGTAGTTGCGTCTCACCAGCTAATCCAGATCCACACCATAGACATTGTTCCAAAGGGATTTTTGATGGTTTATTGTCCCGTAATTTTTGCATTTCAACCGCGAGTGATTTGTCACCGATCCTTTTATTCGGAAGTGATTCTTTCCCCAGCCATAACCCGATAGTTACAGGTTCGACACCCAGAATACCGGGTTCCCATCTTCTAAGAAGTTCTAAAGCCATTATCAAGGTGGTGGCTCTTTGAAATTGTTGTAATGTGAGCAATCGGAGGGTATATCTCATCAATACTGCAGTACCACCCCCGCGTATTCCAAATGTTTTTCGACGGTTTATGATTGACAAAGCTATTAAACCAAGATAGGCTTCTGTTTTGCCACCACCTGTCGGGAACCACACGAGATCAACGAAATCATTTCTTGTACAATACTCTTCAGTTTCAAATATGCCATCCAGATTTAAAAGTATGAAAGCCAACTGGAACGGACGCCAGGATACCATCGAATTACCGAAAATTAGCTCAGATTGATTTGAGTAAAAATTCGAATCGAAATTTTCGAACTCTTCTGTCAGAAGTGGTTTAACTTTATCATTCTTCACACTGGCTGAATGCCAAAGCTGCATAAACATTGCTGAATTCATCAGCCTGAATGAGTTCATCCGATTGTCATCACCAAGAAAATAATCAAGATTTCTTGACATCCTGTTATAATCAGCTCGGCATAAGTCCAGATTTGATAAGACAGGTGACAAGGAATCCTCAGCATTGGCTCGCCCTCTTGTTTTATCAATCCAGGATAAGTAAGCATCTACAAAACTTCTAAGTGATTCTCGAATTTGCTGATTGGTGGTCTCAGAAAAAGTTGACAGCCATTTAAATCTTAGAGAATTTGTGTCGAATTCAAATTTTTTCGGTTTTCTCGCCTCTCCTTCGATTGTAACTTCTAATTTGTTTCTTGGGGTTGTATCTACATCCGGTACATCATAAGAAGGTAAATATTCTGTATGAACAGTCATTTTCCCCTCCTGACTTTTATACCACGCAACTGAACATCCATGACCAGTTCCATATTCTTTAAACTCGCGATAGAGAATCTGTTCTCTTAATTCTTCAGCATCATCTCCAATTTCTTCATAGCCATTGTTGTTTACTGGTAAAATTGAAGAACTCGAGACATATAAAATGGTTCCAAAGAAACTACGAGAATTCACATCATCCTGTACAACTGAATAATAACTTTCGTTTTCTGGTCCCCCCTGAAAAGGAGTGCTGCTGTTAACTAACTGTAACTTAACATAATAACTATGCTCATTATGAATATGAGACCGAGTAATTCTGATGTTCATTGAGATAGAAGATTTTTCACCATCTCGGAGCTCTTCTGAATATAAGTTCAATTTTGCATTTTTTCCAAAAGTAAAATTTTTTGATCTTTCCCCATCTCTAAACTTAATTTCATTTGGATTCACCAAGTCACTAAATTTCCGCTCGACCAAAATTCTGTCACACTCCCAGATTCCTTTTCCTCCAGAGAAACTCGCTAACTTTAGAGCGTCCTTAATATGAGCGCTTGCGTTTTCAAAAAGTTCTATCTCTTGTGCAATCTTGATGAAGTCGGCAGAATTCTGATGTTCGGAACTTATCAAATAAAAACACTTTTTGTAAATGGTTGAAAGTTGAGCTTTCTCTGGCAACCCTAATCCAAGATTATTCAAAGCTGGGATTAAATGAGAGGCTCTCCGAGATTCCAACTCTTCAAGCTTTTTCCACATATTTTTGTGTGTTTCACCCTTGTCTTTCGGTACTTGGATTAAATAATTTTTACCGAATTCCACTAAGAGAATTTGGTTATCAGATTGATATCCTTCGTTTACCTCTCCGACCAATTTACTCATATATTCAATCGGACATTCAACCAATAAATAAAATGGATTTGTATCCTTTACCGAAAGAGAACTTATTTTTCTGTATCGGCGAGCTTCTACTTTAATTTCGACATCGTTCCAACTGACATCGCTTTTAACGGAGAATGTCAATCCCATTGAAATGGGGTAGAGTTGCGATGCCTCAGTTATCTCATAAAATTCTTCAACCGGTTCATCATTACCGGGATTGTCTTCTTGTTCTTCGCCTACAGATTCTCCGTTAACAGTATCCTCATCTTGTTCTGTGGTTTTCGGTACTGAAAGGCTGTTAAAAATTTCTTGAGGTGCAGCGGGAGGAAACAATATTCCAGTACTGTAAATACTGGCTGGCGGTAAATCAAGAATTTCATAAAAGTTATTAAGTGGGCTATCATCAATAATCCTGCTATTTTCGTTGTGTTTCAATCTATTGATGATTCTGTATCCCATGGCTCCTGGACCCATAGTTTGTTCTCTGATAAACTTACAAAGTTCATCTCTTTTTTCTCTAATCATTTTTATTCCTTGGGGTTATATTATCAACAGGTTTTAGTTTAATTCTTGGTTTAATCCAGTTTACGAAACTTATTAAGGATTCTTCAACTGCTTCATCATCATAACATCCGATTAATTCCAAATCGTGTTTACCTAAATATTTTTCTTTGTTTTTACCTATAATGAATTCATAATCAGTCTCATCTTCCATGACCCGATCTTGAACAAGATCCCTCAAAATATCAATAAGTTGCCTGTTAGAATCTTTTACTAAAAGAGTCTCTGTTTTTTTAAGCTCTCTCATTTTTTGGTAATAATCTTTACCTAAGTTTAAAACTGTTATGCATAAAAATTTGAACAATCTTTTATCTCTAGGCAAAAATGCTTTTGCAGAATCGCACATCCAATAAGAAATAAAAGTGTGTTTACTGACAAGACTAAATCCAAATTTGTTACACAATTCAGAGATTTTATTATAATATACATCAATATCAGCATCATTATTTTTGATAAGAACTTTTCGCCAAATATTTTTATTATCTGTTTCATTTTCGAGTCGGTGAACTTCTTTCAGATGTGAAAAATCATAATAGTCTTCTTCTTTTTTCGATGTCATTTCGGAGATGAATTCTTTCAATATTTCCTCCACCGATTGAAGTTTCACAACTTCTCCACCCCTTTTTTTTTCGATTTCATTCAATCGATTAATCTTTAGACCTGGTTTGGACTCTGTACTATAAAAATGGTAAGTGAAGGGATAAAAGTTCTGTGAACTATTATCAGAGAACTGTACCTGGTATATGAGGCTCTCATTTTGGTACTCTGTGCTATCATCATAGGTTGAATCAAAATCATTGTAAATTTGATTCTGGTAAACGATATCTTTGAAATTGACCCCTAAACCCTTACGAAAAAGCCCGTCCTCTTTTTTAGCAATTTCTATAAGATTATCATGAATATTCTTTTCGAATATAGATTTAAACAAAAACGATAAATAGATTGCCTCTTTTTTGCCCTGTCGTAATTTACTATTAACAACATTATGTGTATAAGTGAATGGGTAGGGCCCCGTATCACGATATTCAAGAATTACAGTATCAGTCCTTTCAATTTTTTCAATTTCGCGAATACTTTTAAATTCGTTTTGACCGTTAAATTCTTTTTTTACATTATCCATAATATCCCGGTCGTTCAGAACAAACTGGGGTAAGATTATGATATTGTTGTTCCTCATTTTTTTCCGTATTTCTGAAAGCCAATTTAATTTTAAGATTTCAGTTAATACTCTCCCCAATGATTCTTTTACTTCGTTCTTCATGGTAGCATCCAAATTATGGATTGTATCCCTAAGACAACCATCCAAGATCTGGTTATGGCACTCATCGAAAACAATTTTCAATATTTTCTGTTTAATTTGTTCTGAAATACAGAGAGAGTAAAGTCTCCTCATTTTAACACCCACCAGTTTTTCAAGACCGGGCATAAGTTCTACTAGATACATGAAATCATCCCATGAATCATTGTTAGCATTACCTATAAATGTCACATTTACTCTTTTGTTCATTATTTTCGATTCTTCTGGTAATAACAACTGAATCTCCTGAGGGAGAATCGTGTATCGCACAAATTTCAGATTGTCAATAGATCCTAAATATTCCAGTGACTTTTTGTATGAGCGTTGAAATGCCTCATATTTAAGTATTTCATTATGAAAAGATAATAGCATTAATCCTTTGAAAGAATTTGAGACTCTTATATTATTATTCCTTTCTTGAAGATACCCACATTTCCAACGATTATGCAGATTTTTTGGTATATTCATTGTATCATAATTCACAACATATTTTAGATTTTCGATTATAAAACCATCCATTCCATATTGCTTCTCTATTTTGGCAATATCATTCATAGAAAAATTTCGATTAAGCAGTACATAAGAGAAATCAGGATTAGCTTGACCATTCATCTCACAAATAAAGGGCTTATTATCAAGAAGTTCGTGTATACTATCTTCGTTCATTTTTATGTTGACTATAACTGATGGAACAAATGAAGCATTATTATTGAGTGCAGCAAATTCTCTATAAAACCGCAATTTTTTATCACATATGTTACGCTCTGCATTTATCTCAGCAATGGATTTGGGATTCCTGTCAAGGTCCCAAACCTGATTCCTGAAAAATTCCAGTCGAGAAATTACTTCGGATAGAATAGAATTACCTCTATTGTCAGATGATAGTTCCGACATGAAAAATTTAATTACAAGAAATGATAAAATAATACTCCGATATTCTTTTTTTAAATCACAGATGTGAATATGGAGTCCTCTCACAAAACCAGATTCCTCTTGTTTCAATATGCTCTCGTCTATTATTCTGTTAATATAGACTAACAAATTTTTTATCTGATCTTTATCCTTTGAAACAATATACGAGTAAATTTGCTCAAAATTTTCATCCGGTTTTGATACTATGCTATCTAATCTTTCCCTTAACTTCTCTTGATCAATTCCTGTCATAAACGAAAATCCTTAAATGGTTGATAGCTCTTGTTACACCTATAAAAATTTCATACTGATTAAAAAAAGATAACTGGTTCACAACTAAAATCACATTCGGTCTTTCAAGTCCTTTAAATTTTAATATTGATGTATATTGAAGATTGTGGGTTTCTTTTCCGATGTTTGATGGATCCATTTCCTCAAAACCAGGTACGGTGATAAGAGTAGTCAAATCATACTGGTCTGGCGTTACATGATTAATAATAGTAGATTCAATTAGTAGAACGCAGTCTCCTGCAATTAAAGATGAGGTGGAATCCTTAAAATTAAGTACATACTCGCTCATTAATTTTCTTTTGATTTCCTTCAGGTTCTTATGAATTGTTACCAGTAGACTACTGTCGTTTAGTCCCTCATGCAAGGAAAACCCCCTTTCCCACAATCTATTGCTCAATTCAATTATCCTGGGTGCTTGCAACTGCCTTTTAATTGAAACCAGCCGGAAATGTGCATAATGCTCACTAAGTAACTTTGACACCTCAAAAGCTTCTTGATAACCGGATCTGTGAGCTTGTTCAATATCATAAAGGATAAGCGAATCGCCTTCCGTCAAACCTTTGCTGTTATATCCACAAAGTCTGTTTATGACCGCTTCAATCCCGCGATTAAATATGTCTTGACCCTCATCAATCACCATATAATCGTATTGCGGAAGATTGTTGTTCCGCATGGTTTTATAAACCAATTCTGAAAATTCTTCGGGGTCAAACTTAATGACTGTTCGATAGTTAATTTTATTATTTAATTTTATTAGCAATCGTGTTAATGTAGTAACCTCGACTGAATTGTTTAGCCCTCTCTTGTCCAGCATTTTTTGAGTATAAGCCATCAAAAGATTATTCCAACATATGTATATTCCTCTTTTACCTTTCTTCCTATCCAGATAACCCTTTGCAATAGTTGTCTTACCACTTCCCGGCGGTCCCTCTATCATTATTCTTTTATTCTCGTAAAGTGCATCGAGTATATCGAGGTTCTCGATTTGTAACCACTCTAGAGTAGAGGATTTAGGAAGAGTATTATGGTCATAAATTGTCGGGGAGAGGTTATCTTTAATCACACTTAGTTCATGGTCAGTCAGATTACGATATTTCCTACCCTGCGTCTGATGCCTGCTCTGAACTTCGTTAAAAACTCCGATTATGAAACTTTCTATTGAATTATTGTATTCCGATTCTCCTCTGAATAAAGTCCACAAGTAGGCATCATTTATTAATTTTAAATTTAGCCGAAATTGTACATCTGGAAAAGCAACGGCATGGCAAAACAAAGAATGGGAAAAAGGTGATAAAACACCTTTCAACAAAGTATATTTATATCCTTCAGCCTGCTGAAACGGGTCCTGGTTCATTTTTTTATCAAAATTATTTCCATAGAAAAAAGTACCGTCACTAATGGAAATATCTCCACCCTTAACTTCAAGAACTAAAATACCGCGCTGACAAACAATCAGAAAGTCTATTTGAGCGCTAATTTTTTTGTAGGGATTAAAGTCGAGATTGTGATGTGAAAGATTTAAATCATGCCATACAAAATATTTTTCTTCACTTTTCCCTAAGTCCCGCAATAGTAACTTGTATACTGATATTTCGCCTCTATTCGGTCTGCCATCCTGATTAAGAATAATAGTGTCCAAGCGGGAAACATCTTTATTTGGGAAAAAATTGACTGGCATACCTGTCTCTGCTAAATAATTTTCATTTTTTGATAATATTTCCTCGTCATCTCCGCTTTGTCTTCCCTTAAATCGGTTTCAATTTGTTCTTCAGATGAAACTGTTTTTTTTATTGTATTAAGGTGAGTAGATACAACATTAATCATATACATTGCAAAAAGTTGCTGCCTCGGAATCCTTGATTTGGGGAGCTGAAATATCTCATTATCCCAATCAATCAATTCTTCCTTTGAAGAGTAGCGGATGATTAATTTCTCCAACCCAGAAATAAACATGGTTGGCTCTAAATAGCTGTTTATCCCTTCTTGAGCCTCGTACATCTCTTGGAAAGTCACTGAATCAGCCAAACGCATCAAAATGGTTCTATTGAATTCAGAAATGATAGCTTTTCCATTTTCCTGCTTCAGAATCAAGTCAAATATTCTCTTGTGCAAATGGTCGGGCATGTTTTTTGAGAAGAAACCCAATCCAGTCCCACATTGAACTGAGCTAAACCATTTCCCGATATATTTTGAATTTTCACCTATGTCATAATTTGACAGAGAAACTGTTATTCCTCCTGCCTTAACCGGATGTCGACGGAATCTAGCTCCTGGTTTTTTTCTTCTAATTCTAATTTCGTCAACTCTTTTCTTACCTTTTAATTCTGTGTCCCAAGTAATTTCCCGTCTAGTTAGCAGAGGTAGATTTTCTACTTTCCGGCCCTCCAAGATATTTATTTGATTTGCATAGGCCCTGCTAACCGATGGGCAGACAGCATTTCCTACAAGTCGAATTTTCGCGGTAAGACCCCCTAAAAACTGGAAATCAATCGGAAATCCCATTAGAGAAGCCGATTCTCTCACTGTAGGGAGTCGAAACATTGCAGCTCCGTTATGATAATCTCTGCTTTTTATTATTAGAGATTCTCTGGATGTTCCAATATGCGTAGCAGTTACCGTTCTTGACGGCTTGTTTTCATCTTCAGGGAAACTCATTCTACCCATATACGGATGGTTTGTTTTAAGGAACCTTGATGTTTCCCACTCAACACTTGTTAGTCCGGTATCGTAAAAGTGGTCTGTTAACTGATCAGAACAAAGTTCGAGACCATTGAAATTCGGATCCTTAATCTTATAGATTGAGTCGTGTATATTAATATTTGGTGAAGGGAATGAATCAATTACTTGACCAAGGGTTCGAAACGGTAATTTTCCGTTTTTTATTATTTGCGAGTGAGAAGGTACCGGAGAGAATGGTTTGCCATCGCTTACTCGTTCAGTTACGATAGCTCTTTTTCTAATTTGAGGTGAGCCAAACTCTGCAGAATTAACAACTTTGTGATTGTCAAAAATATTGATCGCGATAGTTTCTGGATCAATTTCATTGGCAATTGCCCATTCTGATAAATCCAGTTGTTCAAAAGTATAATATGGAGGAAGATGCCTGATGGAGTTAGGAACATTTTCCATGACCCAATACTTAAGCATTGATCCTGATTGGAATTTTTTTACAGAGATAATGCGCAGAAATGCTTCCGTCAGCCGCATTCCCAAAGATTTATCGGCTTTACCAGATTTATTCGAAGATGAAAAACTTACACAAGGCGGGCTGCCAATTATAATATCTGTATCGGGTAAAGCAATAATTTTGGCAACATCTGTTCCCAAGTCAAGAATGTTTATTTTTTTGCATGTTTGATGAAAGTTGTGGTTGTAGGTATTGACAGCCGGCTCCCAGTTGTCAAACCCGCCAATAATCTTAAAACCGGCTTGTTGAAAACCTTCAGAGAAGCCGCCTGCACCACAAAAGAAATCTAATACGGTCATTTTTTATCCGGATTTCTGCTCATCGTGAGCAGGTCCAATACTGTACAATGATTCAAACCATATCCCATCGCGATCGCCTTATCTTTAAAACATTAAAGTATTATTTTGTTCTGTTAAATTATTGATAATTGTACAAATGACAAAGAAAAAAATAATTTTTTTTCACCCGTCCAGTTCCCCGCTTTTTTGCCATCTGATGTAATCATCGTCGGGGGTATTGATGGCGTACCTTACCCGTTTGGAGTATCTTCTGAGACTTCGCCATGTTTCAAGTTTGTTGGTGAGTTTTATCCTGCGGTTGTCCAGATTTCTGATGATTTCGTTCACGAATGCTACGCTAACATTCTGATTCAGGAGTTCTTCAAACCGTGTATTAACAAGTTCTGCAAATGATTCGGGAAAGTGGGCACAAAGTCTCTTCAGATATTCTGCTCTTTTACGCTCGGACAGAGTTGCATCCATGAATCGTTCTATCAGTATCTCTTCAGTGAAACCGGAGTTTGGAAGCAATTTTTCAATCTGTTCCATATCGTAATTTTTGAGATGAGGTCGCCCTGTCTCTAAAATTTGTTTGTGAAGTTGTGTGGCAAAATCTGTAAGCTTTTCAGGAGAGCCTGATTCCAGATACAATTGTGTCATCAGCGAAGGAGAGTGGTGAAATTTGGTTGAATCTCTCTTAATCAGCAAATCGCTGATTTTGCTCTGGATGATTGATGCAAAAAAGAGTCTGTCAGGTTCGGGCAATGAAACAATATAATAGAAAAATTCTCTGAGCTCCTCAAATGTAACGGCAAGGAGATTTGAGTCGTCCGGTGTGTGGAGGTTTTCGGTTTTCATTTTGTTTCCCCTTTGTTTAAGAAAGCACCTTGTGTGATCAGTCTGTTATAATCACTGTTATGGGTTACAACCGGTTTTTCGGCATGAATTGAGTAGTCATGGATCGCCTTAAATGTTGCAAATTGATCGATCAACTCGTCGTCATAAGCAAAAATCTTATCAATGACAATATTGATGAATTTGCGGTGTGCCTTATTCTCCTGCAGAAATTCGGACAGGTGTTCATGGAAGTAGAGGAAGATATCTTTCCGGAAGTCGTCAACCAAAGTTAACAGGGCATCTTCTCTTATGGTGATGCTTTTACCTGTGTCGGTGAAGAGACTGAAGAGCCGCTCTTTTTCCGTTTCATCATTTTCATACATGTCATCCAGAATTCTGGTTGCATACATGTCATCCCAGTCCCCGTTTTTGGCGGTTGCCCAATCGCGTGCATTTACGGCAAATTCCTTCAGGGTCTTCGGAGAGCCCAGTTTCCGATAGAGTATGTCCACATTGAGAGGGTCATAACCTTTGTGATATCCGTCTTTTTCATAATTGAAAAATAACCAGTTTAGCCCTTCAAGGATATCGGAAAAAAACACTCTTTCCCTGTGAGGCAGATTTGATATTTTTTCGAAAAAATTTTCTATCCGGTTAAAGGATTCTGCTGTTTTGTTTGATGAATTTGATACGCCGGTTCCCATCGCTGTTGCCTTTTAGTTAAAGCTTGCTGTATTATTTTATTTAGTCTTGTTCCCTTCCCCTCACTCCTCCAGAAAGCTTTTCCTGTTTTTATACTTTTTCAGGTCTGTGATTTCGTAGCGGCAGCGGAAGGTGGTGTCTCCATTCCAGGTTTCGAACCTTACATGAGTGTTGTCGTAACTGATGATCCTGTCGGTAACAAAATCCTGCCCCATATCGGGATACTCAGGAAAGTGATACACAGTGACGGTGTATTCGGGGAGAAAGCCGATATCAATCCCTTTTCTTGAAAAGGCGTGATCGATTACGGTCATGAGGTAGATCCCCACGGCAATAAGAACGAATCCTCTTAACAGACAACCCATATTTTCCTCCTGTTTTGTTTGATTCCGGCAGGAACCACTCCCGCCGGTTATTTTGTGCTGTTTTCTTCCTGATATGTGTAGATGTTGCGGCTGAATTTGATGCCAAGCTGCATCAGATTCGGCATATTAATGTCGTGATACTTCTGATCGAGTTTTACGAGCCAGGTGCAGAGTGACGGGTGATCGATACCCGTTTTGCTGAAACGGATAATAGAGACAATTATTTTGTTTCGTGGCCAGTTTTTGCAGATTACGGCTTCCTCTTCGCTTCCGGGAAACCGGGTGACCAGAAATCTTTCATCTGAGCGGATTGTTTCCACCACTTTTTTAGTGTTAAATCCTGCAAATCCGGCTATGATGTCGTCAATGCCTGTTTTTGGATGAAGCGTTTCGAGCATGTAGCTGCAGATAAAATCGGGGGTCTGGCTTAACAATTGCCTGTTTTTTTTATCCGGTGCCTTGAAACCATAATAGTTCCCTTCATAATATTGAATCAGTTTGATACTTTTCAGATTTGAAGTAAATCCCTCACTGCTATAGGAACGATAATTAGAAACATATTGATAAATTTGATCTTTACTGGCTATCCCACCTTGCGATTTAAGAATCTCAGAGACCAAATGTGGCAGCGTTTTTATTTTTGAGATATCAACTGAAGAGTGCGCAAACAATCTTCCGGCTGAATTTTGGATATTGTGAGCCCTCCTAAGGATGAAACCTAGCTCTTCTTTAGTTCTGAGTTTGTCAAAGACTTTTATGGTTTCTTCATATAAAAGAGCTAAATCTACAATTTTCTTTTCCCTTTCGAGAATTGCTTCCGCAAATTTTCTGATTGAATCCCATTCCTCGGGAGGGTAAATGGCGTGCCTGGCTATCCCAAAAACTTCATCACTTAACTGAAGAATCTCCCGGTTTGCACGCAGTGAGGAGAGGGCATCTGATTTATTACTTGGGATTCTGAAATTATGAGGTTTGAGTATTTCGAGAATTTCATCCAAACTTAATGCCCTGTCGCAGTGTTTGATAATTTTTTCCGCCAGATCCGAAAAATCAGCCCAATGGACGAGAAATAATTTCCCTTTTTCCTTTCTCGACGATATATATGGCGAATGAAGGAGGAACCTTATGCCGTGGAGCCTGGCAGATAATTCAGACCCGGTGATTGAGATATCTTCTTCTCTCAAAGGTATTTTTGCCATCCAGTCAATTACCTCAGTTACAGGAATCATGAACCGATGCTCAAATAATCGTTCGCATCTCTGCCTGTATTGAAAATATGGAAGATTGGAAAAACGCGAATAATTCCGGCTTACATTATGACGGGTTGGCAAATCGTTATAAAGATCAGACAACAACCCCGACAAAAACTCACTCGGGCACCAGTTGTTCTCAAAAAAGGAGTCCTCAAGAATTTGAAAGTTGTTACTCTCAAAATCAATTACTGAAACAAATAACCTGTCGCGCTCATTTTTTGTAGCCGATTTCATACTTCTTGAGAACTGATCACAAATCTGCCTGATTCTCTCTGGTGTAAGGTTGTGCTCTGCAGCGATGTCGGAATAATTTTTCCTTTGTGCAAATCTTTTTATGATCATCTCCTGTGTCTGTTGACTCTCCTTAAGGAAGAGACGGGCAGTTATCGCAGCGATGGTCTCGAGTGGGGTTTTCCCTTCGAAATCTGCTGACGGGGGAGAGTGGAATTCCGTTTTTTTCATATTTCTATTCCGTGATTAACCTGGTGTTTACGGGTGACGAAAGGTCGAGGTACCCCGTTGTTGTGACCGTCTCCAGATAGAGCAGTCCGTCCCCGAGGTCAGATACCCGGGTTGGTCTTAGTGGCTTCTGACCGCCCTGGTCCTCATATGAGGTGATAAGCCTTTGGGTTCTGACATTGAAAAGATGGTACCAGCCACCGGTATGCTTTAAGGCGATGAGGGATGTTTCGGTCATTTTATAAGCTGTATATACGGGTTCGACGAGCATTTCTCTTTTTGCATTTATCACCCCGAATTTACCATTAATTTTCACAATAAACGACATTTCGCCGATGTGTCTGATAAAATCGTATTCAAAAGGGATAAGGATGTTGCCGTTTTCATCAAATACGCCCCACTTCCCGCCTTCAGGAGTGGAAATGCAGCCTGAAGCCATGGTGCCGTCCCACGAGTGAAAATTCAGGAGCCTAAGCAGCAGTTCTTTGAATTCCAGCTCAGTGTTCATAATGATTGTTGAAGTGGCGGTAATCCCCAGGGCTTTCTTTTTCATAAACTGGGAGAGGGAGATGAATGCCGGCTCCACTGCAAGATCACCGTTTTTATCGATGAAGCCGAATCTTCCTCTGCAGACGACCCTTCTGTATCCCTCAACTTTGCACCTGTCATTTACGCACGGGTGAATTTCAGGGTCAAGGGGTTCGAACCGGGCATTGAGAATGGTACTCGCCTCAAAATTCGGACCATTCTCTGAAAGGAGATACGCTCCCTCTCCCCAATAAACCATCACGGGTTTGTTTGGCACGAAAACCGGTTTACTTCCATTTTCCAAAACGAGTGTTTCGCCGTTGAAAAAATGAAGATGCATCTCTTCCTTCTTATCCTCGGGATCAGCGTTTGATTTTTCGAGTGATTTAAGGAATTCGGCCTCCTCTTCCGGACTTAAACTCGCATCGTAATCGTCGTCATCATCATCGTCATCATTACCCGGGAAGCCAAAATCCAGTGGCTCATCGTCCGCTAAAAGGTCGCTGAGAAAATCAGCATGGTCCTGCGAAGAGGGTTCCTTTGCATCTTCCCCCTTTTGGATTATCCAGTCATACTGTCCGCCGGGAAATGTGTCGTTAAGTTCATCATCTTCATTCTGTAAAGTCAGGGATCGCATCCAATTTTCCGGGTCGTTCAAACTGTCCAAAGAAAATTCCCCCGTTTTTTTTCTGTATTCAGGGTCAATGTAGTTGAAATTACCATCCAGAACCGGCTCCTTTTCATCATTCTTCTCATCATTTTCAAGGAGATCATCCACGGGTATAGTACCGTGGGAAATGGTTTTGGTATAATCGGGTCTGTCAATAAAGCTGTTATATTTTTGCGGAGTATCTTTATCATCAGAGTCTGAACAAATCCAGTAGATATTTCGACGATCAGATTTTCTCGCAGTCATGGACCAGTAATTGTCGTCCTTTTGGACGATATATGCATCAATACCATCGATGTTAAAATAGTTTGCACCTTGTTGTGAAATATCTTTTGTTGACTCTCTGTTTTCGGGGTCTTCCAGATATCCGTCGCTGATCAGGAAACCTGAGGTGTTCGTTAGTTCAACGAGCGATTCGGTGGTTTTTGGCACTCTCTCCAAAACAGGTTCGTGCAGCACTTCGAGCCGGTTGTTTATGATGCCCCACTTCCCCCGGAGCCTTACAAGAAAGCAATTACTGTCGAGATACTTCACGCATTCAAAAACAGGAGGCAGAATCTGGTTTCCCTTCAAATCAAAGACTCCATAGTGGTATGAATCCCGGAATCCGGCAGAGGAATCAATTATCAGACCGACTTTGACAAAAGAAGGAGAGAGGTACGAGATACTGTCATAATACGCTGCCATCATATACTCCTGACGGGAAGTCATTGCAGTAAAGCCGGCTTCAAAACGACGGGAATAAACATAAACACCATTGGGGAGCTTCTCTGAAAACTCCAGTTTATGCATTTCGGGACTTGACAGGAAATTGCCGAATCCTTCCTGTGTGGGATAAATGTACCTGATGTTTTCCACAGGTCTGCCCTTCCGGTCAATCAAAAAGGTTTTGCCGTCTGTTGTCGTCACCCGGGCTATCCCGTGACGAAAGGGCTCTGTGAGACGGTACATGAAAGTATGAGCTGTTTCGAATCTTCCGTTCAAAAATCCGTAAAGGCCATCCTTCGCCGCAGGAACAAATCCCTCGGCAAGAGGGCCAAGGTAAGAGAACTGCGGCATAAGGAAGAACCTTCTGTCGAACGAAATAAATCCGATCTTTCCGTTAAGATGGAATTCGTAGCCCGACAGATCATCCCTTAAAACTATTTTATCGTATTTCGGATCAAGTATCACGACACCCGAAGTGTCAATCAGACCAAAACAGTTACCGTCAAAAACCTTTGCAAAGCTGCCGGTAAATGGCTCTGCCATCTCCCAAGCCGGCTCAATCACGAGTTTTCCGTAGATGTCTTTGAATCCCCAAAGACCATCGACCCGGTGTGGCATCAAATAACTTGTATGCATGATGTTAAAACCTTTCGTAATCAAATAATCTCAAGGATTTCGGGGATATCCTGAGGACAATTGTAATTGCACTCACCGATAAATTTACCGTCTTCTTTAACAAGCCCGTATTCCTCTTCGATCCTGATTATATATATATCATCTTTTAAGTGAATCATTTCCTTAAAAACAGCCGGTAGCAGCTTTTGACCCTCCACGGTATAAAGAGAGTAGTATTGGTCTCTAACAAGACAGCCTTCTGAAACAATAAAGCGATCGTGGGTGATCATCAAAATCTGTCTGGTGTAAAAGGGGGATACTAGCCTTCTGTTTTTATCAAAGAGGAAAATGTATCCATCGATGGTGCCCAGACTGAGGGTGTGCGGGGTCAGCTCGCTGTACAACTGCCAGGCTGATTCAGATGCGAAGTCAGTCCGGCAAAGATTCCTCGGGTTGCTGATTTCGTATATTTTAAAGTGGTTCCGACTGATATAGTGAACGAGGGTTTGTTGCTTAAGATTCCTCCATAAGAATCTTGCATCGGGTATTGTTACTTCATTCCCGTTAAGGTCAATATATTGTACCTTGTTATCTGTTGCAACAGTAGCAATATTTTGTTCAAAATCAGTCCCAAAAGAAAAGAGGGGAGGGATGACCACCTCCCCCTTCCCGTTAATGTAGCCGTAAAGACCGCGAACGGAGACAAGTGCACGGTCGTTATACAAACCCCCGATGGAGTTATAGAGGAGCCCTGAAAACTCCTCACAACCGTCGAGATAAAACCCCTTTTTTGTCCCACAGTGTACTATATATATTATTTGGCTTTCACTTCCCCAAAACCTTGCATCTATCCTGTTGTAGTATTTTTTTGTTATCAGTTTACCCTGTTTATTTATTAAACCAAATTTTTCCCCCAGTCTGACGCGTGCAAAGGCACCCTGGAAGGGCCCGATTGCATCATAGATACTCTCGGCGATAATTTCCCCTTTGCTGTTTATAAGGCCGGTCTTTCCGTTGCTTTTAAATGTGGTAACGCTTATTATCAAATTGCTCACTGTACTGTCTCCAATTTGTTGATAAAAACTTTTACTCCATCACCGGGGAGGTCGAATTAACCTGCCCTTACACCGTCACTTCAATAAAAACTGCGATTTTTGCTTAAAAACAGCTTTTATCTGAATAAACTCTTCAGAAACCAGATAACTAAAATTACCACCACCCAGAAACTTGCTGCGACAGAGAAGATATAGAAAATCAGATAAAACGGATCGATCAGATCAAAAAGGTAAAGGACGCAAAGTATCGCAAATCCGTAAAAGATTGTATTCCCGATGAAGCTGTTTTCGAACCAGTTAAGCATTTCTACTTGCCTTTTATTAAGTGGTAAAAAAGTCGTAATTCACCCGCAGCACAGGAAGAGAATTCAGGGTGCTTCTTCTTCAGGAGCCGGTAGTGAAGCCGGACAGGTGGAGAAGGATCAATTCACAAGACCGGTGAGAGACAGAAGAGAATCAGCCATTCACATGCCTCGACATGCTGTCAAGCGGAATGGTAAACTCCCGGTCAGACCCGGAATGAATTTACACTTTTATGGAGTAGAGAGTTTTTAGAGTAGAAGAGGAGAGTAGTGTAACAGAAGCCCTTGTGATTGTCAGATTTTTCATTTGAGAACCTTTCTTAATTTACGATGCAAATATCGGGATAAGTTGTGAAATAAAAAAGTCATTTTTCAGTGACCTGCTTTTCTTTTATTACAATTCCCCTTCTGCTATGATAGAGTGTGAAAATTTACACTTTTCCGGAAACTGAAGAAAATTTATTAAGGATGAATGTTTGAGGGCTGAATTTCTGAAGGATGAGAGATGAATGTGATGTTTGAAGTCAGAGGTTTGATGTTTGAAGGAGGACGCAGATACACGCAGATTCGACGGATTAACGCAGAGGGGTTTAATGGTTCCACAGATTTCACTGATTAAGCACAGATTCCACGGAAGGAATTTTCATCCTTCGGCCATCATCCCTCAAAAATTCATCCTTCCTCTTGCAATACAAAAAAAATATTTATATTTCAACCTGACTGTTTATAATTTATATTACCAAAAGAATAATTAGTAAGTTTACTGAATTATTTCGGTTGTCAGACATAATCGTCTCAAATTATATACAAATTACACGGTACCGGCATGTCAGCACGAAAAACATTGTTCCTGGTTTTGATTTCAATAAACATTTTAAATGCCCAGTGGTTATGGCAGAATCCTGCTCCGGTCGGGAGTCATCTTAATGATGTTTATTTTATTGATTCTTTGCAGGGTTGGGCTGTGGGATATTCGGGAGCTGTTGTCAGAACAACCGACGGTGGTGAAACCTGGGTACAACAACAAAGCGGGAAAAGTCTCTCCCTCTATTCGGTTTTTTTCACCGACTCCAAACATGGATGGATTTCAGGTGATAAGGGGACACTTCTTTATACTACAAACGGCGGCAGAAACTGGGACTCCGTTAACAGCGGAACGGAAGTGAAACTGAGTTCAGTCTGGTTCACCGATTCGCAAACGGGGTATGTCGTCGGGTCTTCCGGTACAATTCTAAAAACCACAAATGGCGGCATCGACTGGGTGGCATTAAACAGCGGTGTAACAAACTCTTTCAGTTGCATCAGATTTGTAAATTCCAAAACGGGGTGGATAGCCGGTTCCATGTCTTTTGTCCTTAAAACTGTTGACGGTGGAGCAATCTGGACACAATGTTCACTCGGGCAGTATATTTATTTAAGCGCGATTAGTTTTGTTGATACCCTCAGGGGGTGGGGTGCCGGCTATGAAGGAGTTATTGCCTGTACCACGGATGGTGGTTTGACCTGGACAGAGCAGCAGAGAGAGCATGAAATGCCGTTATATTCGGTTGATTTTTTTGATTCCTTGAATGGTATGGCTGTCGGGATTGGTGGAATCACCTGCAAGACCACGAATGGTGGAGTAACCTGGACCAAAAGATACAGTACAAACACGATGGTTCTGACTTCTGTAAAATGGCTTGACTCAAACAAACTCTACAGTATTGGGTGGGAGGGTACTTTTGCAAAATCGGTAAATGGCGGTAAAAACTGGGTATCAAAGAGAAGCGGCTTTACCGACTGGCTCATCTCACTGACAGCCATCGATGCTCAAACCGCCTGGGCTGTCGGACATCACGGCAGAATACTAAAAACATCCGACGGTGGTAAATTATGGAACGCAGTTGCCAGCCGCACTTCGTATAATCTTTTCGCCGTTGACTTCGTTGATGCACAAACAGGCTGGGCTACAGGGGAGGGAGCAATCATTATCAAGACAACGGATGGGGGGACATCCTGGTTTGAACAAAGTGTCGCGAAAACCGATTCTTTATTGAGCATACAATTTGTCAACCGTGATACCGGCTGGGTTGCAGGAACAAAGGGTACGGTAATGAAGACCACAAACGGTGGAACCGACTGGATCACGAAAGCAACCGGTACAGTCAGTGACATTTTCTCAGTCCGGTTTTCAGATGCCCTGAACGGCTGGCTTGCCGGAGACAACGGAACAATCATCAAAACCACCGATGGAGGGGAGTCCTGGACCGCAGTGAACACCGGCACCATCCATCTTTTTTTTGATATTCACATGAGTTCCAACGGAACCGGATGGGCAGTCGGATGGTTTTATGGTTTCTACAAGACAACTGACGGGGGGATAAAATGGAATCCCAGCTCCTCACCAGGACTGGAATCTTTTTCTTCACTCTTCTTTCTTAATGATCAGACAGGTTGGGTGGTGGGAAGAGGTGGCAGTCTCTTCAAACCACAAATAATGGTGTCAACTGGGTGAAACAGAACAGCGGGACAAATGCTCCATTAAACTCGGTATATTTTGTCGATTCTCTTACCGGCTGGATCGCGGGTCTCGGGGGAACGATCCTAAAAACGACTACGGGTGGAGTTTTTATAAATGAAAAACCGGAGGAGGAACTCCCCCAATCATTCTCTCTTTCACAAAACTACCCGAATCCGTTCAATCCTTCAACAGTGGTGAATTATTCACTCCCCGAGGGAGGTGTCGTTTGCATGAAATTATACAACATCCAAGGGAGAGAGGTTGCCACACTTCTGAATGAATTCAAGGCTGCGGGCAACCACTCCATCTCAATTGATGCTGCGAAATACGGACTTTCATCGGGTGTCTATTTTTACCGGATGACTTCGGGTTCAAACAGTGCGATTACAAAAAAGATGATACTGATCAGGTAAAACTATTCTTCTTCTTCATCTTCATAATCTTCGAAGAGGTCTATTTCTTCGATAAATTCTTCGACTACCCAGTCGGCATTGATGTTGTTGCGATCGCAGAAGGGCACGATATAACTGTCCATTGTTGCAATAAATTCATTGATGGTTTCCACCAGGGCTTGCATCTGCTCGCTGAACAGCACCTTATTATCCGCCGGATCAAATTTTTCCCGGAAAAGCAGGATATCCGTTAATGCAGTTTCATATTCACTTATCGGATCGTACAGAACCTCAATGAGAGCATTCAGGATAAGTTCCGGATTTTCTTTTTCGATTTCCTTGAGTTCGCTAAACAATATTTCCGCTTGCGCGGTGCTTACGGGGGTTGGGTTGCCTTCGGTTTCTTCAAGGAGAGTAAGCAATTCGTTATGCTTTGCAGCATGTTTTGCCAGAAGTGCCTGCTCCTGTTTTTCTGTCATTTTCACTTTTTTAAACTCGTCAGCGGGCAACTCCAGAACGGGTGACAGGGGAACCAGAAGATTGTAAAGATCGCTGCTTTCAAGTTCCGAAGTAAACTTTTTAAATGTGAATCCGTGCCGGTCGAGGAAAGGAATGAGTTCCTCTTTTCTGTATGCCTGCATTGTGCTTAGGGTGACCAGAAAAAACTCACTGAACTCCTTGAGCAAATCAGCGGGTTTCTCGTCCAAATTGAAATAATATTCCATCAGGAGGTTGTACATGTTCGACCTTAGCGCCTGAACGGGAACGATGAGAGTGTCAAATTCCTCTTCCAGGAACTCACTCAGAAGGGGTTTCTCGATTGCCTTCAGTTCCTGTTGCAGTTTTGCAAGTTTCTCCGGGACGGAAGTGTCGCCACCCTTGCTCTTTTTCCCTTTACTTTTGAATGTGCTTCTCAGCAGTTCAACATATTCAGTTCTCTTCTCGTATGAAAGTTCCAGTGCCTTTTCGAAATCCATTTTTTAGTCCTCTATCCTGCAGATTGCATTTTTGGAAAAATATTAATAATTAAAAGGGAAAATACGGACAGTTCAGTTAAGTTTGGGGGATTTTATAAATAATGAACAATACTATACTGATTCACATGTCCGTCTCAAGGCGTTTCAATTCCTCCTTTAGCTTTTTTGGAAGTGAGGCGACGATTAAATCGTAAGAGTGATCGATCAGTTCGAAGATGAGACTGAGCGGAACCGTGCCATCGAATGAGACGGTGTTCCAGTGCACCTTGTTCATGTGGTACCCGGGAGAGATGCCTTCGTACTCTTCCCGCAACTCCACCGCTCTCTCAGGATCACATTTCAGGTTAATTCCTTCCGGAGGCGAGAGGGAGATTATGGCGAAAATCTTCCCCATCACTTTATAGACGGGTGAATCCGCATCGAAAGGAAGGCTTTCTTCCACTCCCGGCTTTGAAAGGCACCGGTCTCTTGTTTGTTCGAGGGTCATTTAAAATGCTTTTTTGGGTTTCTGTCTTCGGGTTCTCTCCGATCGTCGGGGTTGAAGAGTTCAAAGGTTTCTGTTGTCTCCTGCCCGGTGGCCCCGGGATCATCGACTTTCAAAAGTGTATCTTCCTGAAGATTTTCGGTTGATTCGGCGGAATGACGCTTCAGGGTTCGTTCTTTTCTTTTCGAAAGGAGCATAAAAAGGAGAGGTGTAACGATTATGGTGAGAATAGCGAGAACAGTAAATATAATGATCATTGTAGTCAGCAAACTGAATTGATTAAACGGTTCGCAAACTTAGTTAGAATTTCATAAACTTACAAACTAAACCGAAGATATATTCGAATATTTAATTTCCCTACGCGGGAAAAGAATCCCGCCGGCGCTTTTAGTGACTTAAAGAAAAATCAAAAGCTTCCTACTTCAGAGCATTCTCCACTATTTCCACAACTTCAGCTTTCCGGTACGGTTTTGAAAGGTAATGGGTACAGCCTCCCCGAAGAAAATCGGCTTTGTCATTCCCCATGGCATATGCGGTAACTGCAACGACAGGGACGCCCTGGTATTCGGGCAGTTTTTTGATCTCTTTCACCACATCCATGCCGTTCATGCCGGTTCCAAGATTTATGTCCAGAAGAAAAATGTCATATTTTTTCGATTTGATCATTTCGATGGCTTTTTCACCGGTTTCAGCCATTTCCACATCACAAATTTTCCGAAGGAACAGTCCCATTACATCGAGATTTATCGGGTCATCTTCCACATAAAGTGCAACAGGTCTCTGCCCCTGTTTTCCCGAAAACACTCGATTGGGTGTTTCAGTTGTTACGCCGGGGGCAATTTCTTCTTCCCTGTCTGCATCCGGTGGTGTTTCCGGGAATTTGACAGTGAAAACAGAACCTTCACCCACCTCACTTTCGACTGATATGACACCATCCATAAGTTCAACGGTTCTTTTGGTGATCGTGAGTCCGAGTCCCGTTCCCTGATAATAACGGGATTTCCCCTCGCTCACCTGACGGAACTCTTCCCAAATCAGGTCGAAATTGGATTTTTCTATTCCAATTCCGGAATCTTTTACTTTCAGGTAAACCCATCCTTTACCCTCAATCTCTTCCTTTCCAATCTCGATGCCTACATTTCCCCTTTCGGTAAATTTAATGGCATTATCAACGAGGTTATAAAGGATTCTGTTTAGGAGCCGTTCATCCACACGGGAGAAAAGCTGCTCATTGTGAACAACTGTATCCAGTTTCAGATTTTTCTTCTCGATCTCAGGGATGAAGTCATCCAGACTGTGCCTTACCAGATCGACAATATTTACATCCTTGGCAAATACTGCAAGGTTTTCAGCTTCCGCTTCAGAAAGATCAAGGATGAAGTTGAGAGTTTCACTCAGTCTTTTGCCCGAGTCATAGATTCCCTGCGACATGCTTACAAGATCCGGGTCATCCAGGGTGGAAATCAGAATCTCCGAATAGCCCAAAATACCATTCAGGGGAGTCCGAAGTTCATGATTCATGTTCGCAAGAAAGTTCGATTTCATCCTGTTGAGCGCTTCGGCTTTATTCTTTGCTTCCAGAATCTCTCGGGCAGCCCGTTTGCTCTCGGTGATGTCCCTGAGGATAACCATTGTAAATATGTCACCATTCATCTCATAAGTGGAGACATGCACATCCATCTCGAAAGAAGTGCCGTCTTTTCGTAAACCGAGTGTTTCATAACCCGAAGGCACATTTTCCCTCTTTGCCCTTTTTACGATGTAATCGTGGACTTTCCCCCTTTCCCCGGGTGCAATCAAATCCTGGACAGGGATGCCGGCTATCTCGTCACTTGTTTCGTAGCTGAACAGTTTCACATAAGCAGGATTCACCATTATGTGAATACCATCTTTTGAGACCCCGATTGCATCGACTGAGTGCTCAAAAACATTTCGAAACCTTTTTTCGCTGGTTTCTTTGGCTTCTATTGCCTCCCGTTTTTGCCTGCGATGTTCCGCCTCTTTTAATTCCCGTTCAATTGCAGGTATCAATCTTTGAAGGTTCCCCTTCATTATGTAATCCTGAGCTCCTGATTTCATAGCCATTACAGCCACTTCTTCACCAATATTTCCGGAGATAATTATGAAAGGGATATCAGGGTCAAGTTCCCGGACCGTCCGGAGGGCAGAAATTCCATCAAACATCGGCATTGAGTAGTCGCTAAGAACAATATCCCAGCGCTGCTGTTTGAAAGCGTTCAGCAGGTCCTCTTTGGTCTCTACCTGGGAGAATTGAGGTTCATAGTTGCCCTGCCTCAGTTTCATGAGCAACAGTTCCCTGTCGTCTTCTGAATCCTCGACAATTAAAACACGGAGTGGGGTTTTCATACTTTTCCCGGATGATTATTTGTTGAATGATTTTTGAGGAGCTTCGTTGAGCATTAGCCAGTATATCCCGATATTGCTTGCCACTTCAACAAATTTTAGAAAATCGACAGGTTTTCTTATAAAGCTGTTGGCACCAAGTCCATAGCTGGCAAGAATATCCTCCTCCTCGTTCGACGATGTAAGAATGACCACGGGGATAAATCTTGTTTTTTGATTCTCTCTGATTCTTTTTAACACTTCCAAACCGTCGATTTTCGGAAGTTTAAGGTCCAGAATTATCAAAGCCGGCAATTCTGAATCGTTGCCTTTTCTTTCGAAAAGGTAGTCGACGGCTTCCTGCCCGTCCCGTGCCACATCAATTTTGTTAGTTATGTTATTCTTTTTCAGAGCTCGAATAGTCAGCAATTCATCATCAGAATTATCTTCAACCAGCAGAATTGTTTTATTGATAGCCATTTAGTGCTCCTTATCAGAGTTTAGAGTGAAATAAAAAACAGTACCTTCTCCAACTTTACTCTCCGCCCATACATCACCTTTGTGACGCCGGATAATGCGTTGAACTGTAGCGAGACCCACACCTGTACCGCTGAATTCATCGGCTCTGTGGAGGCGCTGGAAAGGTGTAAAAAGTTTATCGATATATTCCATGTTGAAGCCGGCGCCGTTGTCTTTCACGAAGTATGTCTTTCTTCCGTTTATTGTAGTCAGCCCGAATTCAATGGTTGCTTTTTCTTTTTTAGAGCTGAATTTCCATGCGTTGTTCAGCAGATTTTGAAGTACGGCTTCCATCAGGGTGGGGTCTGCCTGGTCGACCATGTCGGGAGTGATCGAGATGTCGACAATTCTTTCCGGCTCCCTCTCTTTCAATTCCTGACAGATTGCTGAAGCGATATCCGAAAGATTTACCTGCTTCAATTTCATTTCCGCCCTGGTTAAGCGGGAGAGACTGAGCATTTCATCGATCAGTTGACCCATTCTTTGAGCATTAAATCTTAGCCGGTTTAGGTACATCTGCCCCTGATCGTCAAAATGGTCAGAATATTCCTCGAGAAGAGCCTGACTGAATCCGTCGATACTTCTCAATGGTGCTCTTAAATCGTGCGACACAGAGTAGCTGAAAGATTCAAGTTCCTTGTTGGTGGCTGCAAGCTGTGAAGTCCTTTCCTCCACCCTGTGCTCAAGCTGCTGGTTCAGCTCCCTTATCTCGTTTTCTGCCAGAATTCTTGCAGTGAGATCGACGCCGCATGAATAGTTCTTTTCACCGAGTGTAATAAAAGTCCAGGATATGTTTCGTTTCGAGCCATCCTTACAGGTGACTATAGACTCGAAAGGAGGAATTTTTGTTTGTGTGGCGATGGCATGGTCGACCATTCTCATCCATTCCTCAGAGATAGCCTTTCGATAGTTCTCATCAGGATATGCGAGGGGCCACCAGTCGTTTCCTGAACCGACCTCCTTTTCCGTATAACCGAAAAGCCTGACGAATTCGGGGTTAATGTATTCTGTAAATTGTTCGACTCCCGTTGAAAGATGGATAGCCACAGGAATTGTCTCGATCATCGTACGGAACTGTTTCTCGCTCTCTCTTAAGGCTATTTCAGCAGACTTTCTTTCAGTTATATCATTTCCCTGTGCAATGGTAGCCCTAATTTCAATATCATTTTTATCGAGGACATTGGCAGAGTTCCACAGAACCGTTCTGATTTCACCATCTTTTCTGAGGATTTCGATTTCAACCGATTCCCATCTTTCCCCCTCGGATGTCTTTCTGATTAATTCCAGCGAGTCTTCCGCTGTCTCGGGAGGGAAGAGAAAATCGAGCTTTTTACCAATAACTTCCTCCTTGGAGTATCCACTGAGATTTTCGAATGCATGATTAAACCGGGTGATGGCAAGAGCCGGATCCCAAACAATAATCGGTGCATTAGCATAATTGAAGAGGTTTTCGAGATACTCGTTAGTTTCATGGAGAGCGGCTTCAGCTTTTAGTCTTTCCCTTATTTCATTTACAAGATTTTCGTTTGCAACAAGAAGTTCAGCCGTTCTTTCAGCTACTCTTTGCTCCACCTCTTTATAGGCTTTTTGGAGTTCAGTTTGAGTAAAAATCAGTTTTTCCTTTTCGCTCTGAAGCTCCGAGTTCAATTGTTTCAATTGTTCGGGGCTCGGAATTGCCAGAAGTTTAGGCAGAATGGGCCAGACTATAATTGCTGTTGAGACAGAAATGACGGCACATGCTGCATCCACCGATGCCTGCCACCAGTCGACCGACCACCACAATCCGATAATATGGACTACATGGGTGGTTCCGCAGGCAAGAATAAACAATCCGAAGAGGACAAGAATCCAACTGAACGGGAGATCTTTTCTTTTACGAATAAAAATAACAAGAAAGACCGGTATCGAGGCATAGGAAATTGCAATGAGTCCGTTCGAAATCGCCATCACCATCATAAGAAGTGGTGTCATACCCGTCTCGATTACATTTTTTATCTCCATTTCGCTCTTCGACATGGCGAGCATCGGAAGAGTAATAAGAACCGCGAGAGAAATGGTCGGGAGCGCAAGTCTTGGTATCAGCTCAATCGATTGCCTGGCGATCGATTTTGGAGGTTCGAAAGTTCTCACTTTATACCCCTTTAACCGGAGGCTGTTTGAAACAACAAATATGGAACTGAATGCCATTGCACCGGCGGCAAACATCGGGCTGAGGAGTCCGAATCCCGCAACCGGAATCAGGGCAATGTTATAAAAAAGAGCCCAGATGAGGTTTTGAACAATGGTTTCGGAAGTGCCGCGGGAGAGGGAAATTGCCTTGCCGATGCCGGTAAGGTCGCCGCTTATCAGAGTGATTCCGGCTGCAGCAATGGCGATATCCGTGCCTGTCCCAATTGCTATCCCAACATCTGCCTGAGCAAGAGCAGGGGCATCATTAATTCCGTCTCCAACCATTGCGACAACGGGAGAAGAGTAATTCCCGAGAGACCGGGCATTCTGCATTTCTTTAATTGCATCAACTTTACCGCCCGGTGGCACCTCAGCTATTACTCTTGAGATACCAACCTGTTTCGCTATTGAATTGGCTGTCGATTTGTTGTCGCCTGTTATCATCACCACTTCAATGCCAAGCTGCTGAAGTTCGGCAATGGCTTCCGCTGAACCTGCTTTTACAGTATCAGCTACCGCAATAATGCCAATCACTTGAAGAGGGAGGTTGTTTACCGGATCGGAGATGGTAACGGTCATCACCGTTTTTCCATCTTCCTCGAGAGGCAGAATCTCCTTTTCGAGTTGCCGGAGATCCAAGCCGTCATTCTTCATCATACGGGAGTTGCCGATCGAAATGGTCTTGTCGCCAACCAGTGCTCTTACACCAAAGCCGGCGAACGCCCTGAACTTTGAAGGTCGCAAAGGATTAAGACTTCTTTCCTCAGCGGCTCTCACAATCGCTCTGCCTATGGGGTGTTCCGAACCCTTCTCCGCACAGGCAGCAAGATGAAGAACCTCGTTTTTTGTGTATCCGTTCAGGGGAATAATATCCTTTACCTGTAGTTCGCCTGTTGTGATGGTGCCTGTTTTGTCGAGCACCACAATATTGATTCTACTTGCTTTCTCGAGAATTTCGCTGTTCTTGAAGAGAATTCCGTTTTCCGCCCCTTTTGAGGTACCGACCATGATTGCTGTCGGGGTTGCCAGACCAATTGCACACGGGCATGCGATCACAAGAACTGCTATCGCATTTATCATCGCCCCTGCCCAATCGAGTTGAGCTACATAAATCCATCCTGTGAAAGTGAAAAATGCGAGGGCAATTATTAGCGGTACAAAATATTTGCCGATTTCATCCGTTAATTTCTGAATTGGTGCCTTGCTTCCCTGCGCCTCTTTTACAAGCCGGATTATATGTGCGAGGGTGGTGTTTTTACCCACATTTACAGCCTCAAACTTTATTAACCCTTCACGGTTTATGGTGCCGCTAAACACTTTATCACCGGGACCCTTGCTTACCGGCATCGACTCTCCCGTTATCATCGACTCTTCAAACGCCGACTTGCCTTCACACACCACCCCGTCAACGGGTGCCCTTTCACCCGGTTTAAGAAGCACCACATCCCCAAAAACCACATCATTCACATCAACGGTCATCTCTGTGCCGTTCCGAATAACAGTTGCAGTTTTTGCCTGTAAACCAAACAGGACTCTTAATGCATCAGTGGTTCTGCCTTTGGCTTTTGTTTCGAGATATTTCCCGAGTCTGATGAACGCAATTATTGTCGCTCCCGTCTCAAAATATACATTCGGGCTATTTATGATACCGAGTACAACCAGAAGACTCGAGAGATATGCCACCGAAGAGCCAAGAACAATGAGCACATCCATGTTGGCTCTTCCAAGCCGGAGACTGTGGTATGCCCCGGAATAGAACCTGCCACCGACATAAAACTGCACAATTGTTGCAACAGCGAGCATTGCATAAAGATCATATTCAAAACCGACCACCTTAAAATCGCGAAGCATGCTGTAGATGATGAGTGGAATGGTAAAAATCAGACCTGTTATCATCAATCGCCTTTGTCTTTTTAGTTCCGAAGCTCGGATTTCAGATTCAACATCCTTAAATTCTTCAGAACCATCAGTTTTTACGAGGTCAAATCCTGCCTTGCGAATCAGAGAGAGGAGTTCGGAAAGATTTGTCATTCCGGGGAAGTATTCGAGAATTGCTGTTTCGGAAGAGTAGCTGATATTTGCGGCTACCACTCCTTCGTGAGATTTAATCAGTCCGGAGAGATTTTGTGCATCAGTTTCGTCAGTCATCCCCGTGATCACCACCTCCACTTTAGCGGTGGAAACTCCATAGCCAATACGCTTGATGAATGCGATTATATCGTTTTCGGCAAGAAGTCCGTGATCGAAGGAGACATGAAGGTTTTCATTTGCATAATCGACGCGGGCTTCGAGAATACCTTTTAGCTTCCCAAGGCTCATCTCAATGCCTGACACACAGTTCGTGCATGTCATTCCTGTCAGAGGCATGATAACATTCTTTATGTTATTCATATTTATAACTTCCGGGGGTTTTATTGCTGTGATGTACCGCCTGCCACAATGCCCTGAACAACCTGCAAAGGATTTTTCAGAATTACAATTTAAACTATGAAAAATTCATTTAATTTGCAATCAAATAATTACAAATCTAATATTGAACATTGCCAAGCTGGTTGTGTATAAGAAATACTGTCGAAGCGGTTATGGTTTTCGTCAGAGCTGAATTTTACGACTCACGAATGACGATCAATAACTCATATGATCAAGTTTCACTTTTCCCCGGAAAACCCAGTAAATACTGATTGTATAGGCGAGGACAAATGGAATTCCGATGATTGCCATGGTTAGCATTGTTTCCAGTGTTTTTTCGGAGGATGCAGCATTGTATATCGTCAGATTATATTCGGGTGAAATTGAAGAGATTAGAAAGTTGGGGAAAAGCCCGACCGCAAAAAGTGCCATAAGGCTTAGAATTGCTGCCGATGAAGAGAGGAAGGCAAAGAAATCCTTACCCCGGTTTATCTCGCGAGGGATGTTTGCTATTGCAAGCATATTCAGAATTGCAAGAGCAAAAAATGCCGGGTGCTGTCTGAAAGGCTCAACCATGTGAGGGATGTAGATAAGGGTTGCCATCGTTGCGGTTACATAGGTGATCACAAAGAAGATAATCGTGTTGTTTATCCACCCGCGAACCTGTTTTTGGAGTTCCCCGTCTGTTTTCATTGCGAGGTAGATTGAACCGTGCATCATGAAGGCGGCGAGGGTTGTCAGTCCGACAAGCAGAGCATATGGATTCAACATGTCAATCACACTGCTGTAGAGCTCCTTGTCTTTCCCTATTGGTAAACCGAGAATTACATTACCGATTGTTATACCGATGAGGAGGGAAATAACCATACTTGAGATCGAAAAAGCCCTGTCCCAGCCTGCCCGCCATCTTTTCCCCTCGCTTTTACTCCTCACTTCTATCGAGACCGCCCGAAAAATCAGCACAAAAAGCAACAGCATAAAAGGGATGTAGAACCCGGAAAAAGCAGTGGCATATACATCAGGAAATGCTGCAAAGAGGGCACCGCCTCCCGTTACAAGCCACACTTCGTTACCGTCCCAGACAGGTCCGATGGAGTTAAGTAGAATTCTCCGGTCAAGGTCCGATTTGGTAAGGAGATGAAGAGACCCGACACCAAGGTCGAAGCCATCGAGAATACCGTAACCGGACAGCAGTACGCCGATCAGGATGAACCATATCGTGTTTATGTCTAAAGTAAATTCCATCGCTACTCCATCAACCTTGGTTTTTCGCTGAAATCAAGTTCCACTACATGATCATCGGGACCGTGTTTTATCTTCTTGTCCAACAGATAAAGGAAGACCACAAAAAGTCCCGCATAGATCAGGGTAAAAAGCACCAGTGAAAAAATAATGTGCTCCGATGTGACAACTTTCGACAGACCGTCTGAAGTTTTGAGCAGACCGTAAACAATCCATGGTTGCCGTCCGATTTCGGCGGTATACCAGCCAAGCTGATTGGCAATCTGTGGCAAAAGAACCGAAACGACGAGGACTTTAAGCCAGAGAGCTGAAGTGAAAAGTTTCCCCCGCCAAAGAAGGAAAAGGGAAATCAGGACAAGACCAATCAGTGTAAACCCGATAGCCACCATGGTATGGTAGGTCTGAAAAGTCATCTGCACAGGGGGAGTTTCACCCTTTGGGAAACTGTCGAGCCCCCTGATCGGGGTTTTGGTATCTCCATGGATCAAAAAACTTAACATTCCGGGAATAGCGATACCCGTGACAGTTTTATCTTTTTCGTTAACCCAGCCGAACATGTAAAGGTCGCCCGGAGCGAGGGAGTCATAATGAGCTTCGAATGCTGCCAGTTTCGCCGGTTGGTTTTTTGCGACTCCCGAAGCGCTCGAATGACCTGTAAAAAGCTGAAAGAATACACCAAAAAATGCAACTCCGAGTGCAATTTTCATTCCTGCTTTTGCAATGTCTTCATGTCGCTTTTTTAGCAGGTAGTATGCGCTCACCGAAACTACAAGAAAAGCTCCGGCGAGAAATGATCCGCCGAGTGTATGGGAAAGGCGGTCGACGCTTGATGGATTAAAAACCATTGCCCAGAAATCGGTTATCTCCGCTCTTGCAACACCTCCGTTCTCAACGATGTGATATCCGGCGGGGGTCTGCTGCCATGAGTTTGCGACAACTATCCATACAGCGCTGAGCATTGATCCGAGAGAAACCATACAGGTTGAAAAGAAATGAACCCGTGGACTCACTTTGTTCCAGCCAAAAAGAAGTATCGCCAAAAAACCTGACTCGAGAAAAAAGGCAAATATCCCTTCTGCTGCGAGGGCGCTTCCAAAGATATCACCTACAAACCGGGAGTAGGTTGACCAGTTGGTGCCAAACTCGAATTCCATAACAATTCCGGTGGCAACCCCCATTGCAAAAGTCAGTGCGAATATCTTCACCCAGAATTTTGTCATTATCTCATACATCTTGTTCCCCGTTTTCAGATACAGACCCTCCATGATCACAAGGATAAGTCCAAGACCTATACTAAGTGGTGGATAGATGTAGTGAAATGAGATTGTAAAAGCAAACTGGAGTCGCGCCCAAAGTTCGGTTGTCATAACTGTTTCAGATATAGTGATCCAAATATTAAAGGAATCTTACAATTAATCTAAAATTGTGTCCAAATATAGGAAATATCGAGGTACGGAAATGTGTTAAAACGGGGTTGAAATATTCGAGGCTCTCAATACAACAAATCGGGAGCCTCTCGAGGGAAAATCAGAGGGATTACTTAAGCAATCTTTTCCATTTCCACTGTCTCAGGGTTGTGTTCCACGCTGAAGAGAAACTGTGCTTTCGGGTTTTTCTCTTTGGCAAGTTCAAGCTGGTAGACTGATTCAGCCAAAAAGGTGAGGTTTTTATGTTTGTCGTGGAAAAGATTGTGGGAGCGAAGTCTCAGCAATTCTGAAATGTCGTCGATGGAGTCGTATTTGACCCAGCAGGCTCTGTCGTAGTTCAGCGGTCTGAAACGGCAGTCCGCACCATACTCGTTGATCAGGCGATACTGGATAACATCAAACTGCAGTTCACCGACAGTGCCGACTACTTTTCTGTTTGTCGAGGTTTGCAGAAAAACCTGTGCCAGACCTTCATCGGTCAACTGCAGAATTCCCTTCTCCAGTTGTTTCGATTTAAGCGGATCGTTGAGCACCAGTTCCTTGAATATTTCGGGGGAGAAAGAGGGAATTCCCTTGAACATGAACTTCTCCCCTTCGGTAAGGGTATCACCGATCTTGAAAATGCCGGAATCATACAAGCCGATTACATCACCGGGAAATGCTTCCTCGATCAGATTTTTATCCTGTGCCATAAAGGTTGCAGGATTAGCAAATCTGATATTTCTGTCGAGACGGACATGGTGATAAAACTTGTTTCTCTCAAATTTACCCGAACAAACCCTGAGGAAAGCGATTCTGTCACGGTGTTTCGGGTCAAGATTCGCGTGAATTTTGAAAACAAAACCTGAGAAAATGTCACTTCCGGGTTCAATTCTTCCTTTTGTGGAATCGCGGTGTCTTGGGTTGGGTGCAATTTTAATAAAAATATCGAGCAGTTCCCTGACGCCGAAATTATTGAGTGCGCTCCCAAAAAAGACTGGGGCAAGCGAACCGTTCAGATACTCCTCTTCAACAAAATCACCGTAAACGCCGTTGATAAGGTCAAGTTCATGATCAAGTTTTTCAGCGTCTTTTCCGAAAAGTTTTACAAACTCGGGGTCGCGGGGACCTGCGAAAGTCTCCACATCCTTTTCGACTGTTTGTTTACTCGGACTGAAGAAGTTGAATGTATTTTCGAAAATATTGTAAACTCCCTTGAACTCTTTTCCCATACCGAGAGGCCAGCTAAGGGGTCTTACCCTGATATCAAGTTTTGCCTCTATTTCATCCAGCAGTTCAACGGGGTCGCGACCCTCCCGGTCAAGTTTGTTTATAAAAACAATCACAGGGGTCTCCCTCATCCGGCAGACCTTCATCAGTTTTTCCGTCTGCTCCTCAACACCTTTAACGCAATCGATAACAAGAATTACGCTGTCGACCGCTGTCAGGGTTCTGTAGGTATCCTCGGCAAAATCCTTGTGACCCGGGGTGTCAAGAAGATTGATTTTCTCCCCTTTGTAACTGAAGTTCATCACCGATGTGGTTACAGAGATACCACGCTGTTTCTCTATCTCGAGAAAGTCGGAGGTGGCGGTTTTCTTAATTTTGTTTGATTTTACCGCTCCTGCAACCTGAATTGCACCACCAAAAAGGAGGAGCTTCTCGGTTAAAGTCGTCTTTCCCGCATCGGGATGGCTGATAATTGCGAAAGTTTTTCTGCTGTTTATCTGTTTTGATATACTTGTCATTGTTCGAAGTTAAATTGCTAAAAAGGGATAAAAACGGTTTATAAAAGGAAGTGGCCGAGCCGCCGGGCTCTCAAATCGGAGTGGAGTCGTGGAAATTTTTGTAAAGCATCTTCAAATATAACAAAATTGGGGGAAATTGAAGTCAGGGATTTATGGGGTTTGAAGAGAGATGGGGCTCAAGAGAGAGCATTTTTTTCGATTTTTAAACTTATTGCCAGACTGTGTGCCACCAATTTTTAAGGTGAACCGATTTATTAAAAAGACTGCCCCTTTAAGAGACAGCCTTGAATAAAACAATTAAAAACTGAATCTAAGATTCAAATGTGACTCCTTTTCCTCCGATTGAAATCGGAGGCTATTTAAGTAGCAATGCTTTCATCGTTTTTGTGTAATTAGTGTTTGTATGTTCGAGCGATTGCGCACTCAGACGAAAAAAGAACAAAAAACAGAAAGAACCTTGTCTGTTTCATTTTACTTTTCTCCGATCTTTACTTTATATAGGCCACCTTTACGGTTGCAGCCATTTGACCGTTCTCCTTCTGAGAAGAAACCCTTATCATGTATGTCCCGCTTGAAACATCCAGCAGGTTGAAATCAATCACCTCACTATGTTCACCTTTTGTTCTAAAGGTTGTATTTGAATAAATTTCCCTGCCCATTATGTCATAAACCGTCATGTCTATCATGCCTTCGCCCGGGACTGTGTAGTTAACCTTTGTGCTCCCGTTAAAAGGGTTTGGGCTGGTTCTTATCTTTAACTCTGTCGGAAGTTCTGCTCCAGTCTCATCCTCGACACCCGTTGGTTTTCTGACACCTTTCATAATATAGACACGGTTGTTTATAAGAGGATAAATGAGGTTGTATTCCGCTTCCTCTCCGATACAGATATCATCTACTCCGTCACCTGTCACATCGCCTATTCTGCCTGAAAAATTGGGACTGTTATAAATACTAAAGGCATATTCATCCGCCTTCTCTGTGGGTATCGGGTTACCCCCAAGAAAAAGACGAGCCGTATAATATGAAATATGAATAATTAGATCGTTAAAACCATCCTTGTTCACATCTCCTATTGGAACCGTATATGTTGTTGCTGAATTTTGAAGATTTAGTCCCGCTTCCTCTGACAGGTTTGGTGGTTTACTACCATATGAAATTGTTTTAGTGTACCAGTAAGGAAAAATCGTTTCAGTATTTCGGAGGACAAGCTCTCCCTTACCATCACCATTCATGTCATTGACAGCAATGATACCTGTTGTATCAAATATCTTAAAAGTGTCGGAGAAAGCGAATGAGGGATTACCGTAGTAGAATTTCCTGAAGGGACGATCCGGGATGTTCACGGGTTGGAATTCCATTGAAATATCTGTACATCCATCGCCATCTATGTCAGCAAATTGTTGAAATACCGTTGAATGGTTGCCGGAATAATAATACGCGTTGTTAGAATCTGAAAGCATGTGATATGTTGGAATTGAATCCGTGCTACCGGTTTCGAAGAAAACGATACTTCCGGAATTTGTTGGGCGGTAACTGTGGTATGCGACTAACTCTTCCCATCCATCCCCGTTGTAATCAATTGACCCGGATTGCCCTTTAAGTCGTAGCAAATTATTACTGGAATCAGTATAGCTAAATTGAAATGTAACATCGGGTGTGTTGTCTATATTAGGCCCACCTAAAAAAATATCAAATATTGCCGGATGGGGTGGATTTGAAAACACTGTAACAATGTCCCTGTAACCATCGCGGTTCCAGTCACAGGCAGTAGCGGCCCTCGGATATTGTATAGGAATCGAAAAAACAGGTTCCGTGGCTATTGGGTTTCCTCCCCGGAAAAACATGGCATTTGCTGCTTGAGAATTTGGATCAGGTCTTATACTCAAAACAAAGTCGTCATATCCATCGTCGTTTTGATCTCCCATATAAACTATTGATTCATACGAAAAATACCCCTGCTTGCTGAACACTATAGTATCATACTGGGCATCAACTTCTGTTGTGAAAACAAATAAAAGAAGCAAAAAGCCTATACCAAGCGGGTTTTGTTTTAGGTCAAACATAGAATTTCCTCACACAAGGTTTTGTGTTGATGGATTAAAAAATAAATATTTTTTAGAAATGTTTCCGGAAGGCACAAAGTGACTGGCAATCCCAAATCGAATTGATTTGGAATGAGGGACAATGACAGGATAACAAACCAAAACGGAGGTGGGGTCTGTTTCCCTGCAGAAAACAAAAAAATTTCCCAAATGTTGATAATAAGCCCGGCTTTAAGAACTATAAACAATGAACCCATTATACCTTTTGCTCACAATGAATTGTGCAACATTGAATCAAATTAAAATCCAACGCTCACTTTAACATCATAACAACATCCGAATAAAAAAAAGTAAAAAGCAATACCTTTTCCCGATTGCATTATAGAAAAATTATTTTTAATTCAGTGAGTTCCAGAATGATTTTTCGAGGGCAGAATAATTGTTTAATTTACAGGGAAAAATAGTAGAAAAGGTGAAAAAGGCTAATTTTAGGATCGATAAAAAATGATCCGGGAAGTAACATCAAACTTTTTGGCTGACCTGAGTATCAGTAATTTTTAAGGTGAACCACTAATTTTACTTTAATTTTGTCATATTTGCGAATACCAATTTAAAAGATTTAAGATGAAAAGACTTCCTCTCGGAATACAGACATTTTCACAGATTATCGAAGACAAAATGGTCTATGTGGACAAATCCGCATATATCGCCAGGCTTGTTTTAGGTTACAAATATGTTTTTCTTTCGCGACCAAGGAGGTTCGGGAAGTCTCTGTTCCTATCGTCTCTCTATTCCTTCTTTAACGGAAATTCCGAACTTTTTGATGGTCTTGCAATTAAAGACAGTATCAAGGAACCGTGGGACTCTTTCCCGATAATCAGACTCGATTTCTCCGCATTTCCCTCAGGTAATCCACTTGAACTCTCCTATTCGATCAATAAATCGCTCATGGATTATGCTGAGCAATATTCCATTGACCTGGGCGGTCTGATTGAGCACGAGTATCTTGCCACTCTTATAAGAGGTATCTACAAAAATACAGGCAAACGGGTTGTAATACTGATTGATGAATATGATAAACCAATTGTCGATCTTCTTGACAATCCCGCAATTGCAGAACAAAACAAAGAAAAAAAGATGCTTGAGCTACGGACATATTACGAACTCGGTCTGCCAAATCTCGAAGTTGAGGAATCGTTTTACAAGTATCTGTTTTCGAGTATGACAGAACTGGATCCGGAAATTGACATCTCCTTCGTAGAAAAATAATTCCCCTTGACATGAAAGAAAATTCTTATATTTTTACAACATGATTTTTGAAAACTTAACCAACATTCATCACCATCATCATTTAGCACACGGTATGTGTCGGCGGTGATCTATGTTGTTTTTGATAACTAAAGAGCCTCGGCACAGCGCCGGGGCTTTTTTTATTTTAAAGGACTCTGATGTTTCCCCTCAATAATGGCAACTTAAAAATAGCGGTTCAGAAAAAAGGAAGGCTCACTGAAAAATCGATTGAGCTCCTGAATTTGTGCGGTCTCGGCATAGACAACTATACCGACCGCCTCTATATATCAGCAACCAACTTCCCTGCTGACATTCTTTTCCTCAGGGATGATGATATTCCTGAATATGTACAGGATGGCGTTGCCGACCTTGGTATAGTCGGTGAAAATGTAATTACCGAAAAACCCGTTACGATAGACCTGAAGGAAAAACTCGGTTTCGGGAAGTGCCGTATTATGATCGCATACCCCGATTCAGTGCAAATTGACGATGTTTCAGGTCTTGCAGGAAAGAAAATTGCGACCACCTACCCCTCAATTCTGGGAAAATTTCTCGCTAAGAACGATATCGAAGCAAGAATAATTGAGATTTCAGGGTCGGTGGAGATTGCCCCCGCTCTCGGTATCGCCGATGTAATTTGTGATATTGTCTCTACAGGTAACACTCTCAAACTGAACAAATTGAAAAGGGGCTTTACTGTTTTTGAGTCGGAAGCCGCACTTATTGCATCCCCGGCGTTACGGGACAATCCGGTAAAAGAGCAACTCGTCTCCGACCTGTTGAAAAGAATAAGATCGGTGATAACTGCAAGAAAATCGAAATACTTGATGATGAATGTACCTAAAGCTTCACTTGAAGAGGTAATTAAGATGATCCCCGCATCAAAAAGTCCGACAATCCTTCCTCTTTTTGACGAATCAACAGTTGCTGTTCATGCAGTCGTTCCTTCGGGATACATCTGGGAAGTGCTCGACCCTCTTAAAAATGCGGGAGCGACGGGGATTCTGGTTCTGCCAATTGAAAATATGATACCGTAAGGAGAGTATGGAAAAAATTGACGCAACAAATCTTACAAAAGACCTTCTCGAAGAGGTAACCGCCAGAACGGGACTTAATATCTCATCTGCCCGGAAGACCGCGGAAGCCATAATCTCCGAAGTGAAGTCAGTTGGGCTCAAGGCGGTAATTAAATACGCACAAATATTTGACAGATTCAGAAGGGTTAGTATCCGGCTTGTTAAAAACGAGATAGAGGATGCGATTCAGGGGCTTGATTCCAGGTCAAAAAATGCGATTCACACTGCTTTTGAGAACATTCTTGCTTTCCACAATCCGCAAAAACCTGTCGATTATTCAGTTGAAACAGCAGAAGGTGTTTTGTGCGAGAGGAAGTTTGTTTCAATTGAAAATGTCGGATTGTATATCCCGGGTGGTTCTGCAGTACTCCCATCAACTGTCCTTATGCTCGGGGTGCCTGCCATGATTGCAGGGTGTAAACGGGTTGTATTGGTTACTCCCGCATCTGAAAAAGTTGAGCCTGCTGTAATCTATGCTGCAAGTCTTTGCGGAATTTCTGAAATATACGCGGTCGGTGGTGCCCAGGCTGTTGCGATGCTTGCTTACGGAGTGGAAGGAGTGGAGAGAGTTGACAAAATTTTCGGTCCCGGGAATCAGTTCGTTACCGCCGCAAAAATGGCAGTCGCGACTGACGGCTCAGGTTGCTCCATCGATATGCCGGCAGGTCCGAGCGAACTGTTGATAATTGCCGATGAAACAGCCGATGCCCGGTTTGTAGCAGCAGATCTACTTTCACAGGCTGAACACGGGACTGATTCCCAGACGATTCTTCTTTCCACCTCTGAAATGCTTATTAATGAAGTGGAACAGGAACTTGCCCAACAGATGTCCCTTCTCCCAAGGAAGAAAGAGATGGAAGGCAGCCTCTCCAACAGCCGGCTGGTGAAGGTGGCAAACATGGAGGATGCGTTTACGATTTCCAATAAATATGCACCCGAGCACCTTATTATAAACACCAAAGATGCTGGCATGTTAAAGAATAAAGTAATAAATGCGGGATCGGTATTCATTGGTCAGTGGTCTCCCGAAAGTGCCGGTGATTACGCATCAGGGACGAATCACTCACTTCCCACATCGGGTTATGCCCGCGCAACGGGAGGTGTAGCGGTCGAATCATTTATGAAAGGAATCACATTTCAGGAATTGAGCAAGGATAGTCTGCAAAGAATTTCCGAAACAGTAGTAACACTGGCAGAAATTGAGAAACTTGAAGCCCATGCTGCTGCCGTAAAAACAAGGATGTCACCATGATAAAAACGATTATTCGAAAACACCTCGTGGATGTTAAACCATACTCATCAGCACGGGACCTCTATAAAGGTGGAGATTATACATTTCTTGATGCAAATGAAAACCCGCTTTCATCGATGAACGGACTTTCCGATCCTGATCTTTGCAGATACCCCGACCCCGCTCAAACTGCCCTTCGGGAACGGCTTGCACCGTATCTGCAAATAAAAAGCGAAAACCTGTTCTTTGGAGTGGGAAGTGATGAGATAATTGACCTGCTGGTAAAACTGTTCTGTGACCCGGGTAAGGACGAGGTTTTGACCATCACACCCTCTTACGGGATGTATGAAACTGTCTGTAATATCCATAATGTCAACATTAAGACTTGTAATCTGGAAGAGGATGGATTTAAGTTGAATGCCGGTAAACTCCTTGCAATGGTAACAGATTCCACAAAGATTATTTTCCTTTGCTCACCCAACAATCCAACGGGCAATCTTCTGGAGCGAATGGAAGTAATTAAGATTGCCAAAAAATTCCGCGGTCTGGTTGTGGTGGATGAAGCTTATATCGGCTTTGGAAATGGTGACGGATTTATTAAAGACTCGATAGCAATTCCAAACTTGTGTGTAATGAGAACCTTTTCAAAAGTTTACGGACTTGCCGGTGCCAGAATCGGGTATCTCTGTGGAAATGCAGAGCTCGTGGACTACCTCTTCAAGATTAAGGCACCTTACTCGATAAACAAACTGACTGAAAAAAAACTGCTTGAGACGATCGACAGGATTCCTTTTTTTACAAAATCTCTCGTAGAGGTGGTTAAACTCAGGAAATATTTTGCGGACTTATTGGTTCAGTTCCCCGTGGTTGAAAAAGTGTTTCCATCCGATGCCAACTTCCTTCTTGTCAAGGTGCAGGATTCCGGTTTTCTGTGCAGTGAACTGGCAAAAAGAAAGATAATTATCAGAGATCGTTCCTCACAACCACTCTTGAAGAATTGTGTAAGGATCTCTGTCGGTACCCGGGAGGAAATAGCCCTCCTTATAAGTGCGATGTCGGAAATATTTGAATTTCAACCCGAAACAACAGAGTTTAGTGGAAATGCTGCAATCGGCAGATTTGCGGTAACACAAAGAAAAACAAAAGAAACCGACATTGCAATCGAAGTAAGCCTGGATGAACCCGGCAACTCGCAAATCTCAACAGGGATCGGTTTTTTTGATCACATGCTCGACCAGATTGCGAGGCACGGCAATATCGGTCTTAAAATAAAGGTGAATGGTGACCTTGGAATTGACGAACACCACACAGTTGAGGACACCGGCATCGTCCTCGGTGAGACACTTCTAAAAGCACTTGGCAACAAGGCGGGAATACAAAGATACGGATTCTGGATTCCGATGGATGATTCCGAAGCAAGCTGTGCAATCGACCTCGGTGGAAGAACTCATCTGAAGTTTAAGGCAAAATTCAAGCGGGAGTTTATCGGAGAGTTCCCTGCCGAACTGGCGGAAGAGTTTTTCAGAGCCGTGGCATCGGGAATGAAAGCAAACATCGTTATAAAAGCAAGCGGGAAAAATGATCATCATAAAATCGAAGCGATCTTCAAATCATTTGCTAAAGCACTTAATGAAGCTGCCCGTCTTGATGAGAGAACTCAGGGCTCACTCCCTTCAACAAAGGGGGTATTATGACAGGTATTATCGATTATGGTGCGGGCAATACTGCGTCGGTGGGCTATGCCCTCTCCCGGCTTGGTGCTGATTTTATTATCTCCGATTCAGTAGATGAACTCAAAAAATGCAAAAGGTTGATCCTGCCCGGTGTTGGTTCCGCTCGCTTTGCGATGGAAAGTCTGAGAGAAAAAGGAGTGATTGATCTGATAACGGGCTGGAAAAAACCGTTTCTCGGCATCTGCCTTGGTATGCAACTCCTCGTCGACCACTCCGAGGAGGGGGATATCGACTGTCTTGGTGTGATTCCGGGGAAGTGTATTCTCTTCGACAGGGATAAAACAAAAGTGCCTCTGATGGGGTGGAACAGGGTCGTTTTTACGGATTTCTCCGGACTTTTTAGCGGATTGCATAGCGGTGAGTGGTTCTACTTTGCCCACTCATATTACATTCCGGGTTCACCGTTTACGATTGCCGAATCTGAAAACTGCGGTCATTATTCAGCCGCTATACAGAAAGACAATTTCTTCGGGGTTCAGTTTCATCCCGAAAAGTCATCGACACAGGGAAAGCAACTGCTACAAAATTTTATCGAAATGGAGGTAAAATGTTAGTTATTCCGGCAATGGATATCCTTGAAGGGAAAGTTGTACGCCTTCTTAAAGGGGCATTTGATTCCGTTACCACATATTCCTCAGCACCTGTTAAAGTTGTGGAAAAATTCGTTGAGGCAGGATTTAACAGGCTCCACATCGTGGATCTCTCCGGTGCAAGGGAGCGGAAACCCCGGATTATGAACCTTGTGAGGGAGATAAAATCTCTGTTCCCTGTGGAAATACAGTCGGGAGGTGGAGTTAGAACCCTCGACGATGCTCGTCGTATCATGGAAAGCGGAGTTGACTTTCTTGTTGCAGGTTCAATTTCAGTGAAATACAGAGACATTTTTGAAAAAATTACAAATGAGATTGGCGCAGAATCAATTATTTCCGCAAGTGATTCGAGGGACGGCATGATCGCCGTTGACGGCTGGGAATCAACCTCGGTTATCAACCTTGAGGATCAAATCAGGTATTGTTTGTCTCTCGGAATAAATTCATTCCTTGTAACCGATATCAGCAGGGACGGAACCCTTGAAGGGACAAATCTGCCACTCTATAAAAAACTTCTCACAGATTTCCCCGGCATCTTTTTGATCGCTTCGGGTGGAGTGAAAGACAAAACCGACCTTCAGCAACTGAAAGAGAGCAGTGTCCCCTCTGTTGTAGTCGGGAAAGCGTACTATGAAAACAGAATCACCCTTGAGGAGATGACAAATGCCTGCTAAAAGAATTATCCCCTGCCTCGATGTAAAAGAGGGAAGGGTAGTAAAAGGAACAAATTTTGTCGGACTTAAAGATGCGGGTGATGCGATAGAACTTGCAGCCCTCTACTCTGAAAGCGGAGCTGACGAACTGGTGTTCCTTGACATCACCGCAACACTGGAACGGAGGAAAACGATTTTTGCATTTGTGGAGGAGGTTGCAAAAGCCATCTCAATACCTTTTACAGTGGGCGGCGGCATTTCCGAATTAACGGACATCGAGAGACTCCTCAGAGCAGGAGCTGACAAGGTTTCACTTAACAGCTCAATTGTTCGCAATCCCGGATTTATTACTGAAGCAGCTTACAGATTCGGTAGTCAGGCAATTGTTGCCGCAATAGACATAAATCTTGAAGACGGACAGTATCCCGTTTATGTAAGCGGCGGGAAGAAGAAGACTGAATTTGACGGATTTATTTGGTGCAAGCAGGTGGAATCCCTCGGAGCGGGAGAAATCCTCCTTACTTCCATGCACTGCGATGGAACGAGAAGGGGATTTGATCTTGCGTTTCTCTCCCGTCTGCAGGGTGAAGTGAATATCCCTGTGATTGCCTCAGGTGGAGCCGGGAACAAACAGCATTTTCTCGATGCCTTCGAAAAAGCGGGTGTGGATGCCTGTCTCGCTGCGGGATTGTTCCATTTTGGCGAACTCGCAATCCCGGAATTAAAAGATTTTTTAAGAAATAATGGAATTGAAACAAGAGTATGAAAAACAGAATTTTGGATACAGCTTTAATGGATTATGAAAAAACGAGTGGACTTGTTCCTGCCGTAATCACCGATCACCAATCCGGACAGGTACTGATGGTGGGATTCATGAACAATGAGGCGGTTACACAGACTATCTCGACGGGGAAGGTCACTTTTTTCAGCAGAACGAAGAGGAGACTCTGGACAAAGGGTGAAGAATCAGGAAATTTTCTTTTTGTAGAAGAGATAATCCCCGACTGTGACAACGACACCCTCCTGATTAAAGCGAAACCTGCCGGTCCTGTCTGTCATACGGGTTCACACACCTGTTTCGGTGAAGATGAGGCAACCCCGTTTGCTTTTCTTGACAGGCTTTTCACCGTTATCGAGGAGAGGAGAGAAAAACTGCCGGAGGGGTCATACACCACTTCCCTTTTTAAGAGAGGGTCTGACAGGATTATCCAAAAAGTTGGTGAAGAGGCGGTTGAAGTGGTGATTGCTGCTAAAAACAGAAACAGGGAAGAGATAAAAAACGAGTCGGCAGACCTCCTGTTTCATCTGCTTGTTATGTTGTCGGAACAGGAAATCAACCCGGGGGAAGTTGTTGAAACACTTATTGCGAGACACGGCAGGTAGAGACTCAAAAGAATCTCCACCTGATCCGGATAGTGACAAAAACGGGATTATTTAATTTCTTTTCTTCCGTCGATGTGCTCGGCAAACCGTCCTGCATCTTTGGGGAAAACATTGTCGCGTCTCTCCCAGGGCCACCCACCGAACTGAGTCTGATCAAAATCGACAAAAGCCTTAGTTATTTCAGCTTTCGTATTCATCACGAACGGACCATACTGATATACCGGTTCGTTTATCGGCATACCCTGTAGCAGAAAAATGAAGCAATCTGTTTCGCCTGCGGTAATCTTTACGAATGAATCAGCCTTTAACTGTACTGCCGTATATTCATTTACAGAAGTATCTTCCACAAGGATGGACGCTCCCCTGTAAAAGAAGATAACCCTGAATGCGTTTTCAGAGACTTTGGGTATTTCCCAGACCGCTCCGGGTTCCATTTTAATCGTCCAGATCGCCACTTCATTTTCCGGATTAGCAGCCCACGAATCGGGAGCCGGTGCGGGTGCCTGAACATCGCCGATACTGCCCGCTATCAGGTTGATTTCTGTTTTAAGACCCGTTTCATCCTTAATGGTGACCACAGGAATTTCGTCAGCCCACAACATTTTAAAGTAGGGGGGAGCCATTTTCTTTTCGCGCGGGAGGTTTAGCCACACCTGGAACAGTTCGAGAGGATTTTCCTTATCCTCGTTGAGCAGAGGAAACATTTCCGAGTGCTGCAGTCCGCTTCCCGCCGTCATCCACTGAACATCGCCGTTACCGTATCTGCCCGCCTGCTTGTGAGAGTCGGAATGATCAACAAATCCTTGCATCACCACAGTAACAGTCTCAAATCCTCTGTGTGGATGCGCCGGAAACCCCGGAACTGATTCACCGTGATACATCCGCCACCCGTCCTTCACCACAAAATCCTCACCGAGGCGTCTTCCTTCAAGGGATGCAGCGGGACCCATTTCGCCATTTCCGCGGGGATAGTGGTCATTGTGATGTGCGCAAAAAATAAACGGATCCAGAACGGGCCATTGAAAATTAAGCGGGACGACTGCAATTATCGGACTTGTTTCCATATTTTCTCTCTTTATTAGTTAACTGCGAAATATAACTTCAAAAAGCCGGATTATTCAATTCTGAGATATTGCTGCACTATTTCCTGAATCTTTTCCTGTCCTTTTGGACTTAATTCAGTGTTTTCCCGGTCGTTAATATAAGCGAGAATTTCCTGGGCGAGCCAGAAGAGGCTGTCGGTTTTCTCAATCTCTTTTACTGCGGCAATCGCTTTTGCATCATCACCCTCCACTTCGAAATAGACAAGAGCGTATGCAAGTTTCAACGAGGAATTCATCCCCTTTTTGGCAAATTCATCAAGAGCCTTGAGGTATTTCATCGACCCGTAGTTTGTTTTGAAAGCCTCTCCGCTGAGAATGAAAGGAAGTATCTTTGTCGCAAATTCTTCCTGTTCAATATATCCCGTGATTGTCTGAATAAATTCACCCTTGGAAGTGTAGAAAGCAGTGGCAGGATATCCCGAAATCTTAAATGATTTGCCGAATTGTTCAGGCGTCATCGAGTTTCCTGCTATTGAAATGTTTCCGTCGGTCTCAGGATTGTATTTTACACAGACAAAATCCTTGTTGAGAAGGTCAATTACATTTTGCTTGCCATAAGTGGCTGTATCCATTACCTTGCACCAGCCGCACCATTCAGTATAGGCATCGAGCAAAACAGTTTTACTCTCCTTTGCCGCTTTGGCAAATCCTTCAGCGGGGGTGTACCACTTCAAAGACTGGGGGATAATAGCACCGGTCAAGAGAAGAAAAAGGACGGATATCCTGATGTAAAATTTCATTATTTACTCCATTGGGGGGAAAGCCGTTTAACCGGCAAAAGTGTTTAAATTAGTGTTGCAATTTACCTTTTTTATACCTTTACCACACTATAAGGTTCCATCTACTGAATCATCTCAAGGTAAATAGAAGAAAAATGTTTAGAACGGAAAAGTAATATGAATAAGTTTCTCAAAATTCTCGTTGCTGTCTCAATTCCCCTTCTGGTTGGAAGTATCGCCGGAATTGCAACCACCCCAAATATAAAGTCGTGGTACATGTATTTGAACAAACCGGTTTTCAGCCCGCCTAACTGGATTTTTGGACCAATGTGGTCTTTGCTTTATATCCTGATGGGTGTTGGTTTATATCTGATATGGGAATCAGAAAAGGGTGAACTGCGAACCAGGGCATTTAAAGTCTTTTTTATACAACTGGCGTTCAATTTCGCATGGAGTTTCATCTTTTTTGAGTTCCGACTTATTGGAGTGGCTTTTTTCGAGATTATCCTCGTATGGGTTTCGGTGCTTGCGATGATCGTCACCTTCTACCCTGTCAATAAAAAGGCAGCACTTCTGCAGATCCCCTACATTCTTTGGGTTACTTTTGCTTCGGCACTAAACGGAGCGGTCTGGTATTTGAATTAAGTGAATTAATTGTCCGTCTCTGCAGGATCAACCCTATTGGATTTTTAAGACCAATAAGGAAGATCCTGCAGATAACACAGATTTATTTCACATTTTCACAAGGAATCTTGTACGGATCTCCAACCCCGTCAAATTTTGTTTTTTGAAAAGCGTTTGAAACATAGTCCTGCTGGAAGGTAATCAACTGCCAGACCGTGCAGGTTCCATCGGAGTTTTTTACCGCAGCGGTTGCTCTGATGTAACGATGGAGGATAACACCCGTGACTTCATTACGCCTTATCGTCCAGTCGGGATCGATTATCACGAGTTTAAGCACTTCACCTTTAATTCTTTCCTTGTATGTGTTTGAACCTTTTAACACAGTAATCATTTCAGCTTCAAGTTTTTTATCCGACATTGCTGCCTTGGGAAAAACTGCAGACTGTGTCGTAATATTACCCGCAACCTCGTTCAATTTTTCCGATTGATTTTCATACGGGCTGAAATCGTTTCCCGATATTACAAAAGACCCTGTTGCAACCACGGCATAATGGATATTTACTTTGACAATAATTTTGTGCTCGCCGGGTTCAAGATTGGACAGAGCCTTCGCGAATAATACAGGTCCGTAGTAATTTGCACCAAACTTTTTATACTCTATTTCCTGGGAGCCATAGGCGGTGGTTTTTTTGGGTGAGGGGACTATGTCAACCGGAATTCTATCCTGTTCCAGCAGGGAGCCTGAAACAGACATTGAACTTACCTCGAGCTGCATTTCACTTGGTTGCTGATAACTGTAAAGAGGGGGTTTGAGCTCATAAAGGAAAACTTCCACTTCAGCTTTCTTAGTTGTTTTCGATTTTAAGATGTTTATGACCGGTTTGGGAAGGTAGGCAAATGCATATATGTGATCTCCGGCTTCGAATTTGGATGTCAGATTTGCCGGGCTCTTTGAGTCGATCATCTGCTTCGAGAAGATGATCTCACCCGCAGCTTGTGCGAAGATTTCAGATTGTGAGGAAGAAAAGAGAACCACAAGCAAAAAGGCACTTATTACTCTCATAATCACTCCATCGGATAATGATTTTTATTTGACGAATGAAACTTAAAAAATTATTTTGATTTCAGAGCAAAAAAAAACTGCCCCCTGGTTGGAAGGCAGCTTTTAAGATCATCTGTGGAAAGAAAATCACAGTTTGCTGTACATTCCTTCAACTTTATCAAGAACGGCATAGAGTTCTTTTGGAACATGTCCTTCGAACGAGTCGAAGTATTTTCTGATGCTCTCCATCTCCTCAAGTCCGTGTTCTTTGTCGATTTCGAAAAGTTTTGCAACTCTTTCCTCTGAAAGATCAAGACCTTCGACATTGATTGTGCCCGGTTTTGGAAGGAAACCTTTGGGGGTTTCAACCGCAATGTCAGCGCCGTCAACTCTGTTGAAAATCCACTCGAGAACACGAATGTTTTCGCCGTAACCCGGCCAAATGAACTTTCCGTTTTCATCTTTTCTGAACCAGTTCACATAGAATATCTTCGGAAGTTTCGTTTTGTCAGCTTTTTGCCCGGTTTCAATCCAGTGTTTGAAGTAGTCGCCCATGTTGTAACCGCAGAAGGGGAGCATTGCGAATGGGTCTCTTCTTATCTGGCCAACAGCACCAACTGCCGCAGCGGTTGTCTCTGATGAAACAGTAGATCCAAGGAAAGTACCATGATCCCAGTCGAAAGCTTCAGCTACAAGAGGAACAACCTTTGCTCTTCTGCCGCCAAACAGAATTGCCGAGATTGGTACGCCGGCGGGATTTTCCCACTGAGGGTCGATCACCGGACACTGTCCTGCTGGAGCTGTGAATCTTGAATTGGGATGCGATGATGGTTCCGGTGACTCGGGTGTCCACTCCCTGTGTTTCCAGTCGGTCAATTTTGCCGGCTTTTCATCTGTCATTCCTTCCCACCATACATCACCGTCGGGTGTCAGGGCAACATTCGTAAAAATCGAATTTTTTGTAGCCGAAAGGAGGGCATTGGCATTCGTTTTATTTGAAGTACCAGGGGCTACACCGAAGAAACCGTATTCAGGATTAACTGCATACAATCTTCCGTCAGGTCCAAATTTCATCCAGGCAATATCATCGCCGACACATTCAACCTTCCATCCGGGAAGTGAAGGGGTAAGCATTGCGAGGTTGGTTTTACCGCATGCACTCGGGAATGCAGCCGCTACATATTTTTTCTCACCTTTTGGATTGGTGATGCCAACGATGAGCATGTGCTCAGCGAGCCAGCCTTCATCTCTTGCCATTACCGAGGCTATTCTGAGAGCGAAACATTTTTTGCCGAGAAGGGCATTTCCACCGTAACCGCTTCCAAACGACCAGATTGATCTTTCCTCAGGGAAGTGAACTATATACTTGGTTGTATTGCAGGGCCATGGAACATCTTTTTCGCCCGCTGCGAGGGGTTTCCCCACAGAATGGAGGCAGGGTACAAATTCACCGTCACCGAGCTGATCGAGGACTTTCTGTCCCATTCTTGTCATAATTTTCATGTTGCACACCACATAAGGGGAGTCTGTAAGTTCCACTCCGATGTGTGCAATGTTGCTTCCGAGAGGTCCCATGCTGAAAGGAATTACGAACATCGTTCTGCCCTTCATGCATCCGTCAAACAATCCGTTCAATATTTTTTTCATTTCGGCAGGAGCCATCCAGTTGTTTGTGGGTCCTGCGTCCTCTTTCTTTTCCGAACAAATAAAAGTTCTGTCTTCCACCCTTGCCACATCACTTGGATCTGACATGCAAATGTAACTGTTGGGTCTCTTTTCATCGTTTAACCTGAGAAAAGTACCGTTTTCCACGAGTGATTTAGCCATTTCATCATATTCTGCCTCAGACCCGTTACACCAATATACTTTGTCAGGCTTGCAGAGTGCAGCCATTTCCTCAACCCATTTCAACAGCTTTTTGTTTGTCGTCATATAAATGCCTCAAATTGTTTCATTATTTTACGGTTTATAGTTATTTTTACGCTCTATAAACGGTATTAATAAATATTAGTTAATCTTCCGCGTATGTTAGTTATTATTTTCTAACATTCAAAACTACAAATATTAATACATTTTTCAAAAACACGATTGCGCCGCAACATAATTTGAGATAATAAAAGCCCAAAATGACCAGACTTGTAGCCCTCCTGGGAAAGAAAACAATCGATTTTGTATCGGAAATTGGTGAAATTTCACTCCTTCAGATGCGGATCATTTATTTCCTTCCTAAAATAATCAAAAACAGAAAACAGGTCCTGTTTCAGATGGAGCATATTGGTGTTGGCTCTCTGCCCCTGGTTCTTATCATCGCGGTTTTTACAGGAGCTGTCGCCGCATGGCAGGCGGCTTATCAGCTTAAGGGGATTGCACCCGTTTCTTTTCTGGGTGCCGCAACAAGCAGGGCTATCATAACAGAGCTGGGTCCCGTCCTTACGGGAATTGTAATAGCAGGCAGGGTTGGCGCCTCCATCGCTGCAGAACTCGGCACAATGAAAGTAACCGAACAAATAGATGCCCTCGAGAGCATGGCAATTAACCCGATAAGATTTCTTGCAATGCCCCGTTTCCTCGCATCAATCGTTATGCTTCCCATACTCGCACTTTTTGCTTCCTTCATCGCCGTAATTGGAGCATTTCTTGTCTCAAATTACTTCCTCGGAGTTTCGGAAGCTGTTTTTTTTCATTCCGTAAAACAGTATTTTCAACTTTATGATCTCTTCACGGGACTTCTCAAAACCGTCTTCTTTGGAGCAGTCACTGCCCTCATCGGTGTTCACAACGGGCTTCGAACCTCCGGTGGAGCCGAAGGTGTCGGAAATGCAACCATCCGTTCTTTCGTCCTTTCCGCAGCTCTCATCCTCATCCTCGACTATGTCCTTTGGATGCTGCTGTTTTAATGCAGTAATGCAGTAATCCAATAATGCAGTAATGCAGTAATGCAGTAATTGGTGTTAGTCGGAGTTTTTGGTTTTAGTGGTCTTTTAATCCAATAGTGCAATAATCCAATAATGCAGTAATTGGTGTTAGCCGGAGTTTTTGGTTTTAGTGGTCTTTTAATCCAATAGTGCAATAATCCAATAATGCAGTAATTGGTGTTAGCCGGAGTTTTTGGTTTTAGTGGTCTTTTAATCCAATAATGCAATAATCCAATAATGCAGTAATTGGTGTTAGCCGGAGTTTTTGGTTTTAGTGGTTTTAATCGAGGAACTGATCAGTTTCATTAATTCTTCGGCGTCTTTAAGAAGGGAATTGTAGCCTGCTTCTGTGAGGTATTCTGACTCTTTCAAGAGCAGAAGCCAATAGAGATTTTCTTCACACTCTTTTTGTGCTATTCGTAGTTTATTTATAAAATCCGCTGAAGATGCCGGGTGTTGCGCTTCATGAATGTTAGCACCAATGCTGGTTCCTGATCTAAGCATCTGCTTTGAAAGCACATACTCATTTTTACTCAAAAGAAACTTATATGCTTTTACCATTCTGATTGAATAAGCAATACTCTTTTCCTTCAGCGGATTCATAAACTCTCCACAAATATTATTGGATTACTGCATTATTGCATTATTGGATTACTGCATTATTGCATTACTGCATTACTGCATTACTGCATTATTGGATTAAATAGAGTTCTTTCTGTCTCTCACTCAGCCAGTCGATACCGGTATCGGTGACGACCACTTCTTCCTCGATTGTTACAATTCCATGGTTTTCCACATAGAGACGGGGTTCGATGGTGAAAACCTGATTTTTTTCGAGGGGGATGAAGGGGAGGTTCCCGTATTTTTCCCAGGCGGGGAAGAGTCCCGGACCTGCATCATGGGCAACTCTGCCGACCTGATGGCCGAGTCCGTGAGGGTATTCATCAAATCCATTAGAGGTAATGTGCCCACGGGCGGCGGCATCCACTTCAACTCCGGTTACTCCCGGTTTGAGGGCTTCGGAGGCTTTTGTAATGGATGTTTTGAGAACATCGAATCCGCGTTTTACTTCTTCGGGAGCGTCTGTTTCACCATCGCGGAGGATGTACCATGTGCGTTGAAGATCGGAGCAGTAGCCGTTGTAGTTAATTCCGAAGTCGATATTGATCAGATGTCCACCTTCGACTTTACGGTCTGTTGGACCTGCGTGGGCACCGGCTGTGTCGGGACCCGTAAAGACTGCGGGACAACTGTCAGCTTCCCATGCAACCTGATAACCTCTGTCATTGGCTCTCGAGGTCATGAACGCAGCAATTTCCTTTTCGGTTCTTCCTTTGGTTATGAATTTCCCTGTTTCATCGAAGATTTCGAGGGTAATCCTTACTGCTTCTTTCATGATTTTAAGTTCTTTTTCCGATTTTCTGCCTCTGAGCGAGGAGACTATATCTTCAGAAGAAACAAGTCTTTCTCCGTACGGAGTGCCGGCAAAATGGTCGAGGAGAACATGATAGAGACCGAGGGTGAGTCCGTCGGCAAGGTTCATGCTTTTCGAGAAGTTAATTGCGATTTTTTGCGGATCGACAGATTTAACAAACTCGAGAAGCGGTTCTCTGATCGATTTAACATATCCCGTAATATCTTCAAATGTCCCCATGTCTTTGAGGTTTTGAATATCGAGTGACCCGAGTATCGCTTTTCTGTGCCCGTGCTTTGTAAGAATAAATGCCGACTGCCAGGTAACATTCACTCCTGCAATGGTATCCAGCACCGGATCGTGGATCGAGGCACTCTCGCGAACGAAGGTCAGCCACATGTCAATGTCTTTTTCCTTCAGGATATCAATCGCCTGGAGCTGTTTTTCTAAAATTATGTCTTTCATCTTTATTGTCTCCGGTTATATGTTTAAGTCGTGCTCCAACAGAGAAGCGGCGTGCTGCCGCAAATTCCGTCAAATGAGCACATCAAAATCTTCTAATTGTCGTAATATTTTTCGTATGCTTCTATAATATCTTTAACGAGGCGGTGCCTTACGACATCAGCCTTCTCAAAGAATGAAAATCCGACACCTTCGATACCGCTCAATATTTCCTGAGCCTTAACGAGTCCGCTGACTGTTTTTACAGGCAAATCGATCTGTGTTATATCACCTGTAATAATGGCTTTCGACTCTGTACCGAGACGGGTGAGGAACATTTTCATCTGCACATCGGTAGTGTTCTGGGCTTCATCGAGAATGACAAAAGCACGGTTGAGGGTTCTTCCACGCATGTAGGCGAGGGGAATTATTTCAATAATCCCTTTTTCAAGGTAGGCTTTTACCCTTTCTGAAGGGAGCATATCCTCAAGTGCATCGTAGAGAGGACGGAGGTACGGATCGATTTTCTCTCTGAGATCACCCGGAAGATAACCGAGTTTTTCGCCTGCCTCAACTGCGGGACGGGTGAGAATTATCTTTTTTACGAGATTCTTCTTCAACGCGGCAACTGCCAAAGCGACAGCCATATATGTTTTTCCTGTACCTGCGGGACCAATTGCGAAACAAATATCGTTGGTCAGGGCGGTTTTAAGATAGACAAGCTGGCCCGGAGTGCGTGCCTTGATAACATCATCCTTGGTGTAGAGGATGATCTTGTCAAAGTCCTCCTCTCCTTTTGCCTGCTTTCCGTTTCTTGTCAGTTCAAGGATGAGCCTGACATCCTGTTCCTTGAGCCTTCCGGAGGTGTTTATTGCATAGATCATTTCCTTAATGATCTTTTCAATTTTCTCAACCTCGTTTTGGATGCCCTTGAGGATGAGCTGATCGCCGCGAACAATTATAGCCGAGTGGAAGTGTTCCTCGAGTATCTCGAGATGGATATCATTTGGTCCCAGAAGTTTTTGCAGATCGACGCCTTCAAGGGAGATTTTCTTTTCAAATTCTGACATGGATTCCTGTATTAAGTTTAAAATATAAAAAGCCCTTAATACCTGAGTATCAAGGGCTTTTTTAGAATAATCGTCACAAAATAAGAATTAAGCGACAAAGCGACTATTAAGGAGCCGGTTTGTAGTTTCTTCCCATTTTGGAAACAGTGTTGATCTCATCAGCAGTGAGGTTCGGAATGGTATAAACCTGATTTGGGAAAATCAAGTCAGGGTTGTTTCCGATAACTTCCTGATTGGCTCTCCAAATTGCAGGCCAAGCAGCGCCTTTACCGTAGTATTCGCCTTTTGAAGCGATGCACCACAGGCAGTCACCTTTAACAACAGTATACTTCTTCACTTCAGGAACGACGATAACATCAAGGTCTTTTTTCCATTTAGCCATTAAGTCAGGCAGATAAACATGAAGTGTGTTGTAGAACTCAGGAAGAGCTGAGAGTTTGTTTGACTGGAGTTCTTTAAGTTCAGCTTCTCTTGCTGAATAAGGCTCTTGTCTTTTCTCAATCTTGCTTTTAAGTTCATTGACTTTCATTGCGAAAACCGATACATCACCAGCGTTGGCGCCGAGTGATTTGTAAAGGTCATCCAAACAATCTTCGTAGCTCTGGATGCCATCAAGCTGTTTCTGAACATTGGCAACATCTTTGTTGAGCTGGTCTACGGTTGAGCTGAGATTCATTTCAACTGCTTTTAATGAATCCATCTTGGCTTTGTATTGATCGCAGCTAAGATCTCTCTGGGCGAAAAGTGAACCTGAGAGAAGCACTAAAGCGAAAGCAGCAATTTTCATTGAAAATTTCATTCTTTTTCTCTCCTGTTACTTTTTGATTTTGTTTAAGTTCTGGTTAACTGTATTCTTCAGTTGATTACATTCTTCAAGCTTTTTCTGCTTGGCTGCAATCTGTTTGTTAAGGTCGGCTTTCTTGCTATTCAATTGTGAAATAGTAGACTGCTTCTGATTAACAGAGTTCTGAAGAGCATCTAAAGCTGCGTATTCCTGATCGCTTACACTGCAGCAACCGGCGAAGAATACTGTCGATAAACCGACTATAGCAAGCATTTTACTTAGCTTCATAGGCTTCTCTCCTTTTGTTTGAGTTGTTTGTTACTTATTGAAAAATAAAATATAGCAAAGGTACGAAAATTTTAAACTTTGAACAATTAAAATATGCAATTAATCCGAATTTAAGATGCCCAGATTGGAAAAACTGACAAATTTTGTTCCGGCGACGATAATATGGTCAAGAAGTTTGATATCAAAGAGTAAACAGGCCTCTTTTATTTTTTTTGTGATTCTTCTGTCTTCGATGCTGATATCGGGGGAACCACTCGGGTGGTTATGACTTATTATAATCGATTTGGCATTATGGTCGAGGCATCTTCTAATGATTTCCCTGACATCGACGAGGCTAAAATCGAGAGTTCCTTTGAACAGTTCCTCGATTTTTATCACTCTTCCGCTTGTCGAAATAAATGCCGCCATGAATTTTTCCACAGGTTCATTTTTCATGTATCGGATGAAATGTTCTGCTATTAAATCAGGGCTGGTTATTTTCCCTGTCACATAATCTTTCTCTGTGGTCTGTACCCTTTTCGCAATCTCAAAAATGGCAGAGAGAGTAATTGCCTTGTCACTTCCGATTCCGGAGAAAGTGTTTTTCAGATAACCCGGCGATTTGGACGAGAGTTCATTCAGACCTCCGGAAACTTCAATAATTTCGCGGGAGAGTTGTAAAACCGATTTCCCTTTTGTCCCTGTTCTAAGAATGATTGCCAGCAATTCCGAATCGGAGAGGGCATCAATTCCCTTGCTCTTTGCCTTTTCTCTCGGTTGCTCGTCTTTTGGGTGATCTTTTATTGCCATTTCAAAAAATCATATCTTCAATTTAAGAAAAAGGCTAAACTTTCCAAAATTATATTGCAAAATATTGAGAGAAAGGTTCGTTCTCCGGGCATCGAGTACTATTTTCCCTTTAATGCCGTCATAATCGATACCGCTCTGCACCTCATTCAGGAATGTACCCGGGTTAAAATTGTTTTTTGCGAGGAATTTAATGAGCATTGAAGTGGCGTCAAATCCGTAAAGCGCATTGCGATCAAAAAGATAACCGGTAAGTTCATAAAATTCCTTGTTCATTCTCTGATAATCCGGTTGAGTCATGTCAAGAAAGTAGTCGGAATCTATGTACATTGATGCGAGAAACGGAGCCGGTTCACTGAAAACATCGCTGAGAAGCCAGTCCTGATTGCCGTAAACATTTTTTGTAAATGCAAGATCTCTCAGTTTTTCATTCAGGAGAGCTGCATTTTTCACATCGCTTACAGGGAAATAGATACCGTCAAGTTTCTCATCGGCTTTTTCGATTTCCTCGATCAGGGATTCAAACTTTGTATCCTTCATATTATAGACAAGGGAAAGTGTCACCTTCCCGCCGAGTCTTTCAAATTCCTCCTTGAAACTTTCGGCAAGCTGGTTGGAATATCCTTCTTTTAGATAGACTATGCCGATTTTAGAGAGTCCGTGATAATTTCTGGCAAAACTTGCCATTATTTTCCCTCTCGTGGTAAAGGTCGGATTTGCCTGAATCACCAGATTGGACAATTGAGGCAGAGCGTCATCTGTGGCGGTCGGAGAGATAACCGGCAGACCAAGGTCGGAGAAAACCGAGATTACATCACGGGAATCCTTGCTCGAAGTGGATCCAATCACACCGCTTAGAGTTTTATCAACCGACAATTCCCGCTTCATGGATGCTATAACGCTGCTGTCGCTTTGGGTGTCCCTGATTAAAAGTCCCACTTTGGTTTCGCTGTTCTGATTGAAGATATGCACCGCATACTTGATCCCCTCAAGTACCTGATAAGACCTTCTTTCCAGATATGGCTTTCCCTTGTCTGTAAGTGGAAGAAGTACTGCGATATTGAACGACTGCTTCCCGGGCTGAGGATCATCCTGTGCAGAAGCCGCCACATTGGCAATAAAAATAATAAACAAGAATTTATATATCCTTGACAAGCTCATTATCTCTTCTTTCATTAAGTTCTTTTAGAACATCATTTGCAAACCGGTTGTCGGGGTTCAATTTTAATGCCGTCTCAAGGTAGCCGGCTGCCTCTTTATACCTGTTTCTCATCAGCAGCACCTTGCCGAGATAAGCATATATCTTCGATGAAGGCTCAAATTCTTCTATGTATTTTTTACAAAGAGACTCCAGTTTCGAAAATTCACGGTTTTTGTCGTAAATTTCGACAGCGAGTTCGAAAACCAGACGATTGCCCGTTCCAAGTTCTATGGCTATGGAAATCTGTGTGGATGCGTGTGAATTCATCCCTACAGACAAATAGTAGGCAGCCTGGTAGAAATAAACCTCCGGATTTGTCGGTGCAAGTTTTATCGCTTCCTCAAGATAGGGGAGTGCAACATGTGCCTGGTTCATCTCAAAATAACATCTCGCTATATAGAGGTATGACTCGCCAAGAAAGGCGGAGTTCTTTTCAAAATTCACAAAAGCGGTAAGATGTGTCGCCGACTCCCTGAACTTCCCGGTATGGAAATATGCCAGACCAAGAATAAAAAACGCAATCGGCTCGGCTTCCATCTCCACTCCGCCTAACACGGCGATCGATTCTTCCCACATCTGATACTTAAAGTAGAAGTGTCCCGTAAAGAGTCTCACTTCCAGTTCATCAGGCAGATGCTCTCGGAGTTCTGCCATAATCTTGAGGGCGGAATCCATTTTCTCCATATTCTCATAAATCTCTATGAGACGGAACCAGGCTGTGGTATCATCCGGGAAATCATCTATAATAGCCTGATAAAGTTGAATGGAATGAAGGATTTTTCCGCCGCCTTCAAATTCCTGAGCCCTCTTTAAACGATGGGTAAGCTCAAATTGTTTCTCGTTTTTCATTCCCACTCTATTGTTGCCGGCGGTTTCGAGCTGATATCATAAACAACCCTGTTTACGCCTCTTACATGATTAATAATTGAATTGGAGACATCGGCAAGGAAATCGTGGTCGAACCTGTACCAGTCGGCTGTCATTCCATCCACGGAAGTGACGGCTCTAAGAGCCAGGACATTCTCGTAGGTTCTTTGATCACCCATAACACCAACTGTCTGAACGGGGAGCAGTACCGTAAAAGCCTGCCAGATTTTATCGTACAGGTCATATTCCTTTATCTTGGCGATATATATCTCATCTGCGTTCCGAAGAATCTCCAGTCTTTCCTCCTGTATGTCACCGAGGACTCTTACAGCGAGTCCGGGACCGGGAAAGGGGTGCCTTTTTATCAGGTCTTCGGGAATGTCGAGAGAGAGCCCGATTTTCCTGACTTCATCCTTAAAAAGCTCGCGAAGAGGCTCAATTAGTTTCAAATTCATTTTTTCAGGAAGCCCGCCAACATTATGATGCGATTTTATTGTAACCGAAGCACCTTTTACGGGAACTGATTCGATTACATCGGGGTAGAGTGTGCCCTGAACAAGAAATGAAGCGTTTTCAATCTTTTTTGCTTCCTCTTCGAACACTTCGATAAAAGTATGTCCGATAATTTTTCTTTTTTCTTCAGGGGACGACACACCTGCAAGTCTCTCGAGAAAGAGTGCAGCAGCATCCACATGGATTATTTTCAGCCCGGTTCTTTCTCTTAACAGTTTTACAACCTTTGCAGATTCGTTTTTCCTCATAAGACCGTTGTCGATGTGGACGCAGACGAGGTTTTCACCGAGGGCTCTGTGAACGAGCACCGCTGCCACAGTCGAATCCACACCACCGCTCAATGCACAAATTGCGGTGGAACCACCCGCTTCATTTTTTATTTTCGCGATGCTTTCATCGATAAATGCACCCGGATTCCAGTCCGGTTTACAATTGCAAATCGAAAAAATAAAATTTGAGAGGATATCCTTGCCGTATCCGGTATGATACACCTCGGGATGGAACTGAAGGCCATAGACAGGTTTGTCATCCGAGACTATGGCACAATTTTCCGTGTTCGGAGATGATCCGATTTTCCGGAATCCGTAAGGAAGTGTCTTTACATGATCGCCGTGGCTCATCCACACTGTCGATTCAGATGGAATCCCTTCAAAAAGAGGATTTTCCTCCAAAACATTAAAAATTGCTTTCCCGTACTCTCTTTTATCGGCTTTTTCAACGATTCCACCCAGAGTGTAGGAGATCAACTGCAATCCGTAACAGATTCCCAGTACAGGGATGCCCATCGAGAAAATTTCCTCATCGATCATCGGAGCACTGTCATCCTTTACCGACATGGGACCTCCCGAAAGGATAATTCCTTTGGGATTGATCTCTTTTATCGTTTCAGGAGAAATGGTGTGTGGGTGAATGAGCGAAAAAACAGATAACTCCCTGACCTTTCGGGCGATCAGTTGAGTGTACTGAGAACCAAAGTCGATTATGAGAATCGATGATCCGGTCATAGAGTTTAAAACCTGGTTTATAAAGTGTCTGGATAAATTAAAAAAGAGGCTGTCTCACATGATGAAACAGCCCGGGGGAATAACAACTTTTAGAGACTACGCTCCAACAAGTTCACCATAAGCTGCAGCATCAAGCAGAGCATCAAGTTCGGCAGGATTTGCAATCTCTATCTTTATCATCCAGCCTTTGTCGTAAGGATCCTGATTAATGTTTTCAGGTGAATCGCCGAGAGAGGAATTAATCTCAACGATTTTACCGCTGCATGGTGCATAAAGTTCGCTCACTGTTTTTACAGCTTCTATGGTTCCAAAGTTCTCGTCAACGGAAAGTGAGTCGCCTTCAGCTTTTGTGATATCAACAAAGACCACATCACCAAGCTCACCCTGGGCATAATCGGTAATTCCGATATAGCCGGTGTTGCCTTCAATGCGAATCCATTCATGTTCTTTTGTATACTTTAAATCAGATGGAATATTCATCTTGTCTCCCGGGGGTTAATTTTTGTTTTTAGGTTTAAAATCTTCGAGGAACGATGTATCAAAGTCTCCCGAAATAAACCTTTCGTCTTCTAAAACATCAAGGTGGAAGGGGATTGTAGTCTTAATCCCTTCGATAATAAACTCACCCAGAGCCCGTTTAGCCTTCTGAATCGCTGAGGTTCTGTCTTTGTCCCAGACTATCAGTTTTGCAACCATCGAATCGTAATACGGAGGTATGGTGTATGACTGGTAGATGTGGGAGTCGATTCTTACTCCGAGCCCGCCGGGGAAATTGAGAGATTCAATCCTTCCGGGTGACGGTCTGAAGTTGTTATCAGGGTCTTCTGCGTTGATTCTAAACTCAAAGGCATGACCTTTGGGTCTGTTGTTGGGTGGTTCAATCACAAAGCCGGCGGCAGCGAGAATTTGCTGCTTTACGAGGTCTGTTTCATAAACCATCTCGGTTACGGGATGCTCAACCTGAATTCGGGTGTTCATCTCCATAAAATAGAAATTTTTGTCTTTGTCCAAAAGGAACTCCACAGTACCGACACTTTCGTAATTGATCGATTTTGCGGCTTTTACTGCGGCAGCTCCCATCCTGTCACGAAGTTCCTGATCGAGAGCCGGGGAGGGGGATTCCTCTATCAGCTTTTGGTGTCTTCTTTGTACGGAGCAGTCTCTTTCACCATAGTGATAATGGTTGCCGTGCTGATCTCCGATTACCTGCACTTCGACATGCCGGGGGTTCAAAACGAGTTTTTCAATATAAACATCACCATTACCAAAGGCTGCTTCGGCTTCCGCTCTTGCAGTTATGAATGCAAGATTAAATTCCGACTCCTCACGAACGACGCGCATCCCTTTTCCACCACCACCGGCAGAAGCTTTTATGATGACGGGGAATCCCATTGCAGTCGCTATTCTCTGAGCTTCTGCAGGATCATCAATAATGCCGTCACTTCCGGGGATAACAGGGACATTATGCTTTTTCATCGTGTCTTTTGCCACAGCCTTGTCGCCCATGGTGCGAATCATTTCAGCAGTTGGACCGATAAATTTAATGCCTGATTCGGCACAAATTTCAGAGAAATTAGCATTTTCCGCTAAAAATCCGTATCCGGGATGGATCGCATCGGCACCTGTAACATTTGCGGCTGACATAATCACGGGCACCTTCAGATAGCTGTTGCGGCTTTCTGCAGGCCCTATGCACACAGCCTCATCGGCAAAAGTTACATGGAGTGAGTTTTTATCGGCTTCCGAGTAAACAGCCACGGTCTTTATCCCGAGTTCCTTGCAGGCTCTGATAATCCGAAGGGCTATCTCACCACGGTTGGCTATAAGTATTTTCTTGAACAATCTTTACCTCAAATGAATTGTTGACCGTCTTTAATCGGGTTTAATAAGGAAAAGCAATTGTCCATATTCAACAGGCCTTCCGTTGTCAACCATTATTTTGGCAACTGTTCCTGAAATGTCGCATTCTATTTCGTTCATCAGTTTCATTGCCTCAACGATGCAGAGTACTGAACCCTGTTCCACTCTGTCGCCAACCTTTACATACGAATCGGCATCAGGAGCGGGTGAACGATAGAAAGTGCCAACGATCGGCGATTTAATTTCATGCAGCTTTTCATTGGCAGCCGGGGCTGACTCAGGTGCAGGAGCCGGTACTGGAGCCGCGTGTTGAGCAACCGGATGAGGTGCAGGGGCGCTCTGAGGGGCACCAACTGTGTAGTTTACAGCTCCGGGTGTTGCATTTCCATATTTGGAAATGTAGATTCTCGACTCTTTCTCTTCGATCTCGAGTTCAGAGATTCCGCTTGTTTCTACCAGCTTGACAAGACGACGGATTAAATTAATATCCATGTTTAACCTGTGTTATATTAAAAAAATTAAGATTTAACTCTTTCCATATAGTCACCCGTACGGGTATCTATCTTCAGAAGGTCATCTTCGTTAATGAAAAGTGGAACCATTACTGTGGCTCCTGTTTCCATTTTCGCAGGTTTTAACGCATTTGTTGCAGTGTCACCCCTGAATCCGGGTTCTGTTTCCACCACTCTAAGAGCTACATGTACGGGAAGTTCAACGCTCACGATTTTTTCGCCATCCATAAGCATGTCAACTTCGGTGCCCTCTTTTATAAACTTTATTCCGTCACCAAATGTGGCAACCGGTACATTCATCTGATCGTAGGTTTCGTTGTCCATGCAGACAAGTGATTCACCATCAGCATAAAGGTATTGGAATTTCCTTCGCTCCACCTTAACTATATCTATCCCTTCGCCTGACCGGAATGTATTGTCCAATACTCTCCCTGTGGTGAGACTTTTCAGAGAGGTACGAACAAATGCCCCTCCCTTGCCGGGTTTCACATGCTGAAACTCTACAACTGTAAACAAGTCGTTCTTAAATTTAATTATTAGTCCATTCCTGAGATCTGATGTATCAGCCATAGTCCTTTAAACATTTGTTGGGGAAAAAATAAAAACTGAACTTGCAAAATATCAATTTAACGGGAGAGTACAAAAAGATTAGCTATTAACTATTGTAATAACACAATAGAAATGACACTGCTACGACTCGATAGAAATGACACTCAAATTAATAAATTAGGTTTCAAAAACAGGAGACCTAAGATTGGGATCAACATTTCAAATGAGTCAAAGAGAAATA